>DATBRU010000028.1:0-16755 GCA_036560105.1 Candidatus Limnocylindria bacterium | reverse complement strand
ACCGCCTCCTGGTCCCCGCTCATGGCGTCGACCCCGAGGTGCTCGGTGTACCAGCCAGCCAGTGCGGCAGGGTCGCGTGACCGCATGAAGACCCCACCGATGCCTGTCACTCTCGCCATGGTTCACTCCTGCTGCGCTTGGCCGGTACCTGCGGTCGCCGATGCGAGCCCGATCTGCTCACGACGCCAGCCGAGCCACGAGGTCACGCTCGTCGGGCCCGAACCATGGCGGCGCACCGGCCGCCGCGTTCTCGCTGGCATGCTCGGGGGATGACGTTGCCGGAATGACGGCGCTGACCCTGGCGTCGGAGAGAATCCATTTCAGCACGGCCTGCGGCCAGGTACGGACACCGAAGTCCGCGAGCGGGGCGATCGCGTCGGACGGAGGCGGGCGCCTGGCCAGCGATCCCTCGCCGAGCGGCTGCATGACGATCACCCCGAGCCCCAGGTCCGCGGCGAGGGGCAGGATCTCCCGCTCCACGTCGCGCGAGCGGGGGTTGTAGGGCACCTGGATCGCGCCGATCCGGCCGCTGCGCATCGCTCGCGCCAGCTCGGCGAATGCCGCCGGAGCGTAGTGGGTGGCGCCGATCGCGGCGACCTGACCCGAGTCGCGCCGCCGCTCGAGCTGGTCGACGCGACGCTCCCACCGAACCAGGTTGTGGACTTGGTACAGGTCGACCCTGCCGCCGAACGTGTGGAAGGCGAAGTCCGCCTGGCGCTCTGCCTCCGCGTCGTCGTCGGTCCACAGCTTGGTTGCGACGATTGCCCGGTCGCGACGGTCGTCGAGGGCTCTCCCGAGCACGCGTTCGGCACGGCCATACATCGGCGAGGAGTCGAACAGCGTCGATCCGCCCGCGAGCGCCGCGTCGACCACCGACTGCGCCTCGTCCTCGGCATCTGCTCCGACATCGAAGGTCCGCCAGGTCCCCATTCCCACAACGGGGACGTGCAGTCCGGTATGCCCGAGCGGCCGCTCCTCCACTTCAGCGCTTCTTCGGCGGCTTGGGCGGAATCGTTCGCACGTAGGCCGCGGCTCGCTCGACCCACGCACGCGCCTCCGCCGGATCCGCAATCACCTCCGCGGGAAGGGCGAGGTACTCGCGCATCGGGCGGCCCGCCATCGGCTCGAAGGTCGCCCACCCGGCTTCCAGCCGTTCGGCGCGGGCGGCCTCGTCCAGCCGGACGATCCACGACTCCTGGTGCAGGCCAGTGGTCATGTTTCCGCCGATGAATCCAGCCGGGTAGCCGAACATCATCCGCTGCTCGAGGCCTTCGATCCCAGCGACGGCAGCCTCGAAGCGCTCGCGCAGCTCCGCCGGCGCCTTCCGCCACGCCGATGTCATGCCCACCCTCCTGGTTCGGTGCGCTGTAGGCTTGCCACATGAGTACGCTCGCGGACACGGTACGCCCCCTGCTGCGCGCCCGCCAGACACGCGAATTCACCGATGAGCCGGTCGACACCGAAGCGCTCGAGGCCGTGGCGGATGCCGCCCGATGGTCGGGCTCGAGCAGGAACAGCCAGCCATGGCGCTTCGTCATCATCGTTCGGCGCGAAACGCTCGACACGATCGCGGAGTCCAGCCTGCCCTCCACGCGCTCGCTCTCCACGGCCCCGGCCGCGGTCGCCATCGCGATGCCGGCCGAATCGGGCGGCGGAATCTCGCTCGCCTACGATGAGGGGCGGGTGGCGGAGCGCATGCTCGTGGCGGCCTCGATGCTCGGCCTCGGTGCGGGCATCACCTGGGTCAAGCCCGAGGCCCGGCCTGCCGTGGCCCGGCTCCTTGGCCTTCCGGAGGATCGGTTCGTGCGCACGGTCGTGGCCATCGGCCACCCGACGCCGGAGGCTCTGCGCTCGAAGTCGGCGCCGGGACAGGCACGCCTGCCTCGCGAGGAGACCGTCTTCCGGGAGCGCTGGCCCGGCTGAGGCGCACGATCAGCGCGTGACCAGGATGCGGTAGAGGCGCTCGAAGGTCTCGGCCGGGTCGTCGGTGACGCCGGCGTGCAGCGGCCCGGGCTGGACCACGGTGCTGCGGGGCGTCGTCAGCCAGTGGAAGCGCTCCGACTGGGACATCGCCGCGAACGGACCGTCCGACATCCGTCCCGCGGCCAGGTCCTCGATGAAGGCGAGCTGCTCGCGGATGCCATCGAGGTCGCATCCGTCCCGCAGCATCGCGAGCGCGGATCCGTCGAGATCGGTCCTGGCGCCGAGGAACTCGCGCGGCCGGCTGAACAGGATGAGCCCGGAGTTGAGGAACTCCTCGCGCTCGATGTCCGGCACGACCCGGATGACGGCGTATGAGAAGGCGCTACGCGACGGCGCCACGCTGCACCTCGATCCTGGCCGACTCGGCCGCGCCGACCCACGTCGAGCGCGCTTCCATCCGCAGGGCGAGGTAGCGCCGGTAGGCATCCCGCTCGGCCTCGGGCGCCGCGAACGTCGTGTCCGCGAGCCACTCGATCGGAATCGCGTCGACGATCCGGTCGATGCCCTCGGCCGTCACCCGCTCCGCGAGGCGGGCATCGGCGTCGATGATCGAGGCGGCATGCGGCAGCAGCACGTGCTCGCCGATGCGCTCGAATGCCCGCCGCGCATGGGCGTCCGGATCGGCCCAGGCATGGTGCACGTAGAGCGCCGAGCCGTGATCGATGAGCCAGGTCCGACCTCCATGCACGATGAGGTTGGCGTTGCGCGGAGTGCGATCGGGGTTGATGGTCAGATCATCGAACCAGACCACGTCCGCCGCCCATTCGGCGCCTTCGGGCGGAACGCGCGCCAGGTCCGGCGCCAGCGCGCCGGGAACGAACGCGAGCCCGATGTTGAGGCCGATCGACCACCCGAGCAGATCGCGCACCTCATCGTGCGACTCGCCACGGGCGATCGACTCGGGGAGCGTCGCCAGGACGATCTCGGGCACGGGAAGGCCGAGTGTGCGCCCGATCTCGCCGGCCACGAGCTCCGCGATGAGCGCCTTCGGACCGTGCCCGGCGCCCCGGAACTTGACGACGTACTCGCGTCCGTCGTCGGCCTCCACCAGGGCGGGCAACGAGCTCCCCTCACGGAGCGGCGTGACGTATCGGGTGATCTCGACCCTGCGGTACATCGGCGCGAGTGTAGTGCGCCGACGCGTCGGGCCTCAGGACTCCCAGGGCGCGGTCGTCAGGCTGGTATGCGGCGTTGCGGGCTCGCTCATGACGTAGGCCACGGCCCCGACGACCATGATGGCCAGGCTGCCCACGCCGATGGGCGCGGCCCCGAAGCCGACGCTTGCCGCGATGACGAGGTAGACGCCGATGATGACGACGGTCCCGGCGACGAAGGCTGCTGCACGCATCTGTAGGAAGCTCCTGGCTGGTCGTTGACCCGCTCAGCCTCGCCGATCCCGACGTCCGCGCCATCGACCGATGCGCCGCCACGCGCTACGTCATTCGGCCCGCGCGGGTCCGGCGTCACCCGCCGCTGGGAAGCGCCGTGTTGGGAAGAAGGGTGGTGCCGCCGCCCTGGGGTGGCGGGGTCGGCGCGCGCGGCAGCGCTCCCCACGTGAGGACGCAGGCGAACCAGTGGGTGCCGTCGGCGACCAGCTCCGCGCAGCCGATGCGGCCGTACTCGCGATTGGAGAGAATCTCGTCGTGCGGCGGGCTGCCCTGCCACTGGTCGACGGCCGATGCGATGGGGTTGGGGAAACCGCTGTTGAAGGCGATCACCTCGGCCGTGCCGGCCGCCATCCCATCGTGGCTGAGACAGTCGCACGCGGCGAGCTGGGCAACGCGCTCATGCGCGATGGCGTGCAGCTCGGTGTCTTCGTACCGTGGGAAGTAGGTGGCGGCAACGGCGTCGGTCAGGCCGGTGTCGGCACGGGCGATCGGGGTCGCCTGGCCGGCGAGGACGACCGCCAGCAATGCGGCGATGACGATGACGCGGGGCAAGGGGGCACTCCGGTTAGCGTGGGCGCTGGTTGAGCTCCTCCACCCAGGCTTCGAGGCGGGGCAGGTGCTCAGCATAGTGCTCCGGACCGGCCTTGCGCACCCAGTACGCCGCCGCGGGAGTCACCTCGGGCAGCTCGGCCCACGCCCGGAGCAGCTCGCCGTGCGCGGCAGCGACCTGGAGGTGGATCGTGTCGAGCGGCATGTCGCGCATCGCCTCGAGGAAGCGCTCGTTCTCCGCATCGATGTCAATCTCGCCCTCGCGATACGTGCCCGCCGCGATCTGGCGCAGGACCGTCGCGCCACGTGCCATCCACGCACCGAGATGCCCGATGGCGTCCTTCGCGGTCCAGCCTTCCTCGAAGTACCCGACCTCCTCAGCGACCTCGGGTGTGATTCGGTCGATGATGTCGTGAAGGCGATGCCATGCCTCGGCCTCGCCGGGAAGCTCGCGCTCGTCTGGCGGGGCCTGCTGCGTCATGGGCTGATGGTAGTCCGCGTCGCAAGGTGCTTGCTCGATCCGCCGGCCCCTCGGCCGAAATGGTATCGCCACCGCCGCATGGGCGATGGCGATACGAGTTGCCGGGACGAACGGCCGCGACTACATGACGTCGAAGATCTCGGCGACCTCGACCGATCCGCCGCTGGCAAGCTGCGGGCAGTCCCTGGCGAGCGCCACGGCCGCATCGAGCGAATCGGCGGACAGGATGCTGTAGCCGGAGACGGGATTCGATCCCCCGCCGTGGCTGACCGATCCATCCGCCGCGATCGTCTTCGACTCCGCCGTCGGGTTGCCGCGGTCCGCGGTGGCGCCGCCCATGCCGGTGAACCACTGCGTCCATGCGGCGGTGACCGCCTCGCGCTCCGCGTCGCTCGCCGGCTGGCCACCACCGTGGTAGGCGAGCAGGTAGGTTGCCATTGCGTTGACTCCTCTCAGATGGTGAGGCCGAATTGGCACTTACATAGACGCGACCCCTGGGCGAAACTGTGCGCATGACCGAGTTGCGAGCCGGGATGGTCCTTGACGAGGCGAGCTTCGGGCCGATGACCGAATCGCTGCGGCGCGACCTCCTCGTCCATTGCTATCGATTCAGTGGCTCATTCACCGAGGCCGAGGACCTGGTCCAGGAGACCCTGGCCAAGGCCTGGAGGGCGAGGGCCGGCTACCGCGGCGAGGCGGGCCTGCGGACGTGGCTGCGTCGCATTGCCACGCGCGTCTGCCTGGACGCGCTGCGAACCAGCCGCAGCCGACGGACGCTGCCCTCGGCGGCGGGCGAGGACAACGGCCACGAGGTGCTCTGGCTCGATCCGCTGCCCGACCACCTGCTCATCGACGTCGAGGCCGACCCCGCGGCCGCATACGACCTGCGCGAAAGCGTGTCACTCGCGTTCCTCACGGCGCTCCAGCGGCTACCCGCTCGCCAGCGCGCCGTCCTCATCCTCCGAGACGTGCTTGCCCTGCGGGCCACCGAGGTCGCGAGCCAGCTCGAGATCTCCGAGTCGTCGGTGACGAGCCTGCTGCATCGGGCGAGGCAGACGATGCGCAAGGACGGCGTCAAGCCCCGCCCGACGGCACCGGCGGACGCGACGACGGCCGACCTGCTGCACCGCTACGTTCGGGCCTGGGGATCCGGCGACGTGCACGCCCTGCTCGCCCTGTTGAAGCGGGACGCGACGCTCGAGATGCCGCCAGTGCCCTTCGCACCGGCGGGGCACGCCGCCATCGGCGCGTTCCTGGCCGACGGGATCCTCGACGGGACCGAGGGTCGATGGCACGGGCTTCCGACAGCGGCGAACGGTGGTCCGGCGCTGGCGATGTACGAGCGAACCGCGCACGGCTATCGGTTCATCGGTGTGCATCTGCTCGCCATCGACGGGGATGCGATCGACGTCGTGACCGCGTTCATGGACGACGGGCTGGCAGGGCGCTTCGAGGTGCCGGCGACGATCAGCGCGTGAGTTCGAGTCAGCGCGCTCCGGACGCGGTCTCGGTGCCCTCGGCCAGGTAGGCCTCGAGGCGGGCGGTGTCGGCGTCGGTCCAGCTCGTCGGCGGAGCAACCCGAGCGAACGCATCGGGATACTCGATCCGGTAGTCGTGCCCGAAGCCCGATGGCAGGCTCGAGCTGAACGCCACGTCGGCAAGGGCCTGGATCGTCGAGACGACGGGGAACCAGCCCATCGCCTCTGGAACCCCAACCCCGCGCGGCTCGGCGAGCCAGTCGGGCACCGACCACACATCGTCGAATCCCCAGTAGCTGACCGGGTCGGACGGGTGCTGCAGGTAGAGGATGCGCGGGGACTTCCAGTCAGGATCGAGCCCTGATCGACCGCGTTCTCCGGACACGAAGCGAACCGACTCGCCGCCGCCATACACCGGCTCCCAGGCGGGTGATCCGGGCTCTCGGGCGTCGGTGATCTGACGCAGGATGGTGTTGCGCTGGAGGCTGCCCACGATGAGGGCCCCATCGGAACGCTCCGCGAAGTTCGCGATCGACGACGCCGTATCGGCACCGATGAAGGGCGTCTCGGCGCCGCCGGCCCCGAGACTCGCCCCGAAGACGATGAGCTGCGGCCGGTCAGCCTGCGGCAGCTGAGCCCACCGCTCGTGAACGGCGTCGAAGAGCACCGCTCCGGCCTCGACGGCCTTGCTGCTGGCGATCAGCCAGCTGAAGAAGCTGGGCAGGTACGAGTACTGGATGGCCGCAATCGCGGTGTCGCCGGCGTGCAGCAGCTCGAGGGCCCTGGCCGCGTTCGGATCCATCCAGCCCGACCCGGCCGGAACCCAGACCACCAGCACCCGACGCTCGAACGCGCCCGCGCGCTCGAGCTCGCGAACCGCGAGAGCCGCGCGTTCCTCGATGGTGCCGGCCGTCCGCATCCCCACGAACGTGCGGATCGGGTCGCGCACCGAGGCGCCGGCTCCGTGGTATGCCAGCAGCTGCTCGCGACTCGTCACCCCGGCGGCGAAATCGCGGCCCCATCGCCCCATGGTCTCCCAGCCCACGAGCGAGGCCGGGCTTCCGGACACCGTCGCCACCGTGGGCGGCTCGATCCCCGGGTTGGTCCCCTGGTCAAGGGCCTCGTACACCACGTTCGTCGCGACTTCGAGGCTGCGGGACACGACCTGCGCCCCGAGCACGACGACGAGGGCCACGAGCACGATGGTGCCCGGCATCGCCAGCCATGGCGGCAGCCGACGATGGGCGAGCCGATCGACCGCCCGCAGCCCGTTGCCAATGCGACCCCCGATCCATACCAACCCGGTCGCGACTCCCACCGACAGGACCACCATCGGCAGACCCTCCCACCAGGCGAGATCGGGCATTCCGACGAGGTCGCGCGCGTCGTTCTGCCAGGTCGTCCACGCAGCGATGCCGATGACGGCCACGCAGGCCACGGCGGCCCCCGCGACCAGGCGACCGTTGGTTGGCCGGTGGACCGTCTCAGCGGGCCTGCGACGCTTCCCGACCCGGCCTGCCCATCGCCCGGCAAGCGAGCCGATGCCGTAGCCGATCGCCAGGCAGGCACCGCTCGTCACGCCCTGCACGATCCAGCCGCGCGGAATGAGCGTTGGTGTGAGCGAGACGAACCAGAAGAGGAGGCCTACCCCGATGCCGATGAGGCTCGTAGAACGGCCCGGCGATCTCGTGCTCAGTGAAGTGGTCTCGGACATTCGGCCGCAATGTACGACGCGGAGCATGGGTTCGGCACCGGCACGATGCGCCCACCTGCCTCCGCCGACGGTGCTACGCGGTGCCCTCGACATCGGCCAGCCGCGCGCGGATCAGCCGATCGAGCAGCTCATCGGGGAGCGGCATCTCTGACGTGAAGTGGAGGCTCCCCTTCGTCCGCCCGTAGCCCTCGAGCTCGTGGATGTTCGCGGCGAGGAACGCATCGGTCAGCGGGTAGATCGCACAATGGTGCTTCCAGCCGGCGAACCACAGCAGGACCCCGCGTTCGTGGCGCAGGGCGGGCATCCCGTAGCTCATCGTCTCGGTCAGGTCGGGCACCAGTCGGTGGACCCGGGCCCGCAGGCCCTCCAGCAGCTCGCGCTGGTCGGCAGGCAGCTTCGCGAGGTAGCCGTCGATCGGCGACGATTCGGCCATCGCCACCGATCATAAGGCGGTGGTGCGCCTTGACACCGGGCCGTATGGTGGCGGTTCACCGCGTGCCCCGCGGGAGGCCCGGAGTTGCGTGCCCGGGGAGTCCTACTCGTGGACGATCAGATGCGCGTGCTGGCGGCCCTGGCGGTGCTGGCCTGCCTCTTCGTGGTAACCCACCATGTCGTCACGGCCCGCATCGCGCGCCAGCGCGAGCTCGAGTCGCGGCTCGATGATGCGCGCGCCGAGATCGCCGCCCTGCGCGCACGGCTCGTCGAGGCGACGAGGCCGCCCACCCAGTTCGCCCGGATGCACATGCGTGGTGTCGCGGTCGATCGCTTCGTTCGTCTGCGCATCGCCGCCCCACGTCGATCCCGGCTCGTCACGGCCGATCGGATCCGCAACTCGACCCTCCACTGAGCCGCCATCGGTGCCGCCTATCCTTGGGCGGTGAGCAGCCCGGTCCCCTCCGCCGTCGGTGACCAGCGCGTTAACGCGGCGGTGTTCGTGGCCATGGCGCTCATCGGCGGCGCGAACCCGGTCGGCGTGGCCATCGCGGTTGACGAACTCGATCCTCTCTGGGCGGCCGCGCTGCGCTTCCTGGTGGCCGGGACGATCTTCGCCGGCGCGATGGTCGTCTTCCGCGTCCCGGTCCCGCACGGCCGGAGCCTGATCGGGTCGATCGTCTACGGGATCCTCGGGTTCTTCGCCGCCTTCGCCCTGCTGTTCTGGGGATTTCGCGAGACACCGCCTGGGACCGGCCAGATCATCGTCGCCCTGGTTCCGCTGCTCACCCTGTTCCTCGCGGTCGCCCATGGGCTCGAGGTGTTCAGCGGCCGGGCTCTGCTCGGAATGCTGATCGCGATCGGCGGACTCGTCTTTCTCGTGAACGATCGCATCGACGCCAACGTGCCGCTCCCGTCGCTGCTGGCCGTCGTTGCCGGCGCGGGATTCCTCGCCGAGTCGGGCGTCGTCGTGAAGCTCACCCCACGGGCGCACCCCATCGCCACCAACGCGGTCGGCATGCTGGCCGGCGGGGCGCTCCTGCTGGCGCTATCGGCCGCCATCGGTGACGCATGGACCCTGCCGACGCAGTCGGATACGTGGGCGGCCATGACCTTCCTCGTCCTCGGCGGATCGGTGGCGGTCTTCGGCCTGTACGTCTTTCTCCTCGGACGATGGACCGCATCGGCGGTCTCCTACAGCCTTCTGCTGCAACCGGTGCCGACGCTGATCTATTCGGCGCTTCTGACCGGCGAGCAGCTGACGCCCTCATTGATCGTCGGCGGGGCCGTCATCCTGGCAGGGGTCTACATCGGTGCCTTCACGTCGGGCCGGCATGAAGCCGGCGTGCCGGAGCCAGGCAGCTCGACCACCTGACCCCGGGCGCGAGTGCTCCACGAGCTCACGCGGGGGATTGGGCGGCGAGCATCCTCTCGAACCCGTCGAGGATCAGGTCGAGACCGAACTCGAACTCGAACTGGGTGTCGCAGCCGACGCCGACGAGCGGACCGTCGTGGGAGATCTGCGTCGCGACCTCGGTCAGGTACGGGTAATGGGTCGACATCTGCTCGAGCATCATCCGCGCGATCTCGGGACTCTCGGCAAGGGCCTCGGAGTCGTCGTAGAGCTCCTGCACGAACCCGAAGATGCGGCTCCCGAAGACGTGGATGGCGTGGTGGGTCAGGTCGACCGAGAAGCCGCCGCCGCGCAGGATGCCGCACGTGGTCTCCATGTAGCCCATCATCGTCGGGGTGATGTTGACCCGCGTCACGATCACCGCCGAGGCCCACGGGTGGCGGACGAGCATCTCGCGGGCCGCGAGGATCCGATGGCGGATGGCCACCTTCCAGTGCACGCCTTCGAGCGGCGGGTCGATCTCGCTCACCACGAGGTCCACGATCCCGTCGAGGATCTCCTCCTTGTTCGCGACGTGGTTGTACAGCGACATCGCCTCGACCCCGAGCTCCTGGCCGATCTTGCGCATGCTCAGCGAGCCGATCCCCTCGCGGTCGGCCAGGTCCACAGCAGCACGCAGGACGCGCTCGCGGTTGAGCGGCGCCCGGGCCTCCGTGCCGGTGTCGGTTGCAATTGCCATTCGCTGACCACTTCCTCGCGAGGTTCGACGTACAGGGTAAGCCATCTTCACGTTGGGGCTTGACAAGCTTACGGCGTACGTCCTAACTTACGCCGTACACTTACATTGTACGTCCAGCGCAGTGAGGAGACCAGCCCGATGTCAGCCCAGGCAGCCTTGACCCACGAAGCCCCCGCCACGACGGCCACGCGCGCCGCCACCATGCATGCGGTCGTGCAGGATCGATATGGCACGGCCGACGTGCTGAGGATTGCGACCATCGATCGACCCACCGTCGTCGCCGACGACGAGGTGCTCGTGCGGGTCCATGCCTCGGGTATCGCGCGCGGCGACTGGCATCTCATGACCGGTCGGCCGTTCCTCGTCCGCGCGATGGGCTACGGATTTCGGCGGCCGAAGGAGCCGGTCCGCGGCCAGGACCTCGCCGGAACGATCGAGTCGGTCGGCGGGTCGGTGACCGACCTCAAGCCGGGAGACGAGGTGTATGGCTGGGGCCGCGCGGCCTTCGCGGAGTACGCGGTGGCGCGCGCGTCCGACCTCCTCCCCCGCCCGGCCCGACTCTCGTTCGAACAGGCGGCAACGGTCGGCATCTCGGGCATGACCGCCCTCCAGGCGGTCCGGGACGTCGCGAAGGCGGGTCCGGGCATGTCGGTGCTCATCACCGGTGCCGGTGGCGGCGTGGGGACGTTCGCCGTGCAGATCGCCGTCGCCTTCGGCGCCACCGTGACCGGGGCCGCCAGCACGCCGAAGCTCGAGCTGGTCCGATCGCTCGGTGCGGTCGACGTCATCGACACCACCCAGGAGGACTTCACCGCCTCGAGCCGGCGCTGGGACGTCATCATCGATACGGCCGGCCGACGACCCCTTCGCAAGATCCGCAAGGTACTGGCACCGGAGGGGACGCTGGCCCTGGTCGGTGGCGAGGGCGGCGACCGTGTGCTCGGCGGATTCGATCGCCATTTCCGCGCGATGGCTCTCTCCCGGTTCATCCGCCAGGACCTGCGAATGGTCACGGCCGTCGAACGCGGCGAGGACCTGGCGGCACTTGACGCCCTCATCGAGGCGGGCAAGGTGACGCCGGCTGTCGACCGAGTCTTCCCGCTGGAGGATGCCGTCGCGGCGATGCGGTACCACGAGTCGGGCAGGCCCGCCGGAAAGGTCGTCCTCAGCGCAGGCAGCTGATCCCGGGGTGCGCGGCTCAGGATCAGCGGAGGTTGTCGAGGAACGTTCTCCCACGGCCCGACTCCCAGGCCTCGCCGACGGCGCGGGAGAACGATTCCTGCGGCTCGGGCCGCGGGGAGTCGTCGGGCGTCACCCACTCAGTGTCGAGGACGATCTCATCATCGGCAGGCCAGTCGACCATGGTCAATCCTCGGCTCGGTGTGGAGTACGAGACGAGCCTGGGGGTGACGGATGAAGCGGCCGTCAAGCCCGCGCCAAGCCTCGCTGAAGTCTCGACCTCGGGAGCACACGAAGCCAGCTAGGACGCGCTGGGGGTCCGCGCGAGCCCGTCCAGCAGCAGGTCGAGCCCGAACTCGAAGGCGCCGACATCGGTCTCGCGCCGCTCGCGCAGGTGCTCGTGGACGTGCTCGACGAAGGCCGGATACTGATCGGCGGGGACGGTCTCGAGCACCTCTGACACGACTGCCGACAGGTTGTCGGGAAGGTTCATGCCGGCCAGCCACAGCGTGAAGCCGACGATGTGGCTCTCGAGCGCGTGGTAGGCCAGGTGGGTGTTCCACGCCGAGAAGCCACCGGCGCGCAGGCAGCCGAGAATGCCCTCCATGTAGTTGAGGCGCTCGGGCGTCAGGCCGGACGAAAGCATGCGCGACGCGGCCCAAGGGTGCCGCATGAGGGCCTGGTGCGCGGAGGTCGCCGTTCGGCGCAGCGCGGGCTGCCACGGCTCCCCAGATGTGGGCAGCTCTATCTCGGCCATGACCATCGCCACCATCCCGTCGACCATCGCGTCCTTGTTGGCGACGTAGTGATACAGCGTCATCGCCTCGACGCCGAGCTCCTGGGCCAGCCGGCGCATGCTGAGTCCCTCGATCCCGTCACGGTCCGCAAGCTCCACGGCGGCTCGAAGCACCCGCTCACGACTGAGCGGGATGCGCGGGATGGTCAGGGCTGGATCGGACACGACGCTTGACACCTCTTACACTGTAAGACTACCTTACACTGTATGACTGATGCCGCCACCATAGCAGCCCCGGGTGCGACGATGCGCGCGATCACCTACGACCGATACGGCTCCCCCGATGTCCTGCGGCTGTCGGAGGTGCCGGTCCCTTCGGTTGCCGACGGGAACCTGCTCGTGCGGGTTGGAGCGACGTCGGTCAACGCGCTCGACTGGCACATGCTGCGCGGGAAGCCCTACGTCGCGCGCCTGAGTGCCGGTCTCACGAAGCCGAAGAAGCCGATCCCGTGCGTCGATGTCGCCGGCACCGTCGTTGCGGTGGGGTCGGAGGTGACCGGCTTCGCGGTCGGCGACAGGGTGTTCGCCAACAAGGGCCGCGCTGCCGCCGAGTACGTCAGCGGCCCGGCCTCGCTGTTCGTCCCCATGCCGAGCAACCTGTCGATGGAGGAGGCGGCCGCGATCCCGGCCGCGGGGATCACCGCGCTTCAGGCAATCCGCGACCGTGGGCTCCTCCAGGCAGGCCAGTCGGTGCTGGTCCACGGGGCCGGCGGCGGCGTCGGCACCTTCAGCGTCCAGATCGCCAAGGCTCTCGGCGGTGAGGTCACCGGCGTCACGCGAACCGAGAACCTCGAGTTGGTGCGATCGATCGGGGCCGATCGGGTCGTCGACTACAGCGCTTCGGACGTGACCAGGAGCGGCGAGCGCTACGACCTGGTCATCGACAACGGGGCGACGCGACCCCTGCTGTCGATGCGGCGGCTCCTCAAGCCGAGCGGACGGCTCGTCACCGTCGGCGCGTCGAGGGGGGCCTTCATCGGGCCGGTGGTGCGGATCGTGGCCGGCGGCGTCGTCAGCCGGTTCGGTGGTCCGGCGATGATCGGGTTCTTCGCCGAGCCGAAGCGCGAGGACCTGCTGGTCCTCAAGGACCTTGCGGAATCCGGAGCCCTCACCTCGGTGATCGATCGGACGTACCCACTCCGGAAGACAGCCGAGGCGCTCGCCTACCTCGAAACGATGCGCGCCCGAGGCAAGGTCGTCGTCACCATCTGACCCCGATCTGTCCAAAGTGCGGTGCCCTACGATGACCACCATGCTGGACCTCGTCGCGGCCACCCTGCTCATCGGCGTGCCGATCGCCTTCAACGTGGCGTTCTTCGAGCTGGGTCGGACCTTCGACTATCCGGGCATCCTGCGCGAGTCGACCGATGTCATCCTCCGACGCTTCGACGCCGGCGGCACGGCGCTCATCCTGCGCTGGCAGGCGCTCCTGCTGAGCGCGGTCGCCATGATTCCACTGGCCGCTCTCCTCGGGGTCACGCTGCGAGCCGGGCCGGCGCTGACGGCCGTGAGCGTGGTGGTCGGCGCGGCAGCCGGCCTCGTCCAGGCACTGGGCCTCGTTCGCTGGCCGTTCGCGGTACCCGAGCTCGCTCGCCGATACGTCGCGGCGGATGGCCCCGATTCCGTCGCCGAGCGCCACGCTATCGAGGTCGTCTTCGCGACGCTGCATCGCCTCCTTGGCGTCGGCATCGGCGAGCATCTCGGGTACCTGCTGACCGGGACGTGGACGCTGGTGGTGGCCGTCTCGATCCTGGAGGCAGGCGCGGTCACACCCTGGATCGGGTGGGCCGGCCTGCCCATCGGGGCGGCGCTGCTGATCGGATCGCTCGAGTTCGTGGGACCAAACGAACGTGCCGGCTGGTCGTTCGCCGGCACGATCGTCCCGATCGCCTACGTGGCGTGGTCGGTCTGGTTGATCACCGTCGGGATTGCCCTGCTCGTCTGACCTACGACGCGGCCGGAAGCGATCGTCGGTCTCGCGGCGTTCGCGCTCATGCTGCGCATCGGGTTGACCCAAGAGAGCACCATACGGGCCTGGGCCACCGTGGCCCCAACGAGTCGGGGTGAAGGAGAGATGCGACATGGGTGACAAGGGGCCAGGCTCAAAGAGCAAGGACAAGAAGCAGAAGAAGAAGGTCGCCAAGCCGGCGCCGAAGACCGTCTAGGGTCCCCCGTTCGGCCCGCTCGGTCGAACCGGGAAGCGGCACCGGACCGTCGTCCCCCGCCCCGGCAGGCTTTCGAGGGTGGCCTCGCCGCCGTGCGCGCGGACGAGGTCGCGCACGATCGCCAGGCCGATCCCGGCCCCCGCGGCCTCGCCGGCTCGCCAGAACCGATCGAACGCGCGGTCGGCGCTTTCCGCATCCATCCCCACGCCGGTGTCCGCCACCTCGAGGATCACCGCGTCTGCCTCATGGTGCACCGACACCGTCACGGTTCCGCCGGACGGCGTGTGGCGGAGGGCATTCGAGAGCAGGTTCCCGATCACCTGGCGGATGCGTCTCGGGTCGAGGTCGATCGTCGGCGCATCGGCGGTCTCGACGCTGAGCGTCACCCCGGCGGCAGCTGCCTGCGGATGAAAGCCCGCGACCACGTCGACCGCCAGGTCCGCGATGGCGACTGCCTCTCGATGCAGTTGGAGGGCACCGGCATCGGCCAGTGAGAGCGTGCGCAGGTCCTCGACCAGCCGCTCGAGGTGACGGGTCTCGGCCAGGACCCGCTCGAGATGCGGCCGATCCGCCGGGTACAGCCCGTCGATCATGCCCTCGACGTTGCCCTGGATCACCGTGAGCGGCGTCCGCAGCTCGTGGCTGACGTCGGCCATGAGGCGGTTGCGCGTCTCCGTATCGGCAGCGAGCCGCGCACTCATGGAGTTGAACGCCCGAGCCATGGCGCGGATCTCGCGCGGGCCGCGGACCTCGACCTGGGTGCCCACCTCACCGGCCTCGATCCGCTCCGACGCATCGATCAGGTCACCCATCGGGGCGACGCTGAGCCGGACGCCACGCGAGATCCCTCTGAGGACGAACGCGACAACCAGGATCACGGCGATGGCGATGACCGCGGAGAACCAGCCCTGGCCGATCAGCGTCGTGAGCAGCCAGATGACCGCCGCCACGACCAGGACGAGCATGAGGACGACCGCGAGGACGAAGCACCCAGCCCGACGCGCGAAGCGCCGGCTCATTCGATGACGAGCCTCCTGATCCTTCGGCGGCCATTCCTCGCCCTCGGGCCACCATCGCGGTCGCCGGCTCTCGCCCCACGGCGGCCCCTGGCCCCAGCCGCGGTGACGCCGGGGTCCCGAACCGTCAGTCGGCAAGGCGGTACCCGACGCCGTAGACCGTCAGCAGATAGCGCGGCGAACGCGAGTCGAGCTCGAGCTTTCGACGGATGTTCTTCACGTGGGCGTCGATCGCGCGCTCGTAGGCCTCGAATGCCTCGCCGTGGATCGCATCCAGCAGCTGCGATCGAGTGAAGACACGGCCGGGATGGCGCGCCATGGCTGCGACGAGCGCGAACTCAGTCGCCGTCAGTTCGATCGGCGCGCCGTCGCGCGTGACCCTCATTCGCGGCACGTCGAAGGCGAGGTCGCCGGAGCGGAGCGTCTCGGTCTCCCCGACTCCCGCGTGGCGACGCAGGACCGCCCGGATGCGAGCCACCAGCTCCCTCGGGCTGAACGGCTTGGTGACGTAGTCGTCGGCGCCGAGCTCGAGGCCGATGACCTTGTCGGTCTCATCGTCTCGGGCGGTGAGCATAATGATCGGCAGCTCGCTGTCACGGCGGATCGAGCGGGTGACGTCGAGCCCGTCGAGGCCCGGCAGGCCAAGGTCGAGCACGACGAGGTCCGGCGACTCCGTGCGCACCCGCATGAGCGCCTCGTCCCCGGTCCGCGCGGTGAGGACTCCAAAGCCGCCCGCGGTGAGATAGTCGGCGACGAGCCGCACGATCTTCGGCTCGTCGTCAACGATCAGGATGCGTGCCATCGCGGTCGATGGTACGGCCCGACGCTCACGCGCCGGCCGTCTGCTCGCCTGCCGGCTTGTCGCCGCTCGACGTATCGCGCTTGTGCAGCTCCCGATGCAGCTCCTCCATGCGGTCGTACCGGCCGGCCCAACCGCCGCCGTGGCCACCGGGGCCACGCGGCCCGTTCCAGCGACCCCACCCGAAGGCGGCACGGGCCAGGCCGACGATCAGGAAGAACCCGAAGATCAGGAACAGGAACCCGAAGAAGCCGAAGCCACCGGGTCCGTGCCAGTATGGGCCATAGCCGAAGGCCGGAACGGGCAACGGATCTCCCGCCGAGGCCGCGATGCGCGCTGCCTCGTCAAGTCCCGCCGTAACGCCGGCGTTGTAGACGGCCGCCCCGATCCCGATGGCCACCGCGACCAGCAGCAGGAACGCCAGAAATCGAAAGAATCCCATTGGTGCTCTCCTTCATTGGTCCATCCATGGACCGATGAGGACAGCGTGGGCCTCGGTTGCGGTCGAAATGTGAACGCCTTATGGAGGCGGCGCGCAGATGCAGGCGACTCAGTTGATGACCAGCCCTACGGCCCGAAGGTCACCGTGGCGGTGAAGCCATCGGCTTCGACCTTCCCGACCTTGGGACCGGACAGACCGATGAACCGAACGTGTGACAGGTGCACGCTGGTATTGACCCCA
>DATBRU010000027.1:0-18630 GCA_036560105.1 Candidatus Limnocylindria bacterium | reverse complement strand
CGAGCTCGACGGGGAGCTCATGAAGGTCCTCGACTGGAGCCACATCAAGATGGCGCGTGGGTCGGCCCAGGTCCGGATGAAGCTCCAGAACGTGCGCAAGGGCGACATCGTGGAGCGCACGTTCCAGGCGGGCACCCGTTGGCCACGGGCACGCGTCGAGCAGCGCAAGGCACAGTACCTGTACTCCGACGGCGGAACGTTCCACTTCATGGATACCGAGACCTACGACCAGTTCGCCATCGGAGCGACGATGATCGGCGATGACGCGAAGTACCTGCTCGAGAACACCGAGATCTTCGTGAGCACGCATGACGGCGAAGTCCTCGGCCTGGACCTTCCCGTCACCGTCGATCTGCGGGTCACGCAGACCGATCCCGGGTTCGCCGGCGACACGGCCACCGGCGCGAAGAAGGCCGCCACCGTTGAGACCGGGCTGGTCGTCCAGGTCCCGCTCTTCGTCTCCGAGGGCGACACCCTGCGCATCGACACCCGCACCGGCGAGTACGTCACCCGGGTCCAGTAAGCATGGCCGATCAGCCGACGCTGTGGGATCCACCATCGCCGGAGCCTGATCAGCCGGGCCGTCCCGCGCCGCGCATCCTGCGCGTCACCGACCTGAATCGGCGGGTGCGGAGCCTCCTCGACGCCGATGCGACCCTCGCCGATGTCTGGGTCGAGGGCGAGGTCAGCCAGCCCTCGTTCCCGGCCAGCGGCCACTGCTTCTTCACGCTCAAGGATCCCAACAGCCAGATTCGCGCGGCGCTCTTCCGCGAGGAGCTGGCCCGCGCCGTGGTCCGTCCGGAGCACGGGATGAACGTGATCATCCATGGCAGGGTTCGCGCCTACGAGCCGCAGGGTACCTACCAGCTGTACGTGACCTCACTGACGCCTGCGGGAGCCGGCGATCTCCATGCCCGGTACGAGGAGCTTCGTCGGAAGCTCGCCGCCGACGGCCTGTTCGACGAGGGCCGGAAGCGCACCGTGCCGCGCTGGCCGCGCCGGATCGGCGTCGTCACCTCCGAGCAGGGCGCCGTCTGGCGCGACATCGGCAACGTTCTGCGCCGCCGCTACCCGATCGTCGAGCTCGTGCTCAGCCCGACCGTGGTCCAGGGCGCGTCAGCCGCGCCGGCGATCGTCCGTGCCCTGCGCCGCGTCTACGCGGCCGACGGGATCGACACGGTCATCCTGGCCCGTGGCGGCGGTTCGCTGGAGGACCTGTGGGGGTTCAACGACGAGCGCGTCGTCCGCGCGGTGGCCGAGGCCCCGGTCCCGATCATCGTCGGCGTCGGCCATGAGTCGGATACGACGCTCGCCGACTTCGCGGCCGACCTGCGTGCTCCGACGCCCAGCGCGGCCGCGGAGCTCGCGACGCCCGACGGCACCCAGCTGCCGGCCATCCTCGGCCGTTTGCGCGATCGAGCCGGAGCCGCCCTGCTCGGCCGCGCCGAGGACCGCCGGCGATTCCTCGACACCGAGGCGCGGGCCCTCGGTCGCCTGGCGCCCGACATCGGGGCCGCGCGTCAGCGCACCGCCGACCTGGTCGACCGCGGGGCGCGAGCGGTGGGGGACCGCCTCGAGCGACGCCGCCTGGCGCTCGCGGGGGCGCAGGACGCGCTTCGAACGCTCTCACCGGCGGCGACCCTTGAGCGTGGCTACGCCGTGGCGCGCGCCGATGACGGGCGAATCGTGCGCGACCCGGCCAGCGTGGCTGCCGGCGAGCCGCTCCACGTGATCGTGGCGCGCGGTACCGTGGAGACCCGCGTCGAGCGCACCCGCGCCGGCGGCACCGAGGAGCTCCTGGCATGACCGAAGATCTCGATCTCGATCTCGCCTCCCTGACCGATACCGACCTCGCCAAGCGGCCGTTCGACGAGCTCGTCGCCGCTCTCCAGCGCACGGTCCAGGGGCTCGAGGCGGGCAATGCCGGCCTCGAGGAGAGCATCGAGCTCTACAAGCAGGGCCTCCGGCTTCACGCCGCGTGCGAGACGCGTCTCCGTGAGGCTGAGCTGACGATCACCGAGCTCGGCCGGCGCGGCGCCGAGGGTGCGACGGGGGACGACGGCGCCTAGTCCTCGCTGAATCGCGCGTCGAGTTCGGCGCCCGGCGCGGCGCGCTCCAGCCAGCCGAACGTCCCCGTGTCGGCGATCTCGGTGGCAGCGGCCAGGAAGCCGGCCCACGCCGCGCGGGCCAGCTGACCACCGACGCTGATGCGCCGAACCCCTAGCGCGGCCATCTCCGCCACGGACGTGACCTCGCTGCCGGCCAGCACGTTGATCGGCTTCGGCGCCACGGCCTCGACGACGGCGCGAATCTCCGCCGCGGTCCGCAAGCGCGGCGCGTACAGGCAGTCGGCCCCGGCCTCCGAGTAGGCGATCAGCCGCCGGATCGTCTCGTCCAGGTCCGGGCGGCCGACGACGTACCCCTCCGAACGGCCGACGAGGATCACCCCGCTCCCGCTGGCGTCGATCGCCGCTCGTGCCGCTCGGATGCGCTCGACGGCGAGCGGCAGGTCGTGGAGCGGCGCGTCCGGGTCCCGCGTGGAATCCTCGATGGACAACCCGGCGATGCCCGTCCCGATGGCCGCGGTGACGTTCGCGGCGATGTCCTCGGGCTCGACCGCGAAGCCGCCCTCGAAGTCGGCGTTGACCGGCACGTCCACGGCCGCGCTCACCGCGCGGAGGTGATCCAGCTCGGCAGCAAGGGAGATCTGGTTATCGGCGCGGCCCAACGACCAGGCAAGCCCGGCGCTCGTCGTCGCCAGGGCCGGAAACCCGAGCTGCTCGAGCGCGATGGCGGTTCCCACGTCCCAGGGATTGGGAATGACAAAGCACCCTGACTCGTGGAGCTTGCGGAATGCGGCGACCCGGTCTGCTTGGCTCATGGCGGCCACGGTAGCATCGGGTCAGACCGATGACGACCGATGCCAGCATCCGACCGATGCGTCCGGCGGACGCGCCACGGGTCGCCGAGCTCGCGACGCAGCTCGGGTACCCGTCGACCTCCGGCGATGTCATGCACCGATTCGCGGAGCTCGCCGAGTACGCCCGCGCGGTGGCCCTGGTCGCCGTGGACGCGGCCGACGACGTGATCGGCTGGATACAGGTCGAGCGAACGCCCTCCCTGGCGGTGAGCGATGCCGCGTTGATCGGAGGGCTGGTCGTTGACGAGGCCCACCGGTCGGCACGCGTCGGAGCGGCCCTTCTCGAGGCAGGGGAGCACTGGGCGCGCGAGCACGGTGCTCGCACGATGATGGTGTCGTCGAGGGTTGCTCGGGAGGCGGCGCATCGGTTCTACGAGCGCGAGGGCTACGAACGGCTCAAGACGAGCCACATCTTCGCGAGGGAGCTCGTCTGAAGGGGAACAGCCGCCGGCCGTATACTTTCGTGCGACCCAGGGAGGGCACGTTTCTTTGACTCTGCTCGAGACAATTCACGAGCCGCGCCAGCTCCGCGACCTGTCGCCGGAGCAGCTGGAGATCCTGGCTGCGGAGCTCCGCGAGAAGATGATTCGGACGGTCCACAAGACCGGCGGCCATCTCGCCAGCTCGCTCGGTGCCGTGGAGATCACCATGGCCCTTCACCGGGTCATGGACTCGCCGCGCGATCGGATCGTGTGGGACACCGGGCATCAGGCCTACGCCCACAAGCTGCTGACCGATCGCTGGGATCGGTTCGACACGCTTCGAGGCGTGGGCGGCATCGGCGGCTTCCCGCGCCGAAGCGAGTCCGAGCACGACGTCTTCGATGGCGGCCATGCCGGCACCGGCGTGAGCATCGGCGTCGGGCTCGCCGCGGCCCGCGACGTTCATCCTTCAGCCGACCCAGCGCGCCACCAGCGCATCGCTGTGTGCGTGGGCGACGCTGCGATCGGCGCCGGACTGACGATGGAGGCGCTCAACCATCTCGGGCACGTGAAGTACCCGTTGCTCATCGTGCTCAACGACAACGAGATGAGCATCAGCCCCTCCGTCGGCGGCCTTTCGACGCGGCTCAACAAGATGCGGCTCTCACGCGCCTATCAGGAGACGAAGTCGGCCACGGCGCGGGCGCTGCCTCGTATCCCGGTCATCGGCAAGCCGGCGCTGGGCGGGCTCAGCTGGGCCAAGGAGGGGTTCAAGCGCAGCTGGGCGCGCGTCGGCTTCTTCGAGGACATGGGCATCACCTACATCGGCGTCCTCGACGGTCATGATCTCGGTGAGCTCGAGCAGGCGTTCGAGGCAGCCTTCCAGATCGACAAGCCCGTCCTCGTCCACGTCAAGACGATCAAGGGGCGTGGCTACGCGCCCGCCGAGCTCGACTCCATGAACTTCCACGGAGCCTCGCTGCCGCCCATCGACCTGGCGCTCATCGATCCGACCGAGGAGCCGCTTCCGGCCGAGTCCGCGCCGCAACGGAAGCCGAAGACTTACACCCAGACATTCGTGGAGGAGCTGGTGCGGCTGGCGGAGACCGATGCGCGCATCGCCGCCATCACCGCCGGGATGCCCACCGGCACCGGCCTCTCGCGCTTCGCCGAGCACTTCCCCGAGCGCTTCCACGACGTGGGGATCGCCGAGCAGCACTCGGTGGCGCTCGCCGCCGGTCTCGCGCTGGCCGGGATGCGGCCGGTCGTGGCCCTGTACTCGACCTTTGGCCAGCGCGCGTACGACCAGCTCGTTCACGACGTGTGCCAGAACGGTCTGCCGGTCCTCCTCGCGCTCGACCGATCCGGGCTGGTGGGGGAGGACGGGACCTCGCACCAGGGGATGTTCATGCTTCCGGGCATGCGCTCGCTGCCGAACCTGGCGATCGGCTCGCCGAAGGATGAGCAGGAGCTGCGAGATCTCGTCGTCACAGCCTTGGACCACGATGGGCCGACGGCGCTCCTGTATCCACGCGACGCGGGCGAGGACCTGGCCGATCGCACCGGTTCGGCTCTCGAGATCGGCCGCGGCGAGGTGCTCCGTGAGGGTCCCGACCTGCTCATGGTCGGCTTCGGGCCGATCGTCCAGCGGCTCCTTGCGGTCGCCGAGGCGCTTGGCCGCGACGGGGTGAGCGCGACCGTCATCAACGCCCGATGGGCGAAGCCACTCGATGAGGCGCTCATCGTTGAGCACGCGGCCGGCAAGCAGCTCGTCGTCACCGCCGAGGAGTCGGCAGCGATGGGAGGCTTCGGCGATGGCGTTCTCGACGCGCTCAACCGGGCCGGGGTTCGCGTCCGCGTCCACAAGATTGCCCTGGCCGAGGGCTTCGTCCACCACGGCGCCGTGGACGACCTGCGCGCGCAGCAGCGGATCGATGCACCCGGGATCGCCGCCCAGGTGCGCGAGGCGCTCGGGTTGAGCGCCAAGGGCCGCCGCTCGAACGTGTCTGCCGCCTAGCACTCGGATCGCCCTACCATCGGCGGCGTGGCACGCGTGCGTCTTGACCAGCTCCTGACCGACCTCGGTCTGGCGCAGTCGCGGGCCGAGGCGCAGGCCCTCATCCATGCCGGCCAGGTCGACCTCGACGGCAACCGCCAGCTGAAGCCGGGTCAGCTGGTGGCGCGGGACGCATCGGTCTCATTGGTCGAGCGACCGCGGTGGGCCAGCCGGGCCGGCGTCAAGCTCGAGGCCGCCCTTGATTCCTTCGGCATCGACCCCACCGGACGTGCCTGCCTGGACGCCGGCGCCTCGACGGGCGGCTTTACCGACGTCCTGGTCGCGAGGGGGGCGCGCATCGTCTACGCCGTCGACGTGGGGCGCGCACAGCTCATCCAACGGCTGCGCGAAGATCCGCGGGTCGTGAGCATGGAACGCACCAACCTTCGGACCTTGCGTGAGCTGCCGGAGCCGATCGACCTCGCCACCCTCGATCTCAGCTTCATCAGCCTGCGACTCGTGCTGCCCGCCGTCCGGGACCTGCTCGCCGATGCCGGCCGCATCGTCGCTCTCGTCAAGCCCCAGTTCGAGGCCGGCCGGGAGGCGGTGCCGCGTGGCGGCGTCGTACGGGATCCGACGGTGTGGGAGCGCGTGCTGTCCAGCGTGGCGACCGATGCACGCGCCGCCGGCCTCGACCCCTTCCGAGCGATCCGCTCGCCGATCCTCGGCGGCGATGGGAACGTGGAGTTCCTGGTCGATCTCCGCGCGCACATGGGCGACGAGATCGGCGTTGCTGCCTATCGGGAGAGCGTGGCTGCGGCGCTACAGGGAACGTAAGCGGCGGGAATTCGCGCCGGGCGTATGACGCGCGTATTACGATGAGCGTTGATGAAGCGCAGGGCCGCCCCGGCGCGGGGTCCGCAGGTCGAGCAGCTGGGCATCGGTTTCGAGGGAATCGAGGTCGTCGAGCCCGCGACCCACGAGCCCGGCCCGGACACGATGCGCCAGATCGTCAGCCTGCGCATGCCAGACGCGTTGCTCGCACGGGTCGAGGAGGCCGCCAACTCCCGAGGGGTGTCGCCGTCGAGCCTGATGCGAGCGCTCATCGCAGCGGGACTTGACCGCTCGTACGCGGCGGTCCGTGAGCCGAGCGACCTTGCCGCCGAGCTCGCTGAGCTGCGTCGCAGCGTCGACCGCATTGCGACGCGCCTGGCGCAGGAGAACGCTCCGTCCGAATGAAGCGCATCGGCTTCGCCTTCAATCCGTACTCCGAGCGAGCCCCCGCGATGCTCGAGCGGGGCCGCACCTGGTGCGCCGCCAATGGCGTCGACGCATGGGATTCGCCCGGTGACGCCGCGGAGCGCATCGGCGCGGAGCTGGCGACCACCGATCTCGTCTGCGTGCTCGGCGGCGACGGCACGTTCCTGCGGACCGCGCGGGCCATCGGGGCTTCAGGCGTGCCGGCGCTTGGCGTCAACCTCGGGCGGGTGGGCTTCCTCGCCAAGGTCGAGTCCGACGGGCTCGAGGGCGCGCTCGACCAGGTGAAGGCGGGGGACTACGCCGTCGAGGATCGGTTCCGCATCGCTGCGCGGCTCGTTCGTGTCGATGGCGGAGGCGAGGAACACGAGTGCCTGAACGAGGTTGTGGTGGCACGCGGGAGCCGCGTGCGGATGATCCAGCTCGAGGTCGAGGTCTCCGGCTCGCATCTTGCGACGTACGTCGCCGATGCCGTCGTCGTCGCCACCCCCACCGGCTCGACCGCGTACAGCTTCAGCGCCGGTGGGTCCATCCTCGATCCGCGGCTGCGGAACATGGTGATCACCCCGGTTGCCGCCTACCTGTCGCCGCTTCACAGCGTCGTGGCCGGCGAGGATCACGTCGTCCACATCACGCTCCGTGAAGCGCACGACGGAGCGCTCGTCAGCCTCGACGGCCAGCTCGATCGACCGATGTCGGTTGGCGATCGCGTCGAGGTGCGCGCCCTGCCCGATCCGCTGCGGATGATCGAGCCCGCCGGCAGCACGCCGTTCTACGACCTGCTGCGCACCAAGGCCGCGCTGCTGCCGTACTGATGAGCCGATGAACCGATGAACCGATGACGCTGCGCGAGCTGACCGTGGAGAACCTGGCCGTGGTCGAGGCGGTTCGGCTGGAGCTGGCCCCCGGCTTCACGGTGCTCACCGGCGAGACCGGGGCCGGCAAGTCGCTCGTGGTCGACGCGGTCGCGCTCGTGCTGGGGGCGCGGGCCAGCGCCGATCTCGTGCGCGCGGGGTCCGATGTCGCACGGGTGGAGGCGCTCTTCGACCCCGCGCCGACCACCGCCGACGACGAGCCGATGGCCGACGTGGTCGCCGCTGGTGACGGGGTGCTTATCGTCCGGCGCGAGGTCGCCGTCGATGGGCGATCGACGGTGCGCGTGAACGATCGGTCCGTGACCGTCGGCGGCCTCGCGTCTCTCGGGGCGCGCCTCGGCGAGATCCACGGTCAGCACGACCAGCAACGGCTCCTGGAGCCGGCGCGTCAGCTCGCGCTGCTCGACGCGTTCGGCGGCCACGAGCCACTGCTCGCATCGGTCGATGAGACGCATCGGGCCTGGCGCGCGTCGGTCGCGGCCGGGACCGAGCTGCTCTCGGACACGCACGAGCTGGCCCGACGCCTCGAGCTGCTGCGGCACCAGGTCGAGGAGATATCGGCCGCCGCTCCGCGGGCCGGGGAGGACGATGAGCTCGAGGCCCAGCTCCGCGCTGCCGCGCACGCCGAGACGATCGTGCGGTCGGCCCAGGCCGCCGTGGCCGCGCTGCGCGACGACGCGGCGGCGGGGGACGCGTTAGCCATTGCCGAACGCGGGCTGGTGACCGCGGCCGCGCACGACGATCGATTTGGACCCCTGGCCGAGCGCGCGGCGGCCCTGTTCGCTGAGACCGCGGAGCTGGCTCGCGACGCGAGCGTCGCGGCCGACGGCGTGGACCTCGACCCGGCGAGCCGCACGGCGGCGGAGGAGCGCCTGGCCCTGCTCTATGACCTGCGGCGCAAGTACGGCGACTCGCTCGACGCAGTGATCGCGTTTGGCATCTCGGCTGGCGACGAGCTCGACCGGCTCGAGAACGCGGACGCGGAACGCGAGCGCCTTCGGGAGGAGCAGGTTCGCCTGCGCGGCGACCTCGAGCGTGCCTGCGCGATGCTCAGCGCCGCACGGCTGGCCGCCGCGGATCGATTGACGACCGCGGTCAACGAGGAGCTCCCACCGCTCGGCCTCCCGGCCGGCGCCTTCGGGGTGGCCGTCGAGCCGATCGAACCCGGGCCCGGCGGCGCCGACCAGGTCGTCTTCACCTTTGCCCCGAACCCGGGCGAGCCGCCCCGCCCGCTGGGCCGGATCGCGTCGGGCGGCGAGGCGAGCCGGTTGTCTCTGGCGCTCAAGGTGGTCCTCGCGGCGGCCGACGAAACCCCGTTGCTCGTGTTCGACGAGATCGACGCCGGGATCGGCGGCCGAAACGCGCTCGAGCTCGGCCAGCGGCTGCGCTCGCTCAGCGCCCACCACCAGGTCCTGTGCGTGACGCACCTCCCCCAGGTCGCGGCGCATGCCGACGTCCACGTCGTCATCGGCAAGCGCGTGGTCGACGGCCGCACGGTCACCGAGACGCGACGCCTGTCGGCCGCGGAGCGTGCGGAGGAGCTCGCGGCGATGCTGGCGGGGGACGAGGCCGGAAGTGAGGCGCATGCCGCGGCCGATGCGCTGCTGCGCTCGGCGGCACGATGAACGAGGGTGTCGACCCGGATCTGCTCGAGGCGATCGATGCGTTCCTCGTCGAGCTTCGCGTCGAGCGCGGCCTCTCGCCGCTGACGATCTCCGCCTATCGGCGCGATCTTGCCCAGTTCTCGGTCCACGCCGGTCGTCACTGGCGCGGCTCACCGCGACCGCTGATCGACTTCGTCTCGGCCCTCCAGCGGTCTGGCGCCAAGGGCAGCACCCAGGCACGCAAGAGCGCGGCGGTGCGCAGCTTCTACGCGTTCGCTCTGCGCGAGGAGATCGCGACGCGGGACGTTCCCGCCCTGGTCGATGCGCCGAGGCCGGGGAGCTACCTGCCCGACGTGCTCGCGCCCGAGGACGTCGAGCGCATCCTGGACGCGCCACCCATCGAGGACCCGATCGGCATCCGTGACCGCGCCATCCTTGAGCTGCTGTATGGCTGTGGCCTTCGCGTCAGCGAACTCGTGGGCCTCGACAGCGATCGCGTGGACCTGCGCGGCTCGCAGGTGCGGGTCATCGGCAAGGGCAACAGGGAGCGCCGGGTGCCGATGGGGGATGAAGCTCGCGATCGGCTGCACCGCTATCGGATCGGGCCGCGCAGCGAATGGACGTCGGGCCGGCCGACGGAAGCCGTCTTTGTCGGCCAACGCGGGAAGCGCATGAGCCGCGAGGCGGTGTGGAGCCTCGTGAAGCGCTGGGCCGTCGCCGCGGGGGTGCCCGAGCGGGTGACGCCGCACACGTTCCGGCATAGCTTCGCAACGCATCTGCTCGAGGGCGGGGCCGATCTGCGGGTGGTCCAGGCGCTGCTGGGCCATGCTAGCATCAGCACCACCCAGCTCTACACCCACCTGACCGGCGAGCGCGTGCGCGAGGTGTATGCGCGGGCGCATCCGAGAGCCTGAAACGGAGCTGACAGAGCCGATGAGCTACGTCAAGAACCACCTCAGCCGCAACGAAGAGGTCGTCTACACCAGCCGGCAGCACTGGTTCGCCGTGATCGCCCGCGTCTGGATCTGGGTCCTCGTGACGATCCTGGCCATCGCCATCGCGATCTGGATCGGAACCAACTCGACCGTGCTGGGCAACGAGACGGTCGACGGGGGCCTCACCGTGCTCGTCATCGCGGGCCTCGTTGGCGCGCTCGCGTACCTCGGCTTCGTGCTCTGGGACTGGCGCAACCAGGAGTGGGTCATCACCACCCATCGCGTCATTCGGGCCGAGGGCGTGCTCAACAAGAGCGTGACCGACTCGAACCTCGAGAAGATCAACGATGCGAAGCTCGAGCAGTCGATGTTCGGGCGGATGTTCGGCTTCGGCACCATCGACATCCTCACCGCGGCAGAGGAGGTCGGCGGGAACAACATTGCCGACTTCCCGATGATCGCCGAGCCGGTGGCGTTCAAGAAGGCGATGTTCGACCAGAAGCAGATGCTCGAGCGGCCGGAGCTCGCGCCGCCACGGTACCAGCGTGAGGGGCCTGCGCCCGACATGCAGCCGGCCGAGCCGATGCCACCCCGCGCCGGATCGGACCAGGTCGCGGTCGCCGGTGCGGCGGCGCCCGCCGCCCCGACGCCTGCCGAAGCCCTCGCGGCCCCCACGCCCGAAGCCCGCAGCGCCGCCGACGAGATCGGCGCGACGCTCGAGAGCCTGGCAGGCCTGCGCGACAAGGGCCTGATCAGCCCCGAGGAGTACGAGGCGAAGAAGCGCGACCTGCTGGAGCGCATGTAGCGTTGTCCGACCCCGCCCTGGCGGACCTGTCCGACGGGATCTACGGCGCGGAGCTCGATCGGCGCATCGCCGTGACGACCGATGCCCTGCGGGTCGCGCTCGAGGTCGAGCCGTCGCTCGCGAAGCCGCGCCTGGCGGCGATCCTCGGCTCGGGCCTCGGTGGTGTCGTCGAGCTGCTCGATCCGACGCCTCGGGTGACGCTCGACTACCGCAGCATCCCGCACGTGCCAGGCTCGGACGTGGAAGGCCATGCGAGCCAGCTCATCGTCGGCATGGTCGCCGGAACACCCGCGGCGATCCTCTCCGGGCGCGCTCATCCGTACGAGGGGTACTCGCACCGCGAGGCGACGCTGCTGCTCCGCGCGGTCCTCGCGCTCGGCGCCGAGACCCTGGTCGTCACGAACGCCGCCGGCGGCCTCGACCCGCAATACGACCCCGGTGACGTGATGCTCATCGCCGATCACATCAACCTCTCCGGCGACAACCCGCTGTATGGCCCAAACCTCGATCGTTTCGGACCCCGGTTCCCCTCGTTGACCGATGCCTACGATCCGGCGCTGCGGGCCGGGGCCCGGGAAGCCGCGGCTCGCGCGGGCGTGACGCTGCGCGAGGGCGTGTACATCATGTTGTCCGGCCCGACGTACGAGACCCGCGCCGAGATGCGGATGCTGCGCGAGCTCGGCGGTGACGCCGTTGGCATGAGCACGGCGCACGAGGTCATCGTGGCGCGCCATGCCGGGGTTCGGGTGCTCGGCTTCAGCCTCATTACCAACAAGGCCACCGAGGACGTGGAGACCAGCGCGACGCACGAGGAGGTCATCGGCATGGGCAAGGTCGGCGCCGAGCGCCTCGTGGCGCTCCTGGGAGACCTGCTCCCGCGTCTGCGCTGAGCGCGGCCGGGATGCTCTTCTTCGACCTCAGTCCGCCGCAGATTGCCGGGATCGCGATCGCCCTGGTCGTGGGGATCACGTTCCACGAGTTCAGCCACGCGTTCACCGCGGACCAGCTCGGGGACCATCGGCCCAGGGCGCTCGGTCGGGTGAGCCTCAACCCGGTCGCGCACATCGACCCGGTCGGTGCCATCGTCTTCGTCCTCGCCGGGTTCGGGTGGGGCAAGCCCGTGCCGGTGAACGTCTATGCGCTTCGGCCCGGCCCGGTCGGCATGGCGATGGTGGCTGGCGCGGGACCCATCGCGAACGTCTTCGTGGCTGTCGTTGCCGCGGCCCTCTATCGCGTTCTCGAACCCCTCGGCGTCGGCGGGTTCGCACTCGACGTGGTCTGGTACGTGGTGCTCTACAACCTGATCCTCGCCGTGTTCAACCTGCTCCCGATCCCGCCGCTCGACGGGTACAACGTGGTCCTCGCCTTCCTGCCCCCGCGGACGGCCTTCACGGTCCAGCGCTACGCGCCGTATGGCGTCTTCGTGCTCCTGCTGCTCGTCTTCCTGCCGACGAGCCCCCTCAACGTCGTCTTTGGGTGGGTCGGACTGGCGACCCAGGCGCTGACCGGTGCATAGGGTCGGCCAGTTCGTGGCACACGTGCGCGCCCGGGTCGAGCCGGCCGAGGAAGGTTTCGCCGCGCGGATCCTGCCGCCGTCCGGCCTCGAGCTGTTCGGATCGATGCCGGTCGCGGATCGACGCCACGGCCTGGACGTCGCCGAACGGCTGGTGAGCGTCGGAGTCGACGACCGCGACGTGCTCGGAGCGGCACTCCTCCACGATGCGGCCAAGGGACATCGGATGCGGCTCTGGCACCGGGTCAGCGGGGTGCTGCTCGAGTCCTTCAGCCCTTCCGGACTGGAGCGCCTGGCGAGCCCGGACCCTCGCTCGTGGCGCCACCCGTACCACCTCTACCTCCACCACGAGCCGATGTCGGCCGAGCTGGCGCTCGCTGCCGGCTGCACGCCGCGGCTGTGCGCCTTCATCGCCGGCAGTGCGACTGGAGCCGATGCGCTGCTCCAGCGCGCGCTGAAGGTCGCCGATGACGCATCCTGAGGCGGACATGGAGCCGATCGCGGTCGAAGCCGACGCCGGAGTCGCCGTTCCCGTTGGCGACGCCGAGTTCACCCTTGCCCTGCCGGTGTTCGAAGGGCCGCTTCAGCTGCTCCTGCATCTCATCGAGTCCCGACAGCTCGACGTCCTCACCGTGCCGCTCGCGGACGTGGCCGATGCCTACGTCGAGCATCTCGATCGGCACCCGGTCGACGCGGCCAACCTGTCGGAGTTCGTGTCGGTCGCCGCGCATCTCATCCTGCTCAAGTCGCGCAGGATGCTGCCGACCGAGCCGCTGCCGCCGGCCCTCGACGGCGCTGACGAGCCGGACGAGGAGGAGCTGCGCCGCCGCCTGCTCGAGTACCGCGCCCTGCGGGACGCGGCCGTCGCGCTGGGTGAGCGGGACGGGATCGCCCCGGTCATGCGGCGCGAGCCTCGCGAGGCCGATCTCCCGGAGGTCGCCTCGGCGCCGATGCCCGTGACCAGGCTGGTCGGGGCGCTCGAGGCGCTGGCCGCCGTCCCGGAGCCCGTGGCACCGCCGCCCGAGGTCGTGGCGCGGGAGGTCACCATCGGGCAGCAGATCGAGGTCCTGCGCCGCGCCCTCTCCGGAAGCGGGCGGGTCGTGCTCCAGGCGATCCTGGCCGGCTGCCGCTCCCGAACCGAGACCACGGTCACGTTCCTTGCCACGCTCGAGCTGGTGCGCCGGCGCCAGGTCCGCGCCGAGCAGAGCGACCTGTTCGGGCCCATCGTGATCGAGGCCCTCGGGGAGGGCCGCGCGTGAGCGACGACCTCGAGGTCTACTACGAGGCGCTCCTGTTCATCGCCGAGCGGCCGCTGACCACCGCCGAGCTGGCCGAGCTGGCGGGGGCGTCGCGCCCCGATGCCGACCAGGCACTCACAGCGCTCGCGGGGCAACTCGCCGCGGACGGCCGTGGCATCCGGGTTCAGCGCCAGGACGATGCATGGCAGCTCGTCACGGCACCGGAGGTTGGAACACGACTGGCCACGTACGCCGCGCGGGAGGAGGCGCGGCTCTCCCCGGCGGCGCTCGAGGCGCTGGCGGTGGTCGCGTACCGGCAGCCCTGCACGCGCGGCGACGTCGAGCGGGTGCGCGGCGTCGACTCGGACTACGTCATCAGGTCGCTCCTGCATCGGCGGTTGGTTGCCGAGATCGGCCGGCGGGATACACCGGGGCGCCCGATCCTGTTCGGCACGACGTTCACGTTCCTCGAGCGCTTCGGGCTGACCTCGCTCGACGATCTTCCGCCGCTCTCGAGCGATGCGGCGCAGCTGACCGCGCTGGTCGAGCCGGCCGATGGCGCGTGAGCGGCTCCAGAAGCTGATCGCGCGAGCCGGCCTGGCATCGCGCCGCGGCGCCGAGCAGCTGATTGCCGATGGACGTGTTCGCGTCAATGGCACGCTTGCGGGCCTGGGCGACTCCGCCGATCCCGCCGTCGACGTGGTCGAGGTCGACGGACGCCCCCTTGCCGCGGCCACGGAGCCGATCCACCTGGCAATCCACAAACCCCGCGGCTACCTGTCTTCGGCCCGAGACGAGCGTGGCCGCCGTTCGGTGGTGACGCTCGTTGATGCCGGCGGCGAGCGCCTCTGGCCCGCCGGACGTCTCGACGTCGAGTCCGAGGGCCTCATGCTGCTGACGAACGACGGCGACTGGGCCAACCTCGTGCTCCACCCGCGGTACGGCAACGAGCGCGAGTACGCGGCGCTCGTGTCTCCACCGCCGACGCGGCCGATGCTCAACCGCCTCCTCGCCGGCGTCCCGCTCGATGACGGTCCCGCACGCCTGCTCGAAGCGCACGCTGCCCCGCCGCCGCGCGAGGTTCGTCGTGAGCGTACCGAGGACGGCGCATGGCTCCGGGTCCGGCTCGGCGAGGGTCGGAAGCGAGAGGTGCGCCGGCTGTTCGAGGTCATCGGCTGCGAGGTGGTGCGGCTCGTCCGAACCCGCTTCGGGTCGCTGACCCTGGCCGGCCTGCGCGAGGGCGAGTGGCGGCGACTGCGCCCCGCTGAGGTGGCCGCGCTCGCCAGGGATCCACGCCGATGAGCCTGCGGATCGCGGTCGACGGCCCATCTGGCGCCGGAAAGAGCACGGTCGGTCATGCGCTCGCGACGCGGATCGGTGCGACGTTCGTGGACACCGGGCTCATGTACCGGGCGCTGACCCTGGCGGCGCTGGAGCGGGGGATCGACGTGGACGACGCCGGGTCGCTCGGGGCGCTGGCCGGGGACATCAGGATCGAGGTCGAGCGCCCGCTTCCGGAGCATGGCGATCGGCGCGAGACGGTTCGCCTGGATGGGCGCGACGTGACCGTCGATGTCCGCGAGCCTCGGGTCGATCGCGCGGTGAGCGCGGTGAGCCGCCATGCCGAGGTGCGCGACGCGATGCTCGGTGTGCAGCGCGACGCAGCGGAGCGCGGCGACACGGTGATGGTCGGGCGCGACATCGGCACGGTGATCCTGCCGGACGCGGACCTCAAGGTCTATCTGACGGCGAGCGCCCGGGTCCGTGCCCAGCGGCGCGCGGCGGAGATGGGATCACCGGATCGGGTCGAGGCGTATCTCGCCGAGATCGAGCAACGCGACGCTGCCGACTCGGGTCGCGAGATCGCCCCGCTCAGGGAGGCCGAGGGCGCCCTGGTGGTCGACACGGGGCTCCTCGACGTCAACGAGAGCGTCGATGCCATCGTCGCTCGCATCGGCGGCGCACCGGGTGGCTAGCTGGTTCTTTCTGCCTGGCGCCGCCGCATGCGGCCTGCTCGCCCGAATCCTGTTCTCTGCGCGGGTCGAGGGTGTCGAGCACGTCCCGCGCACCGGACCGTTCGTCCTCGTTGCCAACCACTGCTCGAACCTCGACCCGCCGATCATCGGATGGGCCGCAGGCAAGAAGGTCGGGCGGATCATCCACTTCATGGCCAAGGACGAGATGCGGAGCTGGCCGCTGGCCGGATGGTTGGCCCAGCAATCGGCCGTCATCTTCGTCCGGCGCGGTGAGGCGGACCGCGCGGCGCAGAAGGCGGCCCTGGACACCCTCGCCGACGGCCGGCCAATCGCGCTGTTCATCGAGGGCACCCGCTCGCGTGACGGCCATCTCAAGGTCGGCCGGGGCGGAGCGGCATTCCTGGCCATGCGTTCCGGGGCACCCCTGCTGCCGGTGGCGATCAGCGGGACGCATCGGATCTTTCCCGGCAGCTCACGCTGGCCGCACCCCACGAAGGTGGTCGTCCGCATCGGCGAACCGTTCTCGTTGGGGCATGTTGCCGATGGTCGGCTCGACCGGGAGGCGCTGGCCGCGGGGACTGAGCGGATCATGGCGACCATCGAGGGCATGCTGCCGCCCGAGCAGCGACGCGTCCCCTAGCGGGACGTGGCGTATATACGTATATACCCGCCCGCTCCACTAGAATTGATGCCGATGTCCGCCGCCACCCGACCCGACGTCCGTATCGCCGAGCGCGCCGGCTTCTGCTATGGCGTGCGCCTGGCGATCGATAAGGCGAAGCACGCCCGCTCGGAGGGCAAAGAGGTCACGACCCTCGGGCAGCTGGTCCACAACCCGGGCATCAAGGCCGACCTGTCCGACCGCGGCATCCGCACCGCCGACCTCGCCGACCAGGTCGAGGGCGGGACGCTGGTCATCCGCGCTCACGGCGTCCCGCGCTCCGAGTTCGAGCAGGTCGCGGGCAAGGAGAGCCTGGAGGTCATCGACGCGACCTGCACCTGGGTGCTTCAGAGCCAGAAGGCGGCCCGCGAGCTGGCCGATGCCGGCTACACCGTGTGCATCATCGGCCACGAGGACCATCCCGAGGTCAAGGGCGTCCGCAGCTACGCCGGCGAGAAGCACGTCGTCGTGGATGACATGGACCGATCGACCTGGGAGCGCGTGCCGCGCACGAAGAAGATCGGCGTGCTGTCGCAGAGCACCATCCTGCCGAACAAGCTCGAGGAGTTCGCGGCCTTCTGCCTGCGCCGGTGCCACGACCTGCGCGTCGTGAACACGGTCTGCCCGGTCACCCTGACCCGCCAGGATGACTCGGTCGCGCTGGCGCGGGAGGTCGACGCCATGATCGTGGTCGGCGGCAAGAACAGCAGCAACACCAAGGAGCTGGCGGTGAAGTGCCGCGAGATCCTGCCCGACACGATCCACGTCGCCGATGCCGATGAGCTCACCGCCGAGCACACCGCATGGCTGCGCGACAAGCCGCGCATCGGCATCACCGGCGGCACGTCTACGCCCGAGATCGACCTCGAGGAGGTCCGTGAGCGCGTCTACGCGCTGACCGCAGCCTGACCCCTCAGCTCCCCGGCTTGAACACCATGAGGGCGATGATCACCGCGAAGCTCACGAGCTCCAACCGCGACACGAGGAACACCCGGTCGAGGAGGTCGCGGCCCTGCTTCGAGGTTGGGCCCTCTGCGTCGAAGAGGTCCGCCACGCGCTTCGCACGCGGGCCGAGGTAGATCGCGCCGGCCACGGCTGAGAGCACCCACAGGCCAACGGACAGGGCGATCCACGCCTGGCCGAAGCTCCACGCCTGCACCGTCATCGCCGCGCCGGCGACCAGGAGCGCCACGGCGGCCGGGATGAAGACGCGCGAGCCGATGACCTCGAAGTGGCGGGCCAGGCGGGGCAGCTCGGTCGGATCGGTCGAGCGCGCCGCGATGACGGCCAGGATCTGGGTGTACACCGCACCGCCGACCCACACCACCGCGCACACGATGTGGACGAAGAGGAGCAGCTGGTACACGGGTCGCCTCAGGCACCCTCGGCGGCGTGCGGTTCCTCGGCCAGTCCGCGTCGCTCGGCTTCGCCAGAGGGTGACCGTCCATGTCCCTCCTGCCAGCGACGTGCGGCGTGCGACTCGCGCGTCAGCAGCCGGTTGAGGCGACGGAAGTCGCCGGCCAGGATCCAGTGCGTCGCCCACGGCGGCAGCCAGCCGACCTGCCAGCGGAGGGTGCCCGCCAGCGTTCCCTCGTACGTCGCGCGAATTCGGGTGGTCGTGCCGGAGCCGGTGCACGCGTACTCGACGCGGGCGTTCCACGGCGCCGACGAGAGCCAGACCACGCGCCGGTTCGGATCCAGCTCGGCCAGCTCGTCAACGAAGTGGACGCTGAAGGGGCCGACGCGGTCCGTCGCCATCCATCGCGTGCCGACGGAAGGCAGGCCATGGCCGATCTGCCTCCGGAAGGCCACGGCCGGGGCGAACGCACGCCAGCGCATCGGGTCGGCGAGATGCGGGAACACCGCTTCGACCGGGTGTTCGATCGTCGCGTCCACCACGACTCGCCGGGTCCAGTTCAGCTGCATCGTGTTCGGAGTCTCATGGAGGCGCTGTCCCGCCCGCAACGGACGGCAGTCCCGGTGGGCGCGGGCAACGTGAGTACGTGAGCGCGTCTACGCGTTGACCGCTGCGTAGACTGGGCGCGTGAGCGCCTGTCCGAGCTGCGGCCGTGACGTGGCCGATGGCTTCGCCTTCTGTCCGCACTGCGGCGCGCCGATTGGAGAGACCTCCGGTCCGACCGAAGAGCGGAAGCTCGTCACGCTCCTGTTCGCCGACGTGACCGGCTCGACGGCGCTCGCCGAGGAGCTGGACGCCGAGGAAGTGCGCGAGCTGATGGCCGCCTACTTCGACCTGGCCCGCGAGGAGATCGAGGCTCGGGGCGGCACTGTCGAGAAGTTCGTCGGCGACGCGGTCATGGCGGCCTTCGGCGTCCCCGTCGCGCACGAGGACGATCCGCCCCGCGCGCTCCGATCGGCGCTGGCCATCCACGAGCGCCTCGGCGAGCTCAATGCTCGACTTCGGGACGAA
>DATBRU010000026.1:0-9562 GCA_036560105.1 Candidatus Limnocylindria bacterium | reverse complement strand
TGGGATCCGGTGACGCAGCCGGCCGCGCCCAGAAATTGAATGGTGACGCTCACGACCCCTCCGCTTCAGTGAGGACCAACGCGTGCGCGAGGCCCGAGATGGCGCCGTCGCGCACAACACCGACGAACAGGCCATCGATGCCGCCAGGGCCAATCGTGGCAGGATCGATGCCCGCGGCAGGCGCACCGTCAGCACAGGGGTTCGAGCCGGCGGGAGTCTTGTCGCACAGCACGACCTCTTCCTCGATGGTCCGGAGCGTCCCCTCGAGCCATATCACCCCGGGCGGCTCCTCCTCGATTGCCACGGACGGGTCGAAGATCTCCTCGTCGGCTGGCTGGTGCATCACTCGCTCTGCGCCTGCGGGGCAGTCAGGGGACCCGCTGATGCGTCCGCCGGGGTGGGACGTTGAGTCCGTCACAACGACTCGGCCCGAATCCTCCTGACGCACCGCGTATCGTGCGAGCCCCGCAGACTCGACGAGACCGAAGGACGTGCCATCGGGCTCGAAGCCGAGGGTCCGGACAAGGTCTCCCTCCCCGAGGAAGCCGGTCTCGAAGGCACCGATGTCATCGCACCACGCCACCAGCACGGGGACCCATCCAGGGTCTGCGGGCGACCGCGCGTCGAGCACGGCGGGCCCATCGGACAGGTTCACGACGAACACGGGCGTTCCGTCCTCCAGGGTCTCGGCGACGACTCGCCCGGCCGGCGGAACCTCGAGGGTTCCGATCGTGCCGACGGGCCGGCTGGCGACACCTCGGAAGATGAAGCTGTAGCCGATGGCCATCACGCCCACCGCAAGCACGGCGAGGCCGATGAGCCCCCATCGCAGCCAATCACGCATCTGGAGGCGATCATGGCATGACCGCCCCTATCATCGGGGCATGCCCTTTCCGATCGATCCACCGATCGAGCCGATGCTCGCGAAGCCGACACCGGAGATCCCCACGGGGGAGGGCTGGATCTACGAGCCCAAGTGGGATGGCTTCCGGTCCCTCGTCTTTCGCGACGGCGACGAGCTCTTCATTCAGTCGCGTGACCTCAAGCCGCTGAACCGCTACTTTCCCGAGCTCGAGGGTCCCCTGCGCGAGCTCGGAGGGCCCGACGCGCGATTCGTCCTCGACGGCGAGATCGTGATCGCGCGCCCGGACGCCGGTCTCGACTTCGACTCGCTCCTCATCCGCATCCACCCCGCCGCCTCGCGCGTCCGGATGCTCGCGGAGCAGGCGCCGGCCTCCTACATCGCCTTCGATTGTCTCGCCGATGGCGTCGACGACCTGCGTTCGGTGCCGTTCGGCGAGCGCCGCGCTCGCCTGGAGCATGTCGTCGCCGATCCACCCGCATCGGTGCGCCTCACGCCCTCGTCGACGGATCCGGACGTGGCGCAGCACTGGTTCGACGTCTTCGAGGGAGCCGGGCTCGACGGGGTCATCGCCAAGCGCGCGTCGGAGCCCTATGCACCGGGGAAACGGACCATGGCGAAGATCAAGCACGCGCGGACCGCCGATTGCGTGGTCGCTGGCTTCCGATGGCATAAGAACGGCCCGGGCACCCTGGTCGGGTCGCTCCTGCTCGGCCTGTGGAGCGACTCCGGTCAGCTCCAGCACGTGGGCGTCACGTCGTCGTTCACGATGGCGCGACGGGCGGAGCTGGTCGAGTTCCTCGAGCCGTACCGCAGCGGTGACATGAGCGGTCACCCGTGGCGCGAGTGGGCCCTGGCCGAGGCTGCAGCTGCCGCGGAGGGCAAGCGCATGCCCGGCGCCACATCCCGTTGGAATCGCGGCAAGGATCTGTCCTGGGAGCCCGTCCGTCCCGAGCTCGTGTGCGAGGTCGCCTTCGATCATCTCCAGGGAGACCGCTTCCGGCACGCGGCGACATTCCGACGCTGGCGGCCCGACCGGACACCGGCCGATTGCCGCTACGATCAGCTCGCCGAGACGCCCGCGGCCCTCCTCGCCGACCTCTTCGGCTGAAACGGCACGAGGCGCTAGACTCCCATTCGACCGTACGTTCACCAACACCGGAGGCCAGACTCGTGCCCGTCGCCCTCGATCCGAACGCCGCTGTCAACGACCTCGCCGACCGCTTCTGGGAAGGCATCCTCGAACGCGATCCGCTGACCGCGACCATCCTTGGCGACGAACGCTACGGCGACCGCTGGCCGGACCTGGGCCCGGACGGTCGCGCCGCCGACGAAGCTGCCTTCCGCGGCACGCTCGCCGAGGCGCGCGAGATCCCGGCGGATGAGCTCGAGCCGGAGCAGGTCATCACCCGCGACCTCCTGGTCATCGTGTGCGAGAACCATCTCGAGGCGCTGGCCACGAAGCAGTACCAGCTTGCGGTCGATCACATGTCGGGGCCGCAGATCTGGCCCGCGGAGATGGCGCAGTACCAGCCGGCCGACAGTTCCGAGCGGCTCGAGCGGCTCCTGGCCCGCTGGATGAGCTACCCGGTCGCGATCGACCAGTACATCGGGACCCTTGCGGAAGGCGTGGCCGATGGCCGCACGGCGGCGGCCTTGCCCGTTCGGCGAGCGATCGAGCAGATCGATCGACTCCTCGCAATGACACCGGCCGATCACCCCGCGACGTCGATGGCCCAGGTTTCCGAAGCGGACAGGCCACGCGTTGCGTCAGCGGTCGAGGAGGCGATCTACCCCGCACTTCACCGCCTGCGGAGCTACCTGGCGGACGAGTACGAGCCCCGCGCGCGACACCAGCCGGGCATCTCGGCCACGCCGGGTGGGGAGGCCGCCTATCGCCTGGCGATCCGGATGCAGACGACCCTCGACGCCAACCCCGAGGAGGTTCATGCCTTCGGCCTGGCGGACCTCGAGGCGATCGAGGCGGAGAAGGACGAGATCGCTCGACGGCTCGGTCACGCCGATCGCCACGCGATGCACGAGGCGCTCGCGGCCGATCCGGACAACCACACCGATGATCCGGCTGCATTCGTGCGCCTGGCGCAGGAGCAGACTGACCGGGCCTATGCCGAGGCGCCCAAGTACTTCGGCCGCCTCCCGAGCGCGAACTGCTACGTCAAGCAGGTCGAGGCGTACCGCGAGGCGGAGGCGCCGCCGGCCTTCTACATGCCGCCGTCGCTCGACGGCTCGCGCCAGGGCCAGTACTACATCAACACGTACCAGCCGATGGAGCGACAGCTCCACAAGCTCGCCGCGATCACGTTCCACGAGGCGACCCCTGGCCACCACTTCCAGATCGCCATCGAGATGGAGCTGCCCGGGATGCCCGCGTTCCGCACGCTGGGCGGCCGGCTCGCCGGCGTCGCGTACTCCGAGGGCTGGGGCCTCTACACCGAGCGCCTGGCGGACGAGATGGGCCTCTATGCCACCGAGGCCGAGCGGCTCGGCATGCTCGATGCGCAGTCCTTCCGCGCCGCGCGTCTCGTCGTCGACTCCGGCCTGCACGCCAAGGGCTGGACGCGGGAGCAGGCGATCGACTTCATGCACGAGCGCGGGTCGCTTCCGATGGTTGATGCCGAGATCGAGGTCGACCGCTATACGGTGTGGCCGGGCCAGGCGCTCGCGTACAAGCTCGGCCAGCGCGAGATCGAGCGCGCGCGGGCGGACGTGGCTGCCTCGATGGGAGATCGCTTCGACCTGCGCGTCTTCCACGACGAGGTGCTGGGACATGGTTCGCTGCCGCTCGCGACCCTGCGTCGCGAGATCGGCGGCTGGGTCGATGCCGCCGTTTCCGAGGCGTCCTGAGGGTCCGTCAGCCGGGGCGCCGATCGGTCGGCCGGCACGCGGGAGACCCCGCGTAAACCCCTGCTTGACCGGCGCCGGAGAATGGAAGTTCGGGGGTTCAGGACCGCCTACGGGGACGTGGCATGCTCGCACTCAGGGACATCGGCTCATCGACGCGAGCACTCGGCCCACGCCCATGAGCATCGCCGTCGAGCCGGAACGAGACGCACAGCTTCTGCCGCTCGCCGCGTCCGGCAACGTGGCCAGCCTGGCCGAGCTGTACGAGCGGCATCGTGACGGGGCGATGGCGGTCGCCATCAGCGTGCTGGCCGATGTGGCCGACGCGGAGGATGTCGTCCAGGACGTCTTCATCCGGCTGCCCCAGATGGCACGCACGTATGACCCCGACCGGGGCGGGCCGGCCCAATGGCTCCTGCGCAGTGTCCGAAATCGGGCGATCGACCATCTTCGTCGGCGATCCCGGCAGCTCCATCGCATTGCCCCCCGCACGGACGAGCAGACGGACCTTCTCGAGGTCATCGCCGCCGCAGGGACATCGCCGTCGGACCAGGTCGAGGCGGACGAGTTCCTCGATCTGCTCGAGCGGCTTGATGCGCGGTACGCGCAGCTCATCCGGCTCGCCTTCGTCGAGGGCTTCAGCCACTCCGCGATCGCCGGCATCACGGGACTCCCACTCGGGACGGTGAAGAGCCGGATCCGCGTCGGGCTGCGCCTGGTGCGCTCGCTCGTGGCCGACGTGGACGTCACGCCGAGGGTCGGGCGGCCCCACGGGCGAACCACGACAGGACCCCTGCTCGTCATCAGCGCGGACGCCGGTTTCGGAAGGAGGATGCAGGTCCTCGCCGACGGTCTGGCTCCCGTGGACGTGCGGCCGGACCTGCCGGCGCGCCTTGACGCGACGCCGGTCGGCATCATCGTCGATGCCCGCACCGCTCCGGCCGGTACGCGTGCGGTGGCGACGCGCCTCTCCGCTCTCGGATGGCGCGACACGCCGGCCTTCGCCTGGGGGGGCCGGTGGCGGGTCCGACCGCTGGGCGTGACGGAGGCGGACGGGCCGAGCGCACTCGGCAGAGTGCTCAGAGGTTCTCCATCGGCCGCCGTCAGCGCGCTGCTCAGCACGGCATCGGACCCGATGGTTCACGGGAAGGCGATCGATCGCCTGCTCACCACCGACGGCCTGGCGATCCTGCGTGGTGATCGGCTGGGCCGAGTGACGGCCGCGTCGCGTGGTGCATCGCTTCTCTTTGGCCGTGCTCAGCGCGAGCTCATCGGCGCGAGCGTGACCGAGCTGAGCGCGATGCCAAGGGGATGGACCGAGCGTCAGTGGCAGCGTCTCGTCGGCGATGGGTGGTGGACGGGGAGTGGCTTCGTCAGGGGCACCACGGGCTCACCGCTGCCCACCGGCTCAGTCGCCTGGCTCGTCCCGTCTGGCGGCTTCCTCTCCGCGGTCGTCGCCCTCGAGCCCTGATGCTCGCCAGAGCGGTCTCAGGACGCCACCGCTGAGCGCGCCGCGACGACCTCGTCCACCGCATCGCGCGGGATCCGCAGGTGCAGCGAAACTGCCCCGCCCGCCTGGCGCACCGAGGCGTCGAGGCGGCCTGGCCACCGATGCTCGAGCACGACCACCAGCGCCGACCGTCCTGGCCTGACGGCTTCGCCCAGGTCCGCCAGGTCGTCCGCCGATATCAGGCCGGCGATCTCTTCCACGATCGGGTCGAGGCCACTGATCAGCGCCGGATCGATGTCGCACAGCTCGCGCGCATGAATCGAGCCGTCCGAATCGCGGACCAGCATTGCCACGTCGACGATGACGACGAGCCCTGAGGCGGTGAGGTCCGCCAGGGCGCCGATCGATCCCGGCGGGAGGTCGCGCCCGTCGTGCTCGAGGACCAGCAGCTCGATCGGGCCGTAGCCCATCTTCGATCTCCCTCGTGGCAACTGCCGTCACCTGTACGAGCGGTCGGGTCCGAGCGGATGCCTCAAGCCTGTGACGGAGCGACCGATGCGACGTCGGTCAGGAATCCAGGGAGTCCGCGTCCGGTACGCCGATGCGTTCGGTATTGGCCAGGCCCTCGCCCTCTTGTCGACGGGTGCGTGACGCGACACGATGGAGCACCGTGTTGGCGAATGCGATGATCACCGAGACGCCCGCGAGGACGTACAGGACGGTGAAGAGCTTCCCGACGTCCGTCTTGGGGGCGAAGTCGCCGTAGCCCACCGTGGCCAACGTGATGACCGTGAAGTACAGCGAGTCGATGATCCTCCACCCCTCGACGAAGTGGTAGAACACGGTGCCTAGGGTCAGCAGGATGATCACCGACGTCACAAGCTGATGCGTCGTCTGGTCGACGGCCACGTCATAGAACGCGCGAAGCCACGCTCGCAGAAAGCCCAATTCCTATCCTCACTGCACCGATCGAGCTGTCGGAGCGATTATCGTACGCGTGCGTCATCGCCCTCGATGGCGTCCGGCGTCCGGCGCGCATTCGTACGGTGAGCATCGCTGATGCGGAGAGAACCCCTTGGCCGAACCCACACGATCGACCATCACCCCCTCGCCGCCCGCCGCGAAGAACATGGTCTGGATCCCCGGCGGGTCGTTCTTGATGGGGTCGAACGACTTCTATCCCGAGGAACGGCCCGTGCACCAGGTCAGCGTCGACGGCTTCTGGATGGATGAGCACCAGGTGACGGCTGCCGAGTTCGCGCGGTTCGTGAAGGAGACGGGATACGTGACGGTCGCCGAACGGCCCCTGGACCCCGCCGACTACCCCGATGCGCTTCCGGAGCTGCTCAAGCCCGGTTCTCTCGTCTTTCAGCGCACCGCCGGCCCCGTACCGCTCGACGACTATCGAAACTGGTGGGCGTACGTGGTCGGGACGAGCTGGCGGCACCCCGACGGACCGGGCACCGCCCGCGGAGGTCGCGAGCGCCACCCGGTCGTCCACGTCGCGTGGGAGGACGTCACCGCCTACGCGGCGTGGGTGGGCAAGCAGATCCCGACGGAGGCAGAGTGGGAATATGCGGCCCGCGGCGGGCTGGAGGCCATGACCTTCACGTGGGGAGACGAGTTCGCGCCGAAGGGCCGGATGATGGCGAACACCTGGCAGGGCGAGTTCCCGTGGCAGAACCTCCTGACGGACCGATACGAGGGCACCTCGCCGGTGAAGTCGTTCCCGCCCAACGGCTACGGCCTGTACGACATGGCCGGCAACGTCTGGGAGTGGACGGCCGACTTCTACTCCCCCCGACACCCCGACGACATGGCGCACTCGTGCTGCGGCCCCCCGCACAACCCCCGAGTCTCCTCGCCCGACGCCAGCTACAACGTCGGCCAGCCGGGGGAGCAGTTCCCGCGACACGTCGTCAAGGGTGGGTCGCACCTGTGCGCCCCGAACTACTGCCTGCGCTATCGTCCGGCCGCCCGGCAGGCGCAGTCGGTCGAGACGTCGATGGCCCATCTCGGGTTTCGTTGCATCCTCCGCCCGACGGCCGGTCCCGGATGACTGCCGCAGCGCGGTCCCATCCGCATCCGATTGGTGACCGGCCGACGTACAGGCACGGTACACCCCGCCCTCGTCCGAGGAGCCCGCGCTTGATGGCAGATCGTCCACGGATCGTCCGGTGCGCCCCTGGGCTGATCGGCGCGACGGCGCGCACGGCGGTGATCAGCGGGTCGGCGCAGCTCCTGCATCAGCTCGCTCGACATCAGCCGGGCTCGGCGTCATCGGACCTCGGCACCCAGCTCGAGGACGTCTGTCGGCTCAAGCGTGACGGCTTCCTGACCGACGTCGAGTTCGCGGCCGCCAAGGCGCGGCTGCTGGGCCTGTCATGACAGCGACGGAATCGTCCACGCCGGCCGAAGGCACCAGGCCCGTGCCGTGGCGTGGCATCGCCGCATGGGTGGTCGTGGTGCTGACCTGCCTGGCGGTCACGGCGTCCGTCGTCGGGCTCTGGGCTCACCGAACCGTCCTCGAGACCGATGCCTTCATGGCCGCCGTCACGCCCGCGGTCGAGAGCGAGGCCGTTCAGGCGCTCGTCAGCGAGCGCCTCTCCGATCAGCTGATCGAGGCGCTCGACCTCGAGTCGCGGATCGCGGGTGCGCTGCAGACCGCCGAGGAGCGGCTCGTCGAGGCCCTGGCCGAGGCGCTCGACCTCTCCGAGGCGATCGTTGGGCGGCTCCTCGACCGTGGCCTCGGTCTCGAGGATCTGGCGTCAACGCTCAGTTCGGGAGTCGAGGCGCGCATCCGCGAGGTGGTCGGCAACCTCGTTTCGTCACCCGAAGGCACCCAGCTGCTGCTTCGCGTGGCCGAGGTCACCCACGAGCGGACGGTGCACCTGCTGCGCGACGAGCTCGACCAGCTCCCCAACGTCGTGGTCGAGGACGGCGAGGTGCGCCTCAACCTCGTCCCGCTCATGGCGGAAGTGCTGCGTGGCGTGTTCAACGCGGGCATCGACGTCATCGGGATCGATCGCGAGATCCCGGCCTTCGATTCGTCCGAGGATGCCGAGGCAGCCATCGCGCGCCTCGCGGGCGTGCTCGGGCGCGATCTGCCGCCGGACTTCGGGCAGGTGCAGATCATGTCCGAGGAGCGCCTCGAGAACGCTCAGAACCTCCTCACCCTCTTCGATCGGGCCACATGGCTGATCGTGGGCGTCACGGTCCTGCTGGCGCTGCTGGCGATCGGCCTCGCGCCGTCGGTGCCGAAGGGCCTCGTCCGCGTCGGGGGCGCCGCGCTGGTCGGGGCCGGTGTGGGCTGGTTTGCCGTCAACCTGATCCTCGCCGGCATCGCCGACGGGGCCGCAACCGCGGCGGGCCGGGCGGCCATCGGCGATATCGCCGGATCGATCGTCAACACGATGCTGGGGACGGCCATCCTCCTCGCGGTGATCGGCATCACAGCCGGGCTGATCGGCATCTTCCTCGGCAGGCGCTCGTCGACGGACGAGGTCGCGGTCTAGCCCGAGCCGTCTGACAGGTTCACCGCCGTCCCAGCGCCGACCGAGAGCGCCGGCGGATCGACGTGGCCGCTCAGCGGCGCCGCAGCTCCCCGACGTTGTCCGCGATGGTCAGCGCCGCAATACCGACCAGCGCCAGGATCAGCAGCGCGCCCATGAACTCCCAGATGAGGATCAGCGCGCCGATGACGGCCAGCAGCCTCGTGACGTTGATCACGAGCGGGCCAAGCCTGCGCCTGAACGCGGACTCGAGGACCAGGTAGAAGGTCACGGCGATGAGGACCGCAACCCATGGTCGGATGTCCGTCAGCTGGAGGAGCGCGATGGTTCCGAGCAGGAGCAGCGCAAAGCCGATCGCGGACCAGAACTCCAGCAGCCGCCCATAGCGAACGGTTTCCGGCGGCACGGGTCGCACCTGGTGGGTGAGGTGGCCGTGCGGATCTCCACGCTCGCCGCGCTCGATCCGTTCGAGGCCCCCGGCAATCGCCTCCATCCGAATCTGTGTATCGACGATCCGGGCGCGCAGCGCATCGAGCTCGTCGTCGCCGGCGCGCACTTGCGTCCTGGAGGCGCGGTACAGGGCGCTCGGCATCCCGCCCTCACGGAGCGCATCGGCTTCGAGCCCGATGCCGGGCAGGGTCGTTGCAAGCGCACGTTCCTTCGCGTTCAGCGCCTCGAGCTCGGTCTGGAGCTCGGCGATTCGGCCGCGGATGGCCTCGGGCTCTCGGGACGGAGGCGCAACCTTGCCCAGGCCCGCCCAGCTGAGGGGATCGTGCCAGGACTGGCGGACGGCCCCGTCGCGGGTGAATTTTGGTCCGGCCGGCGCCCGCTCTCCCGCGAACCGGTCGTAGGTGTCGAGCCCGAACAGTCCGCGAT
>DATBRU010000025.1:0-5139 GCA_036560105.1 Candidatus Limnocylindria bacterium | reverse complement strand
GACCGAGATGCGGAACCGCTGCTCGTCCACGTCGACCAGCTGCGTGTCGCGCAGCCACGTCTCGAAGTTGGCGGGTGAGAGCGACACCTGCAGCTCACCAAGAGCGGCTCGCCAGACCTGCTTCGCGTCCATTCGTTCGATGGGACCTGTCACTGCGGGAGGGGGGTTGTCGGGCGGCGTCGGGGTAGCCTTGGCCAAGGTTCGTGCTGGGGTCGGGGACACGCGCGCGGTTGTTTCGTGGCCGATGGCGAGCCGGGCGATATCGATGTCCCGGAGCCCGGTCCATGTGGGGGCTTTCCGGTTCTCCCGCAGGCGTCCCGGCGCCGTGGGCTCGGAGAGGATAGCACCGGCCGACGGACCGTCGCAAGGCGAACGTGCGATACTCCCAGGGGGTATACGAGCATGATGGCTCCGACGACGCCGGACCTCGGCCGCGGGCCCCGCCGGTCGCTGATCGATTGACACCCCTTTCGAACGGGCCGTATCATCCGCCGCGACGACGACGCGCCGTGCGCTTTCGGGCGCCAGGCGCGTTTGCGTGCCTCTAGGGGTCGAACACTGACACGTCCCCGAGGCCGGATGGAGAGGATCCCGGACTGTCCCGATGAAGCAGACCTATCAGCCCAAGAAGCGCCACCGAGCCAAGGAACACGGCTTCCGTGCCCGGATGAAGACCACCGCGGGGCGGCGGATCATGGCCGCACGCCGCGCGCGTGGGCGAAAGAAGCTGACAGCCTGACCATCGGGCGCGGCTCTCACTCGCCGCGGCTCGTGATGCTTTCTCGCCCGCAGGATTTCACGGCGATCGGAGGAACCGGGATCACCAAGTCCCATCCGATGTTCACCGCCCGCTTCCTGCGGACCGACCTCGAGACGACCCGTTTCGGTCTGTCGACCGGGCGCAAGCTCGGCGGCGCCGTGGTCAGGAACCGGGTTCGTCGCCGACTCCGCGAGGCGCTCAGGGTGATGGCGCCCTCGTTCCAGCCCGGCTGGGATGTCCTCATCATCGCCCGGCCCGCCATCGTCGAGGCCGACCACGACGCGCTGGTCGGGGCTCTGCGCCGGATCCTGACGAAGGGCGGCGCGCTCGGAGGACCAGACGCGTGAAGCGCATCGGGATCGGGTTCATCAAGCTCTACCGGATCGTCTTCGCGTGGATGCCGTCGAGTTGTCGGTACGAACCGACCTGCTCCAGGTACACGGAGCAGGCCATCGAGAAATACGGTCTGCTCAAGGGCAGTTGGATGGGCGCGAAACGGATCGCCCGCTGTCACCCCTGGAGTCCGGGCGGCTATGACCCGGTCCGCTAGCGAGGCGCTCAGCTCGTGACACTCCCGAGGCTTCGGCGGATCGTCGGTCCGCTCCTCCTCCTGGCGCTGGTCGCCCTGGTCCTGAGCGCCTGTGCCGGAGTCGGTCCCGGAGCCTCCGGTGGCTCGCCGACCCCCTCCCCGACGCCGCATCCGCCGCTGACCCCGGCGTCGCCCGGCTCGAACCCGATCGACCTGCTGGCCTGGCTGTTCACCCCGATCTTCCAGACCATGTTCATCATCCTGGTCGGGGTCTATGCCTTCCTGGAGAACCTCGGCGTCCCGGCGGCCATCGGCTGGGCGATCATCGTGCTGACCCTGATCGTGCGCGCCGTGGTCATCCCGCTGTACCGGCGCCAACTGGTCTCGCAGCGGCGCATGCAGATGCTCCAGCCCGAGGTCAAGGAGATCCAGAAGCGCTACAAGGGCGATTCCACCAAGGCCCGGCTCGCCCAGCAGGAGCTCTTCAAGGAGCGTGGCGTGAGCCCGCTGGCCGGCTGCCTCCCGCTCCTCCTCCAGATGCCACTGCTGTTCATGATGTACTCGGTCATCCAGAGCGGGCTCACCAACCAGGACCCGCGGGCGATGCTCACGGTCTTCGGCGTCGAGGTGGTGCACATCGAGTGCACCAACGTCGTCAACGGCGTCGTCGATGCCACCAAGCCATGCATCGACACGATCATCCCGTGGTTCGGCGGCATCGACGTGAGCCAGCCGAGCTACCTGTTCGCGATCGCCGGCTTCGGGATCAGCATCCTGGCCATCGTCTCGGCGCTGCTCCAGCTCGTGCAGTCGCGCATGATGCTGCCGCTCTCCGACCCAGCCAACGACGATCCGAACACCAAGATCCAGCGTCAGACCATGCTGTTCCTGCCGCTGATCTCCATCGTGTACGGCGGGTTCCTGCCGGCCGGCCTGTTCATCTACTGGATCACGGCCACCATCTTCTCGATCATCCAGCAGTATCTGATCGTCGGTTGGGGTGGGATGTTCCCGCTCTTCGGCTGGACGCCGGCGTTCGCCACTTCCCATTCCCCGCGATACCCCGTCCAGATGCCACCACCACCTGAGCCTAGCCAGCGTGCGGCCATCCTGACCGACGCGGACAAGAAGACGACGGCTGACAAGACGATCCGCCACCGAGAGCGTGGCCGTCAGGGCCGACGAGGGAGACGACGCTAGATATGAGTGCCTACAAGGAGTTCACCGGCAAGACCGTCGAGGAGGCCCTGCGCCTCGCTCGGGACGAGTTCGGTGCGGAGTTCGCGGATCTCGACTTCGAGGTCCTCAGCCCCGGCAGCCGGGGCGTCCTCGGCATGGGTGCCGAACAGGCCCGCATCGTCGCCGCGCCGCGCTCGGCGCTGGGCGGCGTCGCCCCCAAGCGCGAGGCCGCGGCGTCCACCCCGTTGCCGCCGGCTCCGCCCCGCCACGACGACGATGGCGACCGCCCCCCGCGCCGTGACGACCGGCCGCCGCGCCGGGATGACCGACCGCCGCGCGCCGACGCCGGCTCCGCCCCGCGATCCGATGGCGACCGCCCCCCGCGCCGTGATGACCGGCCGCCCCGGCGGGATGACCGGCCGCCGCGACGCGACGACCGCGAGCGTGGACCCCGACGCGAAGGTGGCGGCACGCTTACTGCCTCCGAAGCCGCCGAAGTCGCCGCCGCGCGCGGCTCCCTGGCCGCCGAGCGGGCCGATCTCGAGGCCGCCGAAGCCTCGCCCGAGGCGCTCGCCGCCGGCAAGGCGATCCTCGAGCAGCTGATGACCCACCTCGGGTTCGAGGTGACCGTCCAGGTCGACACCGGCGAGACAAGCCGGCTCAACGTCGTCGGCGAGGGCGACGAGCGCGAGGCGCTCGGCGCGCTGATCGGTCGCAAGGGCGAGCGCCTCTCGGCGCTCCAGCACCTCGTCAACCTGATGCTTTCCAAGGAGATGGGCAGCTGGACCCGCGTCCTCGTCGATGTCGAGGACTACCGCGGACGGCGCGAGCGCCAGTTGCGCGATCTGGCCGAGCGAGCTGCGGCCCGGGTGGTCGAGACCGGCAAGATGCTCCAGCTCGAGCCGATGCCGGCCCTAGAGCGGCGCTGGATCCACCTCACCCTGCGCGACCACGCCGCGGTCGCCACGCAGTCGATCGGCGAGGAACCCAACCGCCGCGTGGTGCTGGTCCCGCGCAACCCAGGCTGACCCGGGGCGGCTCTCGGGCCGCCCCGTCACCCAGGCTGAGCCGGGGTCCGCGCGTCGGTCAGGCGCGCCGCAGCCCCTGCGCGATCGCCTCGGCCTCGGTGGCCGGTACCCCGAACCGGCGCAGCGAGTAGCGCGCCAGCTGCACGGCCAGCTCGCGCTCGCCATGCACCGCCTGGACCTTGCCGCTGATCGCGCGCAGGTGCGCCGCCTCGATGTCGCTGTGCGTCCGCACCACGAAGTCGACCCCCGGGTTGCGCTCGCGCGCCCGCTCCACGATGAGTCGGGTGACATGCGGATCCGAGCTCGCGACGATGACCAGGCGCGCGCCGCGGATCCCGGCCCGCTCGAGGGTCTCCGCGCTCGACGCGTCGCCGTACAGCGCGGTGATGCCCTTCGCCCGTAGGGCCTCGACCTCCTGGCGCTGGAGCGTGACGACGACATAGCGGAACCCGCGCCGGTCGAGGGCCGGACCGATCAGCCGCCCCACCCGGCCGAAGCCGCACAGGATCGCGTGCCCGCGCAGCGACCCGTCGTCCGCCGGCGGCTCGAGACGGGCGAGGTCGCCGGCCCGTCGTTCCATCAGGCGTTGCATGGTCGCGTTCGCGCGCATCCGCCGGTCGAGCGGGTCGACGGTCCGCAGCAGGAACGGGTTGATGGCAATGGACGCGAGCGAGCCGGCGACGATGAGCTGGAAGCCGTCCTCCGGGAGCAGTCCGAGCGACCGCCCGACCGTCCCCAGGATGAACGAGAACTCGCCGATCTGGGCCAGGCCGGCGCCCACAGCTAGGCCGATCCGGGCCGGGTAGCCGAGGGCGAGGACGATCCCGAACTTGGTCACCGCCTTGACCACCACGATGAACACGACGACGGCGAGGATCTCGAGCGGGTGCTCGACGATGAACGACGGGTCGAGGAGCATGCCCACCGACACGAAGAACAGGACGGCGAACGCATCGCGCAGCGGCAGGGCGTCCGCCGCGGCCTGGTGGCTCAGGTCCGACTCACCGACGACGGCGCCGGCGAGGAAGGCGCCCAGCGCGAACGACACACCGAAGACGGACGAGGCGAAGAAGGCGATCCCGAGGGCGAGCGCCAGCACGGCCAGCTGGAACAGCTCGCGTGATCCCTGGCGGGCTACGTTCTCCAGCAGGAGCGGGACGAGCCGGGCGCCCACCACGGCCATGACCACCGCGAATATGGCCGCCTTGCCGAGCGCGAGCGCGACCGATCCGATGGGACCGAGCGTGAGGGCCAGCCCTTCCGGCGCGGTCCCGCCGAGGAGCGGCGCGATCGACGGGAGCAGGACCAGCACCACCACCATGAACAGGTCCTCGACGATCAACCAGCCGATGGCGATGCGCGCCTGCGCCGTCTCGAGCTCGCCGCGATCCTCGACGGAGCGCAACAGGACCACGGTGCTGGCCACGGACACGGCCAGTCCCAGCACGACGCCGCCACCGATGCCCCAGCCGAACAGGCTTCCGAGCCAGATGCCGACCACCGTCGCCACGATCGTCTGGCCGACGGCGCCCGGGATGGCGATGCCCTTGACCGCGAGCAGGTCACGGACCGAGAAGTGGATGCCGACCCCGAACATCAGCAGGATCACGCCGATCTCGGCGAGCTGCTGGGCGACCTCGGCG
>DATBRU010000024.1:0-7727 GCA_036560105.1 Candidatus Limnocylindria bacterium | reverse complement strand
CCGCAACTTCCAGAGCGTGCCCGTCAGCCTGGTCGGTGTCGCCTTCGCGCTGGCGGTTTTTCCGGCCCTCTCGACCGCCCACGCAACGGGTGATCGCCGCGGGTTCCTCCGGCTCGTCGGCTCGAACCTCGCGAGCATCGCGCTCCTGACGAGCATTGCCGCTGTCGCCATGATCGTGGTGGGGGAGACGGCCATTGGGATCCTGCTCGGTGGCGGGGCGTTCGACGAGGAGGACGTCATGCGGACGGCCGCCGTGCTTGGCGCATTCGCCCTGTCGGTGCCGTTCGAGAGCGTCTCGCATCTGCTCAGCCGGGCCATCTACGCCACGCGCAACACGATCCTCCAGGTGCTGGCGTCACTGGCCGGGCTGGTCTTCACGATCATCGCGACCCTTGCGCTGCTGCCCGAGCTCGACCTCCTCGCCGTGCCGTTCGGCTTCGCCATCGGCCAGATCGGAAAGACGATCCTGCTCGGGCTGGCGCTGGGGGCACGGGTGCGTGCCGGGCGCTGGGAGGCGAGCCCCGTGGCGTAGGCTGGCCGATCGCACGAGCCCGCCGACGCACCGTCCGCTTCTTCACCGGGTGACTCTTAGGGGCAGATACGCTTGCCGAACCGTCCGAATCTTCCTCGAATGAATCTCACGGGTCCGTTCTGACCGTTCGCACGCGCCGACCCCCCATTGCAGTCATCCCATGAAGATCTGGCACGGTCGCGAAGTGGACGGCCTGAATTGTCACCAGGTGACTGGTGGGCGCCGATGCGGGCCACGAATCTCGGCTAGTCGCGGGGCGTGGTCGGCAGCAGGACGACGAAGCGGCCGTCGCGATCGGGATAGGCGCCCTCGGGACGCGTCCAGCCAGGGCCGATCTGCTCGTAGCCCGGCGGCCCCTCGAACGCCGGCCAGTTGCGCTCGAGCTCATCGAGGTCCTCGAAGTTGCCCGGCGGGTCTGAAGCGCCCCAGATCGTGGAGACCCGGGGATACCACGGGTCGAGGATGTACGCGCCGGTGATCTCCGCGTCATCGAAGATGGTCGGATCCGCATCGGCGCGGAAGCCCGTCATCACCCAGGTGTGGGCGCCCCACCACGGAAACATCACCACCGGCTTGCCCATCTCGGCAATGGCGACCGCCGAGTCGTGGAGCGCATCGGTGTAGGAGTCGTACGCCCGAATCTCGTAGCCGGGCTCGCCATAGGCGGCCAACGCCAGGGCGACGGCGGCCGGGCCCCAGCCGCCGTTGAGGCTGTCGTCCAGCGACTCCCATTCGCCGATGCGATCGTGGATCTCGGTCTGGAACTCGATCGACGCGTCTCCGAGGCCGAGGATGGTGAGCACCATCTGGGTGCCTGCCACGGCGCAGTCCTTGTTGCTGATCTGGGATGTGAACACCGCCTCGTGGTCGTCGACGACCGCCATGTCAACGGGCTCGCGCAGCAGCGGCGTGGGCGATGGCGTCGGCGGCTCGGACGGCCGCTCGGGAGCCTGTGTAGGCGACGGGCTCGGTTCCGGGGTGATGACAACGGTCGGGATCGTCGATCGATCCGGCGGCGGGTCGATGAAGTTCTCGATCCGCGCGGTCAGCCGCTCGAGGCGGTCACCCATGCCGAGGACGTTTGCCCGGACAACGGTGAACCCGGCGGCGAAAACGAGGGCAAGGGCGAGCGCGGCGACGAGCCACGGTTGCCGGCGGCGACGGTCCATGGTGCGTGGCCGAGGATGACAGCCCATCGAGAAGTCGGCAACATGGACCGATGCCCGCGCCCCGCGCCATGGCCTCCATCGTCATCCTGGTGTCGGGAATGGTCTGGGTGCCGGTGGCCCAGGCGGCGACCACCACTCGGCTGACCCAGCGCTATGCAATCTCCGCGACGCTGGATGTGGCGACCGGTCGTCTGGACGCCGTTGCCGAGCTCGAGCTGACGAACCGATCAGCGACGGCGATCGACCACGTCAACCTGTCGGTCATCCCTCGTGCTCTCGGCTACCTGACCTTGGATGGCCCAATCAACGTTGACGGCGTCGATGTGCCGGCTGAGTGGACGACCACGATCAACCTCCGCGTCCCGCTCGAGGACCTCGAGCCGCGCGCGATGGCGACGATTCGCGTGCCGTTCCGCCTGGACATCGCCCGCAGCCCGGATGCCTTCACCGCGCGGACCAGCCGGGAGAACGGCGTGCTCTCGTTCGGCCAGTGGTTCCCGATCGTGTCGACCGAGCACGAGGTGTACGGGATGGGGGACCCGCAGATCTCGTTCACTGCCGAATCGGTCCGGCTCGAGCTGACCTCGACCGTCGCCCTGCCCCGCGACGCGGTGGCCTGCCCTGGCCTGGTCGACGCGCCGGAGACGAACGGCACGACCTGGACCTGCGAGTCGACCCGGGTGCGCGACTTCAGCTTCGTGGTCAACCCGCGCTTCCGTCTCACCCAGCGCACCGTCGACGGCGTCGACCTGCGCGTCTACACCGAGACCGTGAGCGGGGACACGACAGCGTCGCTGGCATCTGACGCGCTCACCCGCCTGTCCGATGCGTTCGGCGCCTACCCGTGGGACGACCTCGTCCTGGCCGAGGTCGGCACCGGCGGCGGGTTCAGCATGGAGTACCCGCGCATGATCCACCTCACACGGGACAAGGTGACCGACACGTACGTCGTCTACCACGAGGTCGCGCACCAGTGGTTCTACGGCCAGGTCGGCAACGACCAGCAGGCCGAACCGTGGCTGGACGAGGGCTTCGCCGACTTCAGTGCGCGCTGGCTGATGGGAATCGGCGAGAACCAGTGCTCAACGCGCCCGGTTGACAGTGAGGTCTTCGCCTGGCCGGCCGGCGCGACGACCGGCGGGGACTGGGCCAGCTGCGATGGGTACTTCCATGCGGTCTTCTACCGGGGCACCGAGCTCCTCAACGCCGTACGCTCGGCGATGGGTGACGACGAGTTCTTCGCGGCCATCCGGTCGTGGGTCGCGCGGCAGCGCTACGGGTTCGTGAGCGGGGATCGGCTGCTCGGACATCTGCAGCGCGAGTCGGCCGTGGACCTGCGCCCGGTGTTCCGCGGCTACCTGGCCGAACCTCGGCCATGGCAGCCGGTGCGATCGGGGCTGGCGCGGCCGATCTAGGAACGCGTTGCTCAACGGGCCTCGGCCGCCATCGCGACGAGGATCGAGGCGATCGCGTCGGTCATGAGCGCGAGGCGTGCCAGGTCGACGTTGTCGATCGTGTCGCATGCGGCATGGCTGCACGGATCGGCGGGTTGGCCGGCGATGGCTCCGTGGCGGGCGGCCTGGGCATCGGTGACCGGCTCGCGCCCGCCGCTGAAGAGGCCCCCGGTGGGGATGCCCGCAGCGGTGAATGAGCCATGGTCGGCGTGGCCGGTGAGGTCGATCGGCTCCCACGGGAGTCCCCGGCGGCTGAAATAGCCGGAGACGACGTTCGTGACGGCGTCCGAGCCTGCGGCGGCGCCCAGCTCGTCGTAGACGAAGGTGACGCCGTTCGGCGAGCCGAGCATGTCGAAGTTGAGATAGGCACGGATCGACTCGATGTCGATTGGAGCCAGCGCTGCCACGTACGCCGCCGATCCGAACGGTCCGCCCTCCTCGGCGCCCCAGAACGCGAAGCGGACGGTCACGCTCGGAGCGGGAAGGTCGGCGAGGGCCGCTGCGATCGTCAGAAGGGCCGAGACGCCGGAGGCGTTGTCATTGATGCCCGGCCCGGCTTGGACCGAGTCGAGGTGAGCGCCGAGGACCAGGACGCCCTCGCCGGACCCGGCCCGCTCGGCGACGACGTTCCAGCTGTCGACAACGCCAACCGTGAACGACGGCCGGGCGACCGCGTAGCCGGCGGAGGCAAGGACATCCTCGACGTACTCCACCGAACGCTCGAACCCGACGGTCCCCGTGGCACGATTGCCACCCGAGTCGGGCTCGTCGCTGATGGCCTGGAGCTCCTCGAGATGCCGGCGCAGCGTGTTCGGGTCGATCCGCTCCGAGAGCGCCGAAGCGCTGAGGCTCGGCGCGGGCAGTGCGCTTCCCGTCGGGATGGCCGATGCCGATGTCGCATGTTCCGATGGACTGGGGCGTCCACTGACCTCAGGGCTGTCTGGGGCGACCGATGGCGGGGTGCCGCACGCGACCAGGGTGCTGACGACCACGATCACCGCCAGTGGGCGACGCGCCTCGGAGAACCGCATGTCGGGCATGGTACGGGCCACGCAGGGAGGCACATCTGGACGTGACACCTGTCAACGGATGTCAGGAACGAGCGGCTCAGACACCTTGACGATGCTCCCGGGCACGACGATGCTTGCGGCCACCGCAGGCCCTGGTCGGAAGGAGACGCCTCAATGGATCCCGAGGATCTCATCGGATACATCTGGCACGTCGTCGAGATCGACGATGAGCCGGTCGCGATGGAGCGTCCGCCTGCCGTTGAATTCACCGATGAGGGTCGGGTTGTCGGGAGCACGGGCGTCAACCGGCTGATGGGCAGCTACGAGCTCGCGGGCGACCGGATCCGCCTCCAGCAGCTCGCCACCACGATGATGGCGGGTGCGCCGGAGGCGATGAAGACCGAGGCCCGCCTCGTCCAGGCCTTCAGCGCCGGCGGGGCGATCGAGGTGCAGCTGCTGCTGCGGAACGAGCACTCGGGGAACTCGTTGCGCCTCACTCGACAGCCGGGGACGAAGGCGGCGCTGCCGGAGCCTGTGGCCGAGCAGCCCGTGGTCGAGCCCGAGCTTGTCGAGACGACCGAGCCGATGGCTGCGGTGTCGAACGAGCCCCTGGAGGAACCGACTCCGGATGCCTACGGGGCCCCGCAGTCGGCGACGGACGAGCGCCTCATTGCGCTGTTCGGCGACCCGATCGCCATCGAGGACGACGGGGCACCGATCGTCAAGGGAAGCGTGTTCTATCGCGAGCGCATCGCGATGCCCGAGGGTTCCGTGGTCACGGTTCGTCTGCTCGACACGTCGCGAGCCGATGCACCGGCCTCGGTGATCGGCGAGCAGGTGATCGCCGAGCCTGCCAACGTGCCGGTCGCCTTCGAGATCGGCTACGAGCCGTCGGTGATCGATGCATCGCACTCCTATGCGGTGGCCGCCATGATCGAGGTCGATGGCCAGGTCGCATGGCGCTCGACGATCCACCATCCGGTCCTGACCCGTGGCGCGGGCGGATCGGCGGTGGTCATGGTGACGCGGGCGAGCTGACCCTCCACGCTGCGCCGTCGTCGTCGCGCGGGCGTCGCTCGGCACATGGCACTCGGGCACCCACCGGACATACGGCTCAGGCCCGAGGGGCCTGATGAGGCCGGCGAGGTCCATGCCCTGGTCGCGGCCGCCTTCGCCGACCCGGTCGTGGGCAGGCTCGTGGACGAGCTGCGTTCCTCGCCCGACTGGATCGAAGGCCTCTCGTTCGTCGCCGAGCGCTCGGGTGAGCTGGTCGGACACATCCTGTTCACGCGCGGCCTGCTCGACGCCCCGGCTCGCCTGGTCGACGTGCTCGTGCTCAGCCCGGTCAGCGTCGCTCCTGCGCTCCAGCGACGGGGAATTGGATCGGCCTTGATCCGCCACGGGCTGGAAGTCGTCGCGGATCGCCCCGAGCCACTCGTCTTTCTCGAGGGGGCGCCGAGGTTCTACGAGCGATTCGGGTTCGAGCCCGCTGGGCCGCACGGGTTCAGACGCCCCTCGCTTCGCATTCCTGCTCCGGCGTTCCAGGTCATCCGTCTCCCTACGCATGAGGCATGGATGACCGGCACCCTGGTCTACCCGCGCGCGTTCTGGGACCTCGATTGCGTGGGACTTCGCGAAGCATGACGGCAGCCCATCCGGATGCTCATCGGGTGACCGCTATCCGTCCACCGATGTGTCCTTGTAATGTCCACTGTAATGACCGTAAAATGTCCCCATGACGATGGCAGCACAGCGGCTCCAGCGGATCGTGGGGACGGGCTACCTGGATTCGACGACCATCGCGCGCGTGCTTGACAAGAGCCCCAGGACGGTCGTTCGCTGGCTGCGCAACGGGGTGGCGCCACGCTGGGAGAGCGAGCAGCGCCTGCGAGAGCTCGAGGCGGTGCTCGATCGGCTCAACGGTGTCGTCGAGCCCTCTGCCGCGCGGGAGTGGCTCTTCACGCCGGTGCCGATGCTCGACTACCGGCTGCCGGCGGACCTGGTGCGCGACGGCGAGTACCGACGCGTGATCGCGGCCATCGACGCCATCGGTGAAGGCGCCTTCGTCTGACCGGATGCAGCCCGATCGCGACCTCGTTCGGGCACTCGATCGCGTCGTGCCGATCGGCTGGCGTGGCACGGTGCTTCGTCATCACGCTCCGCGCTATGGGGCCCTCGACGGCGAGGGTGCTCGGGCAAACGGCGGTCGCTGGAATCCGCCTCAATCGTTTCCGGTCGTCTACACGGCCCTCGATCGCGCGACGGTTGACAGGGAGCTCGAGCGCCTGGCTCGACGATCAGGGCTGAACGTCGAGTCGCTCCTACCTCGTCGCCTGTCCCGTATCGACGTTGAGCTGACGAGGGTGCTCGATCTCACTGACCGGGCCGTGCGCCGGCGTGTCGGCGTCACGCTGACGGAGCTCACCCATGAGGACTGGGCCGCCACGCAGGGAATCGGCCAGGCGGCGCAGCTCCTCGGGTACGAAGCGATCCTGGCTCCCGGTGCCGATGGGGGAACCACGCTCGCCATCTTCGGCGAGGCGTTGCGAGACCCAAGCCGGCTCTCGATTGAGGGCGTGGGCCCGCTCGCCGCTGTGACCCAATGACCTATCGTGGTGACACGCGAAGTCGGAGGATGCGATGACGGTCGGTGATCGATTTCTGGTGCAGCGAATGGGCGAGGAGCAGGGACCGTATGCCCTTCCCGACCTGCAGGCCCAGGTGGAATCGGGCGAGGTCAAGTCGGATAGCCTGATCCGCAAGGAATCCGGGCAGGTCTGGTTCAGGGCCGTCGAGGTTCCAGGCCTCTTTTCGGACAAGGACTGGCTCACGACAGTCCTCATCTCATTCTTCCTCGGGGTCTTCGGCATCGACCGGTTCTACCTCGGCTATACGGGCCTCGGGATCCTGAAGCTCGTCACCCTCGGTGGCTGCGGCATCTGGGCCCTGATCGACCTTATCGTCGAGGTGATGGGCAACATGAAGGACGCCAAGGGACTGCCCCTTCGTCGCTGATGCGCTTGCGCAATCGGCTGGCCCGCGTCGCGAGTGCCGAGGGCGTCCTGGCCGCCGCCCTTGCGGGCGCCGTGCTCGTGCCTCCGGCAATTGCGGAGCGTGGCCCAAACCTGTGCCTCATCAGCCGCATCATCGGGCGCCCGTGCCCGGCTTGCGGCATGTCTCGGGCGTGGGTGGCAATGGCGCACGGGGACCTCGGCCGCTCGTTTGGGTGGCACCCACTCGGGCCGTTCGCGTACGTTCTCGCGACGCTCCTCGTCCTCCGGCGCTACGCGCCGCGGCCTCGTCCATGATTGCGACGCCCGTCTGTAACGCGGCAATGTATTGCCGATAGATGTATCGCAGGCGTATGCTGGCGGTAGAAGCGGCAGCAGTCCGCGGAAGCGAGGAGAGCACCATGGGCGATGGAAGCTTGTACGAGCGACTGGGAGGCGTGTTTGCGATCGCGGCGGTGGTTGATCACTTCAGCGACGCGATCGTCAAGAACCCCAAGGTCGGGCAGGGGTCGAGCAACACCGCGCTCGACGAGTGGCACACCAACAGCCTG
>DATBRU010000023.1:0-17574 GCA_036560105.1 Candidatus Limnocylindria bacterium | reverse complement strand
CGGTGCTTGCCTACTGCATCGGCCGCTGGCTGATTCGCAAGTACTCGCGGGACCTGGTGGTCCAGAACCGGCTGAGCACCGGGCTCGGCATCCTGTGCCTTGCCGGCCTCGCCCTCTACTGGTGGATCTCGCCTGCGACGGTCTACGTCGTGGACATCGTGCACCACACCATGCTCCCGGTCTTCACACTGGGACTGGTGGCGTTCGGGGCAGTGATGCTGCTGACCCGAAGCTCCATGCTCGAGACCCTCGGAGAGGACTACATCCTCACGGCGCGGGCGAAGGGCCTGCCGGACTGGGTCATCAGGGATCGCCATGCGGCGCGCAACGCGATGCTCCCGGTGGTGACATCGCTGGTCCTCGCCCTGGCATTCGTCATCGGTGGGGGTATTGTGACCGAGACGATCTTCTCGTGGCCTGGGATGGGGCTCGTGTTCCTCCAGGCGATCTCGGTTTCGGACATTCCGCTCGCCGTGGGAGCGCTGGCGATCACAGGTGTCCTGGCGCTGGTGGGGCACCTGGTGGCCGATATACTCTACGTGGTCCTCGACCCGCGCATTCGACTCGCATGATGGTGGTCCGATGACGACGCTCGACGAAGGAAATGCCCCGAAGGCGGCTGAGCTCGGCGTGCCGACCGCAGGCGCACCAGTCAAGACGCTCACGCATGGAGGGGCGCTCGGCAGGACGCCGCTGTGGGTCATTCGGCTCCGCCTCATGCGTCGCTCGTTCGCCACGACCTGGGGGCTCTTCCGCCAGAACAAGATGGGCCTGTTCGGCCTCGCCCTGATCCTCCTCTTCGCGGCGATGGCGATCGCGCATCCGATCCTCATGGCCACTGTCTGGGATCCGGCGATCTACGATCCGGTCAACGGGTATGACGCGATCGTGACCGAGTACACGGTCGTGGAGGGCGAGCCCACCGATCCGGCCACGCAGATCAGCCTCGAGGAGGCTCGTCTCACGCTCAACCCGACGATCAAGGTCGGCGACGTGATCTCTGTGCCCACCCAGCCGGCGCCACCCACCCTCACCGGAGAGCACCCGCACTTCCTCGGGACCGACCCGCGTGGGCGGGACATCCTCTCCCAGCTGCTGTACAGCACCCGGGCGGCGTTCTTCCTCGGCATGGTCGCGGCGACGACGACGGTCCTCATCGCGACAACCGTGGGAGCGATCGCGGCCTACTTCGGAGGCTGGATCGACGGTGGCCTCATGCGCGGGGCGGACCTGATCCTGCTCATGCCGCTGCTGCCGGTGCTCATCCTGCTGAGTGCGACGTTCGAGATCACCATGGTGACCCTGGGGGTCATGATCGGGATATTGAGCGGCTTCGGGGGCGTGGCCATCGTGCTCAAATCGCAGGCGCTGTCGATCAAGGTCAAGGCGTACATCGATGCGGCCCGCGTCGCCGGAGGCAGCGACTGGCACGTGATCTTCCGGCACATCGTGCCGAACGTGCTCCCGCTGAGCTTCCTGTACATGATGTTCGGCGTGACCGAGGCGATCGCGATCGAGGCGACCCTGTCGTTCTTCGGACTCCTCAACGTGCCGATGACGTGGGGGATCATGATCAACAACGCCCAGACCAACGGATACCTCCTGAGCGGGACGAGCTACTGGTGGCTGCTCTTCCCGGCGGGCCTCGCGGTCTCCTTCCTGTGCTTCGCGTTCTTCCTGGTCGGGCGCGGCATGGACGAGGTGGTCAATCCGAGGCTCCGTGCCCGGTGAACCTCCCGAGCAATCGATGACGCTGTCCCTGCAGGACCTCGAATCGAGGGAGGTCGACCGCACCCGTCCGCTGCTCGAAGTGGACCGGTTCGTGATGCACTACAAGATCAAGGCAGGTGCGGTCTCCGCGGTCGACGACGTCTCCTTCACCATTCACGAGGGCGAGGCGGTGGGCCTCGTCGGGGAGTCGGGGTGCGGCAAGACCTCGATCGCGCTCTCGCTGCTGCGACTGCTCCCTGCGAACGCCCAGCACATCTCCGGAGAGATTCGTCTCAACGGGGAGAACCTCTTCTTCCTGAGCCCCGAGGAGATGCGCCGGCGCCGCTGGAAGGAGATCGCCATGGTCTTCCAGGGCGCGATGAACTCGTGGAACCCGGTCTACCGCGTCGGCGACCAGATCCGTGAAGCCCTCGACACGCACTACCGCGGCGTCATGAACTACGACGAGCAGCGGACGCACATGGAGAAGCTCTTCAGCTCGGTCGGGCTCCCGCCATCCATGCTCGACCGCTACCCGCACGAGTTCTCCGGTGGGATGCGACAGCGCGCGGTCATCGCCATGGCCCTGTCCTGCGGCCCGCAGCTGATCATCGCCGATGAGCCGACCACGGCCCTGGACGTCATCGTCCAGGACCAGATCCTCAAGGAGCTCAAGCGCATCCAGGCCGACATGGGCATGTCGATCGTGTACATCTCGCACGATATCGCCGTCATCGCCGAGGTGACCGACTCGCTGGGCGTCATGTACGCCGGGAACCTCGTCGAATACGGGCCGACGGCGCAGGTCTTCGCGAGGCCGCGCCACCCGTACGCGTACCTCCTGCTGCGGTCCACGCCGTCGATCAGCGGTCCGCGCCGGCAGCTGGCGCCGCTCAAGGGCGAGCCGCCCGATCTGCTGAATCCGCCCACCGGCTGCCGCTTCCATCCGCGCTGCCCGTTCGCCACGGAGCGCTGCGTGGTCGAGCAGCCACCGCTCGAGGACATCGGCGACGGTCATCGCGTCGCGTGCTGGCATCACGACGAGGTGCCCGAGCTCGAGGCGGCGTTGCAGCGGTGACCGCCCTGGAGACCCCGCCCAGCACCGACCCGCAACCCCGCGGGAAGGTGCCGCTGCTCGAGATCCGCGATCTCGAGATGAAGTTCCCGATCTCGCGTGGGCTCTTCCGCGCACCCGTCGACTTCGTGCACGCGGTTGACGGCATCAACTTCGAGATCGCGCCGGGCGAGAGCCTGGGCCTCGTCGGTGAGTCGGGCTGCGGAAAGTCGACGACCGGCCGCATGCTCGTCAAGCTGGCCGAGCCGACCGGCGGAAGCGTCATGTTCCGCGACAAGGAGTACGAGCGGGACGTGGCCAAGGTCAAGGGCCGCGAGGTGAAGGAGTTCCGGCGTCGGGTCCAGATGATCTTCCAGGACCCCTACGAGTCGATGAACCCGCGCCGGACGATCTTCGACACCGTCTCCGAGCCGCTCGCGGTCCAGAAGGTCGGCTCGATCCCGGAGCGCGAGACGCGCGTCCTCGAGCTGCTGCGGCTCGTCGGGCTCACCCCGCCGGAGAACTTCCTGTTCCGCTATCCGCACGAGCTGTCGGGCGGGCAGCGACAGCGCGTTGCCATCGCTCGTGCGCTGGTGATGAGCCCGAGCTTCATCGTCGCCGATGAGCCCACCTCGATGCTCGATGTCAGCATCCGCATCTCGATCATGGAGCTCATGGCCGGGCTCGCACGGGAGTTCCAGGTCTCCTACCTCTACATCACCCACGACCTCGCCGTTGCCCGCTACATGTGCGACCGGATCGCCGTGATGTACCTGGGCAAGATCGTGGAGATCGGTCCGACCGAGGAGATCCTCGCGCGGCCCAAGCATCCCTACACCAGGGCCCTGCTCTCCGCCGTGCCGGTGCCGGACCCGACAATTCGCCGCACGCCGGTCGAGATCAAGGGTGGCATCAGCAAGGCGGTCAACCCGCCGCCGGAGTGCCGCTTCATCGAGCGCTGCCCGTTCGCGGCCGAGGTCTGCCGTACCAATCCCCATCCTCCGCTCGAGGAGCAGGGCGACCGCCACTTCGTGGCCTGCTACCGGGTCGCGGAGATCGGTTAGCCGTCCGGCTCGCCGCTGGGCCTCGGTTCCGTGCGCAGCTCGACCTGCTCCGTGCCATCGGCCCGCCGCGTTCGCGTGACGTGGATGTGCGGGTGCGTCTCATCCCCGACCTGCTCCCGCGCCACGCTGACCATGACGTGCTCGTCGACGTCGCTCAGCTGCTTCGTTTCCGGCAGTGCCGCGTTCGGCACCGTGCCGAAGGCGAGGTAGGTCACGAACACCCAGAGCACGGCGATGACGGGGATGCCGAAGAGCGCACCCCATAGCCCGGCCACCTGGGCGCCGATGAGCAGACCGACGAGCACGAGGATCGGATGCAGGCCGAGCGCGCCACGCATGAGCCGCGGCTGGAGCCAGTTGACGAGGATGGTCTGGACCGCCACGAGGATGAGGATCGCCGGGATCGCGCCGCCCTCGCCGAAGAGGACCGCGCCGACGACGGGCGGGATGAGGGCCAGCGGGGGCCCGAAGAACGGAATGAGCATCAACAGCGCGCTGAGCGAGCCCCACAGGAACAGGTAGGGGATCCCGAAGATCGTGCCGACCACCGCCACGAGAAGCGCCTGGACCGCCGCCAGGACCAGCTGCGCGCGCAGGAACCCGCCGAAGGCCCTGACCGTGCTCCGCTCGAAGAGCTCGGCCTCATCGGAGTAATGGCGCGGGACCATCGAGCGCATGCGCGCAAGGATCCGGCGCGAGTCCATGAGCATGTAGAGCGACAGCACGATGATGAGGAAGAGCGAGCCAAGGGCGGCGATGGTCACCGCGGCGATGCCCTGGGCCTGCTCCAGCAGCTCCCCGCCCAGCCGCCCGACCTCGGCAACCGCACCGGTGTACAGCTCGGTGAGGTCGATCGAGAGACGGCCGAACTGAAGGCTCGCCTCCCAATCCTCGAGGGTGGCCAGGATTCCGCGTTCCGTCTCCGGGTAGTTCTCCACGAGCTCCGCGACCTGCTGGGTCAGGGCCGCGCCGACATAGAAGAGGAGGAAGGCGAAGACGACGAGCGCGATCAGGTACGTCGCCACGACGACCAACGAGCGCGGGGCCCCGAGACGTTCCTCCAACCATGCGACGAGCGGCGACATCACGAACGCAAGCAGCCAGGCGAGGAAGAGAATGATGATGATCGACGCGAAGCCCCCGAGGATCTCGAGCAGCTGCTCGGTCAGCAGGAGCAGCAGGTACGCGCTGCCGATCGCGAGGAAGGCAACGAGCCAGCGGCGCTCGTTCGGCCCCAGGCCGAACTGCGGCCCGGCGCCGGGTTCGCTCACCGGGCGTGCTCCGCGTTCGTACCGATGCCGACGGCGGCGCGAACCTCGGCCATCGTGCTCTCGAGGATCGGTCGGACGGCCGCCGCGCCGGCGGCCAGGGTCTCCTCGACCACGGCCGGATCCGCGGCAAGCTGGTCGCGCCTCTCGCGCATCGGCCGGAAGTGCTCGATGATCCGTTCCGCCAGCAGCTCCTTGGTCTCGACGCACCCCGACCGGGCCAGTCGCTCCCCGTCCTGGATCTGGAGGTAGTCGGCGCCGAAGAACCGATGCAGCTGGCAGACGTTGCAGACCTCGGGCCGGCCCGGATCGGTGCGCCTGATGCGCCTGGGATCGGTGACCATGCTCATGACCAGCCGCCGGATCTCGTCGGGCTCGGCAAAGATCGGGATGGTGTTGTTGGCGCTCTTGCTCATCTTCGCCTGGCCGTCGATCCCGAGGACGGTCGGGGCATCCGTGAAGGCCGGCTGCGGCTCGGGAAAGATCTCGCCGTAGCGGCGGTTGAAGGCACGGACGATCTCTCGGGACAGCTCGAGGTGGGCGGCCTGGTCCTTGCCGACCGGGACCCGGGTCGCCTTGTAGATGACGATGTCGGCGGCCTGGAGCACCGGGTAGTCGAGCAGGCCGAGCGAGTTGTCGACGCCCTGTTCGCGCTTCTCCTTGTACGTCGGCGTTCGCTCCGCCCAGCTGACGGGCACGACGGTGTTGAAGATCCACGCGAGCTCGGCGTGCTCGGGCATGTCGGACTGTCGGATGAGGGCGCACCGATCCGGGTCCAGGCCCACCGCAAGCAGGTCGAGGACCATCTCATGCGTGAGCCGGCGCAGCTCGGCACCATCGTGGACGGTCGTGAGGGCGTGGTAGTCGACGATCGCGTAGATCGTCTCGTAGTCGTCCTGCATCGCGACGTAGTTGACCTGGGCGCCGAGGTAGTTGCCCAGGTGCGACGCGCCCGAGGGCTGAATGCCACTGAAGACGCGCTCGCGGACGCGCGGCCCGGCGGCGCTCGGTGCGTCGAGGGTCTTGCTCATCGGAGGCCGAGTGTAACGCGCGCGTCTTGGTCGATCCACCGGACAGCGGGTATTGTGTGCGGCCACATGATCGACCACCTCGTCGACTGGACCGCAGCCGCCCGCCCCGGCCGGCGAGTGGGCCATGCCATCGAGATGCACGAGCTCATCGGGTCCACGAACGATCGTGCGCGCGAGCTCCTCGCCGATCCGGCGGTCGACGGCGTCGTGGTCGTCGCCGATGCGCAGTCGGCCGGACGTGGACGGCGGGGTCGCACATGGCTCTCGCCGGCGGGTCGCAGCCTCTCGATGAGCGCGGCCGTCCGGCCGAGGCTGGGCGCCCGCGACGCGTGGCAGCTCGCCCTCGGCACGGCGCTCGCCGCGGCAGAGGCGTGCGACGGCGCCGGCGCCGAGGTCGGGCTGAAGTGGCCCAATGACCTCGTCGCTCGGAGCGGTGACAAGCTCGGGGGCATCCTCATCGAGACGGCGGTCGAGGGCGAGCAGTTGAACGGCGCCGTGATCGGCATCGGTATCAACCTCGATTGGCGGCGGGACGATATGCCGGAGGAGATCCGGGAGACGACGTGCTCGTTGGAGGACCTCGCGGGCGGGCCGATCGACCGGGTGGAGCTCCTGGGCCGGCTTCTCGATGGCCTCTCGGATGAGATCGATCAGATCGAGCTCGGCGAGTCACCGCTGGCCCGCTACCGCGCCCGCTGCTGGACCCTCGGCACCGACGTCAGGGTGGCGGTGGGCGGTGCGACGATCGAAGGCCGGGCAGTCGACCTTGACGACACCGGTGGCCTCATCGTCGACAGCGGCGCCCGTCGCCACGTCGTCGCCGCGGGCGAGGTCGTCATGCTGCGGGGGGATCGGGCGTGAGCCTCGACCCGCGCGCCGGCCGCGTCGACGGCGGCGACCCGGATCTCGCCGACGTGATCGCGGCGCAGGCGGACCGTGCGGCCTTCGGCGTCCTCTACCGTCGCTACCTCGATCGCGTGTACGGGTACTGCTTTCATCTGCTCGGCGACCATCACGATGCCGAGGATGTCACCGAGCGCACGTTCCTCGCCGCGCTTGCCGCCCTCGAGGGCTACCGCGACACGGGAGCCACGTTCCGCGCCTGGCTGTTCCGCATCGCCCACAACCAGATCGCCAATGCGCTACGAGGCCGAGTGCGCCATCCCACGCGCCCACTCGACTGGCCGGGAGACGATGCGTCCGTTGCCGATCCGGCCGGCGTGATCGGGATGGCCGATGATGCCCGGCGCCTGCGACGGGCGCTGGCCGATCTGTCCGAGGAGCGGCGCCAGGTGATCGTCCTGCGGTTCGTGGATGGGCTCAGCGCTCGCGAGATCGGCGACGTGCTGGATCGAAGCGAGGGAGCGGTTCGTGTGCTCCAGCATCGCGCCCTCCGCGAGCTCGCCACCCTGCTCGAGACCTGACGCCTCCCAGATCGGGGTGTAACGTTCTGCCCTTCGCGGTGTTAGCAGTGGTGTCATGACCTCACAATCGAGCGCTGCCTCGCGGCTGGACCGAGCCGTCGACCACGTTCTTGACGGCGTCACGCCCGGCGAGGCGGCGGCGATGTCGCGCGTCGATCCCGGCGACCGGATCCTTCTCCGGGCCGCAGCCACCCTGCATGCCGCATTGGACGGCGCGCCACTCGCCAGCCCGCGGTTCGAGGCCCGCCTCGGCGCGCGTCTCTCGGGCATGGCGGCAACCCCGTGGATCCTTCGACATCCGGGCCGGCTCATCGTGACCGGCGCCGTCGGTTCGGCGGTGGGGGTCGGCGTGACAGCCTACGCGGTGTGGCGCAGCAGTCGCCGCCCGATCGCCGCGCATCGGCTCCTTCAGCGGTAGCGGGAGCAGAGATTGCCGATCAAGTTTCCCTTCAGCCGCCGTCCCGCGCCGTCAGACGCGTGGACCAAGTGCCCGAGCTGCGAGTCGCAGGTCTTCAATCGCCAGCTCGAGCGCAGCATGCGGATGTGTCCGTCGTGCGGGCATCACTTCCGCATGTCGGTCGGCGAGCGGATCGATCTGTTGCTCGATGCGGGGAGCTTCGAAGAGCGTGACGAAAGCCTGAGCGCGGTGGACCGACTCGGCTTCCACGACGATCGCCCCTACCCGGATCGGCTCGAGGCAACCCGGATCAAGACCGGCCTGCGGGACGCGGTCGTCTGGGGCACCGGTGAGATCGAGAGCCAGCGCGTGGCGATCGCCATCTTCGATTTCCGATTCATGGGCGGCAGCATGGGCAGCGTCGTCGGCGAGAAGCTCGCCCGCTGCTTCGAGGCCGCCCTCGCCGAGCGCATCCCCGCCATCGTGGTGAGCGCGTCCGGCGGCGCCCGCATGCAGGAGGGCACGCTGTCCCTCATGCAGCTCGCGAAGACGACGGCCCCGCTCGTTCGCCTCGACGCAGCCGGCGTGCCGTTCATCGCCGTCCTGACCGATCCGACCACCGGCGGCGTGCTGGCCAGCTTCGCGAGCGTCGGCGACGTGATCATCGCCGAACCGAGGGCCCTGATCGGCTTCGCGGGCGCCCGCGTCGCCTCGGACACGGTCGGCGAGGAGATGCCAGCCGGCTTCCAGACAGCCGAGTTCCTCCTCGAGCACGGGTTCGTCGACGCCGTCGTGCCCCGGCCCGAGCTCCGGGCGACCCTCGCCCAGCTGCTCCGTCTGCTGCGCGTGCCCGCTGCGGGCGACGGCTCCGCCGATGCCATCGAACGACCCCGCGGGCCGATCGGTGCCCTCAGCGGACTGGCCGAGCGGCTCGGCGGGGCGGTGAGCGACACCATCGGGATCGATGTCGAGGCAGACACGAACGGCGACGCCCCACGGGCCGCGGAAGCCGTCGAGCCGGAGTCACGTCGATGACGAATACGATCATCGGCGCCGGCACCGCGCCGGATGACGAGGCGATCGCGATGGCGTGGGGCCACGTCCAGCTCGCGAGGCACCCGGAGCGACCGCGCACCCTCGACCTCGTGCCCCTGATGTTCGAGGGCTTCTTCGAGCTCCACGGCGATCGGGCGTTCGGCGACGACGCCGCGATCGTCGGCGGTCCGGCGCTGCTCGACGGGCGGTCCGTGATGGTCATCGGCCACCAGAAGGGGACCGACACCGAGTCGAACATTCGCCGCAACTTCGGATCGCCGCATCCGGAAGGATTCCGGAAGGCGCAGCGGCTGATGCGGCTCGCGGACAAGCTCGGCATGCCGATCGTCACGTTCCTCGACACGGCCGGCGCCTTCCCCGGACCGGCGGCCGAGGAGCGAGGTCAGGCCGAGGCCATTGCATCGAGCATCAAGCTCATGACGGGACTGCAGGTGCCGATCGTCGTGGTCGTGCTCGGCGAAGGAGGCTCCGGTGGCGCGCTCGCGATCGGCGTTGGCGATCGGGTGCTGGCCCTGGAGAATGCCGTCTACTCGGTGATCAGCCCCGAGGGGGCGTCATCGATCCTGTGGCGATCGCGGGACGAGGCGCGAACCGCGGCGGCCGCCATGCGCATGACCGCGGAGGATCAGCTCGAGCTCGGCGTGGTGGACATCGTCATTCCCGAGCCGGGCGAGGGTGCGCATGCCGATCACGCCGCGACCGCCCGATCGATCAAGGCGGCCGTCTCCGCTGCCCTGCGCGACCTCGCAGCGATCGAAACCACCGAGCTGCTGGCCACCCGCTATGCTCGGCTGCGCGGCCTGGGCGCATACCTGGAGAGCGGGCGGGACGCGAACCGTCAGCCCGCCGTGCCATCGCTCCGGCACCGGTTGGGCCGCATCCTGCACCTGCCCGGCGTGCCGCGCCGGCCGCGATGGAGCGACGTCTGGCCGAGCGACTCAGGTGACGAAGAAGAGAGCGAGAGGGGCGCATGACCGATCAGCCCGACGCGCTCGAGGCGATCAGCCTGGCAGCCGACGAGCTCGTCCCGCAGCTCGCGGAGCGGCTGCGCACGCATGGGCTCGCCGAGATCGAGGTATCCCGCGGTGAGCTTCGCCTGCGGGTGACGGCAACGCCCGACGCACCAGCGGCGACGGCGCGGCCAGCGGGGGACGCCGTCAGGGGCGCCGGCGAGCCGATGGCCACCGGCGGATCACCGGGCGCCATTGGAACGACCGAGTCGGCGGGCTCCGTCGGCGTCGCATCTCCGGCGGTGGGCTACTTTGTGTACGCCGATGGCCTCGGGCCCGGGCTCGAGGTTGCCCGTGGCGACGCGCTCGGGCACGTCGAGATGCTTGGCGTTCGGCACGACGTGCGCGCGCCACGCGGTGGCACGGTCCGGCACCTCGTGGCCGAGGCGGGAGAGGCCGTGGAGTACGGCCAGGTCGTCCTCGAGCTGGATCCGACGGCGTCCGCGGCGTGAGGCACGCGTTGCTGTTCAGCCCCCAGGGATCGCAGGCGCCCGGCATGGGTCGCGACCTGGCCGAGCACTCGCCGGCTGCGCGAGCGGCGTTCGACGAAGCCGACGGGACCCTTGGCTGGCCGGTCTCGGAGCTGTGCTGGGCCGGCCCGGCCGACCGGCTCAATGACACGAGGCAGACCCAGCCATGCCTCCTCGTCACGTCCGTGGCCGCACATCTCGCGCTTCTCGAGGCCGGCGCCCCCGCGCCGGCCGTGGTCGCCGGACACTCGGTGGGCGAGTATGCCGCGCTCGTCGCGGCCGGGGTCCTCGATCTCGGGGCGGCCCTGCGCCTCGTGGCCCGCCGAGCCGAGCTGATGGCCGCCGCCGACGACCAGGGCGGCATGGCCGCCGTCATCGGCCTTGACCGAAGCGAGGTCGAGGCCGCGGTGGAGCGCATCGGCCATCCGACCGAGCTCGTCGTGGCGAACGACAATGCGCCCGGGCAGGTCGTGATCTCGGGGCGCCGCGACCTCCTTCGCGATGCGGGCGAGACGATGCTGGCCGAGGGCGCGCGGCGCGTCATCCCATTGCCGGTGTCGGGCGCCTTCCACTCACCGCTCATGGCGGGGGTCGCGGAGATGCTCGCCGAGGCGTTCGAGTCGGAGTCGTGGCAGGACGCGAGGGTGCCGGTCGTCAGCAATGTCACGACCGAGGCCCTGATCGATGCATCCCGCATCCGCTCGCTGCTCGCTGAGCAGGTGCGCTCGCCGGTCCTGTGGGTCGGCTGCGTCGAGCGGATGGTGGACGATGGGGTCGACACCATGATCGAGTGCGGCGCCGGTGCCGCACTGGTCGGGATGGTGCGCCGCATCGCCCCAGAGATCCACACCGCCACCGTCAACGACGCGCCCAGCCTCGCGACCGCCCTCGAGCTGCTCGGCGCTGTGCCAGCGGAGGCGCGGGCGTGACCATCAACAAGGTGCTCATCGCCAATCGCGGCGAGATCGCCGTGCGCATCCTGCGGGCCTGCCGCGACCTCGGCCTACCGGCCGTGGTCGCCTACAGCGAGGCGGATCGTGACTCGCTCGCGGTGCGCCTGGCCGACGAGGCGATCTGCATCGGCCCGGCCGAGGCCCGACGCAGCTACCTGAACCAGCCCGCCGTCATCAGCGCCGGGATGATCACCGGTTGCGACGCGATCCATCCCGGCTACGGCTTCCTGTCCGAGGACGCGACCTTCGCGGAAGCCTGCGTCGCGCACGATCTGACCTTCATCGGCCCTCGTCCCGAAGTCCTCGAGCGCTTCGCGAGCAAGTACGCCGTGCGGCGCATGCTGGCCGCCAACGGGCTGCCCACCGTTCCCGGCAGCCGCGGCATCGTGTCGGACTTGGCCGATGCGCTCGACCAGGCCGGAGAGGCCGGCTATCCGGTGCTGCTCAAGCCATCCGCCGGCGGCGGCGGGCGTGGCATGCGGCTGGTCCGCTCGCCGCGAGAGATGGAGACCTCGTTGCCGCTGGCGCGAAGCGAGGCGCGGGCGGCCTTCGGCGACGAGAGCATCTACTTCGAAACGTGGATCGAGGAGTCCCGTCACGTCGAGGTGCAGGTCATGGTCGACCAGCACGGGAACGGGGTCCACATCGGCGAGCGCGACTGCAGCGTTCAGCGCCGCCATCAGAAGATCATCGAGGAAGGGCCATCGCCCGCGATGGACTCGACCGCCCGCGAGCGCCTGCGCGACCTTGCCATCCGCAGCATCGTGGCCGCCGGGTACGAAGGCGCGGGCACCCTCGAGTTCCTGCTCGACGCAGAGGGCAACTTCTACTTCATCGAGATCAACTGTCGTATCCAGGTCGAGCATCCCGTCACCGAGATGCTCTCAGGGATCGACCTCATCGCCGAGCAGATCCGCGTTGCGGGCGGGGAGCGGCTCAGCCTGCGCCAGGACGCGATCATCCTGCGCGGGCACGCCATCGAGTTCCGCATCAATGCGGAGGACGCGGGCGACAACTTCGCCCCGCAGGCCGGGCAGATTGAGTCACTCGCCCTGCCGGGCGGACCGGGCGTCCGCATCGACACCCACATCTTCCCCGGCTACGAGGTCCCGCCGTACTACGACAGCCTGCTCGCCAAGCTCATCGTCTGGGGCGAGACGCGCGAGATCGCCCTGGCCCGCTCGCGCCGCGCGCTCTCCGAGTTCGAGATCGGTGGCATCAAGACCAACATCCCGTTCCACCGCGGGATCATCGACAACGAGGCCTTCATCGGCGCGAAGGTGAGCACGAACCTGCTCGATCGCGTCGGCCCCGCGGCGTTCGTGGGAGGATGAGCAACAGCGACCCCGTCGTGCAGACGTAGACGCGATTGTCACCCGGAGTGAGATGACGACCGATACCCCCTCACCGTCCATGACGCTGCCGCTCGAGGCAGCCGACATCATGCGGATCCTGCCGCACCGGTATCCGTTCCTGCTCGTGGACCGCATCATCGAGCTCGAGCCGGGCAAGCGCGTGGTCGGGATCAAGCAGGTCACCGCCAACGAACCGCACTTCACCGGTCACTTTCCCGAGCGCCCGATCATGCCCGGCGTGCTCATGGTCGAGGCTCTCGCACAGACCTCCGGGATCGCGGTCGTGACCCTGCCCGAGTACCAGGGCATGCTCGGCCTCTTTGCCGGCATCGACGACTGCCGCTTCAAGCGCATGGTGGTGCCCGGCGACACGCTCCGCCTCGAGGCGACCGTGGAGAAGCTGCGAGGGATCTTCGGGCGGCTGCGGGCGGTCGCCACGGTCGACGGCGAGGTGGCCGTCGAGGCGACCATCTCGATCATCTTTCCCCGGGACCAGCAGATTGGTGGAGGAGCGACCGATGCGTGACGGCGAACGACGGGTGGTGGTGACCGGCATGGGAGCGCTCACGCCGATCGGCAATGACGTGCCCGCGTTCTGGGACTCGCTCGTCAACGGGCGCAGCGGCATCACGCGCATCACGCTGTTCGACCCCGCCAGGACCGCGAGCAAGGTCGCCGGCGAGATCAAGGGCTTCGACGCCGACCTGCTCATGCCGAAGAAGGAGACGCGCCGCAACGACCGCTACGTCCATTTCGCCTGGGCCGCCGTCGTCGAAGCCATGCGTGACGCCGGGCTCGAGAACCCGATCGTCGACGAGGCGCAGGCGTGGCGCACCGGGACGATCATCGGCTCCGGCATCGGCGGCATCAACACGATGATCCGGGACGTCATCGAGGCCCACGAGCTCGGGGTCGAGCGGGTGGGTCCGTTCCTCGTGACGGCCATGATCCCCGACATGGCGGCCGGCTACGTCGCGATCTACGCGAATACCCGAGGGCCGAACTACGCCACGGTCAGCGCGTGCTCGAGCGCGAACCACGCCATCGGCGACTCGCTGAACATCATCCGTCGGGGGGACGCCGACATCATGATCGCCGGCGGCGCCGAGGCCGGCATCGGCGAGATCCCAGTCGGCGCATTCAGCGCCATGCGCGCCCTGTCGACGAAGCGCAACGACGAGCCCGAGAAGGCCTCGCGGCCGTTCGACGCCGATCGCGACGGTTTCGTCATGGGCGACGGCGCCGGCGTCCTCGTGCTCGAGGCGCTCGAGCACGCTCGCGCCCGTGGCGCGACCATCCACGGCGAGGTGCTGGGGTACGGGGCCACCGACGACGCCTCGCACATCACGCTTCCGGCTCCTGGCGGTCGTGGGGCGGTCGAGTCGATGCGGATCGCGATGGCCGATGCCGGGTTGACCGGCGACGACATCGATTACATCAACGCGCACGGCACGAGCACCCCTCCGAACGATCGGTCGGAGACTGCCGCGATCAAGACGCTCTTCGGCGAGCGGGCCTACAGGATCCCGGTCAGCAGCACGAAGTCGATGACCGGGCACCTGATGGGCGCCGGCGGCGGGATCGAGGCGATCGCCAGCATCCTGACGATCAGGAACGGCATCGTTCCGCCGACGATCAACCTCGACAATCCCGACCCCGATTGCGATCTCGACTACGTTCCGCACGAAGCCCGAAACGTCGAGGTCGGCATTGCCATGAGCAACTCGTTCGGGTTCGGGGGACACAACGCGACGCTCGTCTTCGGCCGGTACGACGGCCAGTGAGCGAGGGGCTCGATCCGATCCTGGCCGCGGTCGACCGGCTCGCGCCGGCGCTGGATGCAGCCGGCCTCGACGAGCTCGAGCTCACGATCGGCGACCTGTCGGTCCGCCTCGTCAAGCCCGGCGCGACCCCGGTCGCCGTCGCGGGTTCCGCGGCGACCGCCGCAGCGCCAGCTGCCCCGACGATTCCCCCGACCCCGACCGATGGGCTCACCCCCTTCGGCGAGCCGGCGCCGGGGATGCGATTCGTTGGCGCACCGCTCACCGGGGTCTGGTATCCGGCACCCTCGCCCGGAGCGCGACCCTACGTCAACGAGGGGGACGAAATCACCTCCGGCCAGGTCGTCGGCCTGATCGAAGCCATGAAGCTGTTCAACGAGATCAAGTCGGACGCCTCCGGCCGCATCACGCGCGTGCTCGTCGAGAGCGGCACGCTCGTCAAGCGCAAGCAGCCGCTGTTGGAGATCGATCCGCGATGAGCCACCGCCTTCCCGAGGAGCACTCTCTATGACGAATGCGCTGATCACTGGCTGGGGCATGTACGCGCCCTCTCGCGTCATGACGAACGACGAGCTCGCCACGATGGTCGAGACCAGCGACGAGTGGATCGTCAGCCGCACCGGCATCCGCGAGCGGCGGATCGCGGCCGACGACGAGACGACGACGACGCTCAGCGTTCACGCTTCGCGAGATGCGCTGGCCGTGGCCGGCCTCGCACCGTCGGACCTCGACCTGGTCATCCTCGGAACCTGCTCGCCGGACTACTACATGCCGGCGACGGCCCCGCTCGTTGCGCACGAGCTCGGTGCGACCCGGGCCGCCGGCTTCGACCTGATGGCTGCGTGCTCCGGCTTCGTGTTCTCGCTGGCCACGGCCACGGCGTACGTGCGCAGCGGAATGTATCGCAACGTGCTCGTCATCGGGGTCGAGCTGCTGAGCCGCTTCCTCGACTACACGGACCGCAACACCTGCGTGCTGTTCGGCGATGGCGCCGGCGCCGTCATCGTCTCGGCGTCGGACGGGCCGGGCGGCCTCCTGGGCCTCGACATGTACAGCGACGGGAGCGGCAAGGAGGGGATCATCTTCCCCGCCGGCGGGTCCGCCTGCCCCACCACTCCCAAGACGCTCGCCGAGGGCGGACAGTACGTCCACATGGCCGGCAAGGAGGTCTACAAGTACGCGACCCGCCAGCTCGCCGAGTCCTCCCGATCCGCGCTGCGCGCCGCCGGGCTGTCGGTGGCCGATGTCGACCAGTTCCTCTTCCACCAGGCCAACCTGCGGATCATCGAGAGCGTCCAGAACGCGGTCGGCATCCCGGCCGAGAAGACGTACCTGAACATCGCGAGGTACGGCAACACCTCGGCGGCATCGGTCCCCATGGCCCTCGTCGAGGCCATAGCCGAGGGCAGAATCAAGCCCGGCGACCGGCTCCTCATGGCCGCGTTCGGCGCCGGCTACACGGCCGGGGCCGCCGTCGTCGAGTGGACGGCCGACCCGTCCCGCGCGTTCCTCGCACCGGGGGATCAGACCCGCATGGGGCAGCCGAGACGCGAGCTGGCCGAGGTCGGGGCGTGATGTTCGACCTCACCGGCAAGACGGCGCTCGTGACCGGCGGGAGCCGTGGCCTGGGCCGGGCGATCGCGCTGGCCTTCGCGACCCAGGGCGCCGACGTGGCGATCAACTATCGAGGCAACGCCGAGGCCGCCGCCGAGGTCGCGGACCGCATCGTCGCCCTCGGCCGTCGCGCGGTCACGGTCCAGGGCGACACGAGCGCCGGCCGCGAGGCCTGCGAGGCCATGGTCAAGGAGGCGATCGACGGGCTCGGCGCAGTCGACATTCTCGTCAACAACGCCGGCATCACGCGTGACAACCTCCTCATGCGGATGGACGCCGAGGAGTGGGACGCGGTCATCGAGACGAACCTCGGCGGCCCGTTCTGGATGACCCGCGCCATCAGCCGGCCGATGGTGAAGGCACGGTCGGGCCGCATCATCAACATGTCGAGTGCCGCAGGGCGCATGGGGAACGCCGGACAGGCGAACTATGCTGCGGCCAAGGCCGGGCTCATCGGCCTGACCAAGACGACCGCTCGCGAGCTGGCGAGCCGGGGGATCACCTGCAACGCCATCGCCCCCGGCCTGATCGAGACGGATCTCACCGCCGACCTGCCCCCGGCCGCGACCGAGGCGCTCACGAACCTGACCCCGCTCGGGTACATCGGCTCGGTCGACGACGTCGCCGCCGCGGCCGTGTACTTCGCCTCCGATGAGGCGCGCTACGTCACCGGGCAGGTGCTGGGCGTCGACGGCGGCATCGTGATGGGGTCATAACCCAGCCCCACCCGGTCTGGCGCGCGGCGTGCTACGACCTACAATCGGGACCCGAACGCCATGGCTGTCCAGTTCATCCGAAAGGAGACCGATGCTCACCCTGCGATCCCTTCTCCGCCCGACGCGCGTCGTCGATGCGCACTGCGACCTTCCCTGCGGGATCTACGACCCCGAGCAGGCGCGGATCGAGGCCGAATCCTGCCTGCGAACGATCGAGAAGCACGACGCGAGCGACGACAAGCTCTTCCGCGCTCGCGCCGTCCACGTCAAGGAGGAGCGTGCCGAGCTCGTGAAGCACCACCTCGATGTCCTGTGGCACGACTACTTCAAGCCCGAGCATCTCGAGGCACATCCTGATCTCCACGAGACGTTCTGGAAGGCCACGAAGCAGGCCTCCAAGGTGAAGCAGTCCATGGACGCCGGAGCGGCCAAGGAGCTCCTGTCCATGATCGACGCGATCGACGAGATCTGGAAGGCCACCGGCGGTCCGGAGAAGACGCGCGTCAGCGGTCGGCCGTCCTAGCGGTCATCGGCCTGTGAGACGGGGAGCCCTCCTCGGGCTGCTCGCCGGCGTGGTGCTCGCGCAGCTCGCCCGCGCTCGCCTCGACGTGGTCGAGGTGCGTGGCCGCTCGATGGCCCCGACCCTGGTCCCCGGCGATCGCCTGATCGTC
>DATBRU010000022.1:0-11801 GCA_036560105.1 Candidatus Limnocylindria bacterium | reverse complement strand
CCTGGGGCAGCCGGTGATCGCGATCGGTGAGATCACAGGTCCATACCGATGGGTCCCCGATGGCGACCCGGACATGCCGCACGTCCGCGAGGTGACCTGGCACGTTACCGATTTGCCGCGCGCCGCCTATGACCCCGACCTGCTCCACTCGTTCGGCGGCTCCGTGACGGTCTGCTCCGTCACTCGCAACCACGCCGAGCAAAGGGTCCGCGCGATGCTCGACGACCTTTAGGCAGTGGATTAGCCGTCGCCGTCTTCGAAATCCGTCCAGGCCGCGATGTCGACGCCGTGGTTCTCGGGCGAAGCGAGCGTCCACCAGTGGGGCGCGTGCGTCTCATCGGCCAGGCGGCCGCCCGCTGCGAGAGCCGCCGCGACTCTTGCCTCCGCCTGATCCTCGGGCACGCTGACATCGATGTGCGTACGGCCGCGGCCAGGCTTGGGGGGGCGCAGGCGTTGGAACGAGACGTGAGGATTGCGTCTGTGTCGATCGACCACGTCTTCATCGGCGCCGAGGCTCCTGTACCCGAGTATGGCGGCCCAGAAGGGACCAACATCGCTGCCGGCATCCTGCGCGACGGCGATGCCGATGACCTGTACCTGGGATGGGTCTGGCTCGACCTGCAACCTCCGAGCCTCGACCGAGATCCGGCGGGCCAGCTCAACATCGCGCTGGCTCAAGGCCCCGTAGTCTCCGGAGGCTGTGCGGACAGTCACGCCCTCCGGCCGCAGGTCAACGTCGGGGAAGTGGCCAACAGCCTTGGCAACCTCGGCGATTGCCGCCACGAACCTGGCGCCATGCTCGAACGATCTGACACCGAAGTAGGCGTGTGCGCCCGAGAACAGGACCCGCCAGTCCTCGACCCCGTCAGCGTCGTGGAAGGCTCGAGCCGTCGTTCTCTTGTCGTTCATCCGGGGAACCATAGACCTCGCGGACCGGAGACGTTCACGGCTTCGACGGCGAGCACACACGCCGGACTAGACATCGCGTTCGGAGCCGCCGCGACGGGTTGTACCGGCGCGTAGACTTGGGGCCGGACCGTCGATCCGCAGCGAACCTGTCCAGATCGATGGTCGGGGGTAGGTGATCCGGCTCGGAGGACTCACATGCCGGCCCTCGATGGCCCTGCGCTGATCGTCGTCTTCGTCGCGGCCGCGATCGCAACATGGATCGCCGGCCTGTATCTCTCCCGTGCGACAGACGCCCTCGACGATCGCCTCAACCTCGGCGAAGCGCTCGGTGGGATGATCCTCCTCGCGGTTGCCGGCAGCCTGCCCGAGCTCGCGATCACGGTTTCGGCTGTCGCCGAGGGCGAGCTCGGCATCGCCGCCGGCAACCTCATCGGCGGCATCGCCATGCAGACGCTCGTCCTGGTGATCTGCGATCGGGTCGTCCGCGGTGAGCACCCATTGAGCTACCTGGTCGGCTCTCTGATCCCGGTGATCGAGGGGCTCCTGGTGATCGTCGTTGTCGGGGTGATGCTGATGGGCACCATGCTGCCTTCGACGACCGCGGTCGGGCCATTCAGCCCGGCCTCGATCGGGATCGTCGCCGCGTGGGCAACCGGGATCTTCGTCCTCAACCGCGTCCGGACCGCGGAGCCGTGGCAGGTGGTGATGCCGGGCAGCCGCCCGGGCCGACACCACGTCCGCGAGGCGCATCCCGCCGCTCCCAGGCCGTTCGCGGGCGCGAGCACGGCGAAGGTGGTCGCCATATTCGTCGGGGCGAGCGCGGTGACACTCGTGGCCGGCGTTCTGCTCGAGCGGAGCGGCAGCGCCCTCGCCGACATGGCCGGCATCAACGGCGTTGTCTTCGGGGCAACGTTCCTCGCCGCGGCGAGCGCGCTACCCGAGATCAGCACGGGGATCGCCGCAGTCCGCCTCGGGGACCATCAGCTCGCCGTGGCCGACATCTTCGGCGGAAATGCGTTCCAGCTCTGCCTGTTCCTCGTCGCCGACGCTCTTGCCGGCACGCCGGTGCTCCCCGACGCGGGCACGTCCAACGCGTGGCTCGGCGCGCTCGGGATCGTCATGACCGTCGTCTACGCCGTCTCGATCATCATCCGGACGAAACGGCGACATGCCGGGTTCGGCCTCGACTCGATCCTCAACATGCTGCTGTACGTGCTGGGCGTCATCGGGCTGCTGCAGATTGCGTCCTGAGGCACCGCGTCGACGGGTACGGGCCCAAGCTAGAGTTCGGCGATGACGGATGACGACGTTCGTTCGATTGCCATGGCTGTCCACCTCCCGGCTGGCGTTGCCGGTCCAGCGCCCGTCGAATTCGATGTGCGGTGCTTCCTGGTCAGGCATGCCGACGGGCTCGTCCTTATCGACACGGGCCTGGAGGGCGTCCATGTCGTGATCGAGCCGGCGCTTCGAGAGCTCGGCGCGGACTGGGGCGACATCACCGACGTGGTGCTGACCCACAACCACGCGGACCACGTTGGCGGCCTCCCCGAAGTCGTCGAACGTGCCGGTCGGAGCGCCGTGTGGGCTGGGGCCGAGGACCATCAGGGGATCGCCTACGACGGGGAGCTCCGCGAGTTGGCCGATGGGGACCAGGTGCGAAACCTGCGCGTCCTCGAGACGCCGGGACACACGCCCGGTCATCGCAGCCTGGTGCACGAAGCGGCGGGTGCCCTGTTCACCGGAGACGTGATCGGTTCGATGGCGGGACGGCTCTCTCGAGGCCCGTCCGCGTTCACGGCGGATCCCGATCGAGCCGAGCGGAGCCTCGGCGTCGTCGCCGCCCTCCAGTACGATCGCATGCTCTTCTCACATGGCGAAGAGGTGCCCGCCCCGTTCGAGGAGTTGCGACAGCTGGTGGCGACTGCCTGAGCTCGGGTCGGCATCCGCACTCCTGAGCCATCACCGCCGGCGGTCCTATACTGGCGGCCCGCGGCAGCCATTGGTGGCTGTCGCGCAGCATTGGGGATCGGATGGCGCAGGACTACCCGTACAACGGCCGGCTGACCCGCTGGGAGGAGATCACGCCGGGCCTGGCGATCGTCGGGGTCGAGGCGCTCGAGGCGCCGTTCCCCTTCGAGCCGGGCCAGTACGCCACGCTTGGCCTGATGGGCACCGAGGGCAAGCTCATCCAGCGCCCGATGAGCGTCTCCTCCTCGGCCGATGACCTGTCCGAGTATGAGTTCTTCATCCGTCACGTCGACAGCGGCGGCTTCACGCCGCTGCTGTGGGACATCGGCGTGGGCGATCCGATCAACATCAAGGGGCCGAAGGGGAAGTTCCTGCTCCAGGACGATGGTCGAACGGCCCTCTTCATCGCCTCGGGCACGGGCCTCGCGCCCTTCATCAGCATGATCGAGACCCTCATCGATCGCGGGCAGACTCGCGACGTCGTGCTTCTCCACGGGGTCAGCCACGAACGCGATCTCGCCTGGCGCGACCGGCTCTCCGAGCTAGAAGCCGCGGGCGAGTTCCCCGTGCGCTACGTCGGCACCGTCTCGCGGCCAGCCGAGAACCCGGGCTGGAGTGGCAGCAGCGGGCGCGTGGAGGCGATCGTGGCGTCGCAGCTCGACGAGCTCGATCTGACGCCTGACAGCACGACGATCTACCTGTGCGGCAACCCGGACATGGTGAGCGCCGTTGACGAGGTCGCACTGGCGCGCGGCTTCCCGCCGGAGCAGATCCGTAAGGAGCTCTACTGGCCCAAGGGCCGGGAGCACCGATGAGCGAGCGTTCGACCTACTACCTCACCACGGCGATCTTCTACCCGAGCGCGCGTCCCGCCCTGCACTCCATGTTCGAGGCCATCGGCGCCGACATGATCGTGCGCTACCAGCGCCTGATGGGCCGCGAGACCCGGTTTCTGACCGGACTCGACGAGCACTCGGCCAACGTCGAGCGTGACGCGCGCGAGCTGGGCATTGACCCGCACGAGCTGATCGACCCCTGGGCCAGCACGTGGCGCACGACGTTCGAGCGCTTCGGGATCAGCTTCGACCGGTTCATTCGCACCACCGACCCGGACCACGCCGATGCATCGGTCGAGATGGTGCGTCGCGCGCAGGCCGCCGGCGATGTGTACGAGGGTGTCTACTCCGGCTGGTACTGCACCGGCTGCAACGAGTTCAAGACCGACCAGCAGCTCGTTGACGGTCGCTGTCCCGACCACCCGACGCTCGATCCGCAGTGGCTCGAAGAATCGAACTACTTCTTCCGTCTCTCGGCCTACCAGGAGCGGCTGGAGCAGCTGTACGCCGCCAACCCATCCTTCTGCGAGCCGGAGCACTTCCGCAACGAAGTCCTCGGGTGGCTGAAGGAGGGTCTGCGCGACTTCTCGATCAGCCGTTCGGGCACGACCTGGGGAATCCCGTTTCCCGGCGACGAGAGCCATCGCATCTACGTCTGGTTCGACGCCCTCACCAACTATCTGACCGGGGCCGGCTTTCCCAACGATCTGGCCGCCATGGACCGATGGTGGCCCGCCGATCTGCACGTCATCGGCAAGAACATCACGCGCTTCCACTGCCTGTATTGGCCGGCGATGCTGATGAGCGCGGGCCTGCCACTGCCAGGCCAGGTGTTCGCTCACGGCTTCATGCTCGATCGCGGCGAGCGGATGAGCAAGACGACCGGCAACGTGCGCGACCCCGACGAGACCGCAGCGGTCTTCGGCGTCGATGGCGTCCGCTACATGGTCCTGCGCGAGGTGCCGTTCGACCGCGACGCGGACGTTTCCACCGAGGCCTTCGTGCGCCGCTACAACGCCGAGCTGGCCAATGACCTGGGCAACCTGGTGAACCGCACCGTCAGCATGAGCGGCAGATACCTGTCAGGCAGCCTTCCCGCGGTGGCCGATGCGTCCCAATCCGCGGACCTCGAGCTGCGCGCGACCGCAGAGCGATCGGTTGCCGGGTTCCACGCTGCCATGGAGGCACATCACCTCGACCAGGCCCTCGGAAGCATGATGGAGCTCGTTCGCGCCGCGAACGGCTATGCCGAGGGCCAGGCGCCCTGGAGCCTCGCCAAGGCGGGGGAGTCGGACCGTGTGGGCCAGGTGCTGGCCGTGATGGCGGAGGCCTGCCGCATCATCGGCCATCTCCTCGCACCGGTGGCTCCCGAGACGGCGGGGCGGCTCCATGCCCAGCTCGGCGTGCCGGCCCCGTACGACGAGCGCGGGGCGAACGGACCGGGCCTGCCAATCCTGCTGACGTGGGGGAGCGGGCCGAGCGGCTGGACCACCGCCGAGGCGGTGCCGCTCTTCCCGCGCATCGAGGTGGAGGCCGCGACCTGAGCAGGCGCCGCACGCCGCCGCGACTTCCGGGCCTGGTCGACTCGCATGCCCACCTCCAACACGAGCGTTTCGATGCCGACCGTGACGCGGTGATCGAGCGCGCCGTCGCCGCCGGGATCGAACGGATCGTTGTCCCCGGCTGGGACGTCGCCTCATCCGAGGCGGCGCTCGCCCTGGCCGACCGATACCCGGACCTGATCCAGGCCGCGGTCGGGATCCACCCGCACCACGCGGCCGAGATGGACGAGCAGGGATGGGCCCGCCTCGAGGCGCTGGTCGTTGACCCACGCACGAGAGCGATCGGGGAGATCGGACTCGACTACTTCAGGAATCTGTCACCGCCCGACGTCCAGCGCGCCGCCTTCTCCCGTCAGCTAGCGATCGCCGGGGAGCGCGGGTTGCCGGTACTCGTCCACGACCGCGCCGCCCACGCCGACATCACCGAGGCACTGCTGGCTTGGTCGTCGACGGGCGAGGGTCGGCGGGGTGTCCTCCACGCGTTTTCCGGCGACTGGCCGATGGCCGAAGCCCTCGTCGGCGCCGGCTTCCTCATCAGCTTCGCGCTGCCTGTCGCCTTCCGGAGTGCCACCGGCCCGCGAGAGGCGGCTGCAGCCCTGCCAGCGGGGACCTTCCTGGTCGAGACCGATGCGCCGCATCTCGGGCCGGACCGTGACGCCACCAACGAGCCCACCACGGCACTGCGCGTGGCGGCCGAGCTGGCTCGCATCCGGGCGGTCGCGCCCGAGGATCTCGTTCGGCCGATCCGTGGAGCCCTCGACGCGCTCTTGCCGCCGACCGACGAAACGGCGAGGCCGACGGCGACCGAAGGGTCGCGTCCGGGGACCTTGGCCATCGGCTCGATCGTGATCGGCGTCGTCGCCGGTCTGATCGTCATCGGCGTGGTGGTATACCTCCTCGTTCTTGCTCCCTGAGCGCCGAGCGCTCGCTCGGATGGCACGCCGGTTGCACCAGTCCGGCTCCATGGGTGCTCGCCCCAGCGCGGCGGAGCGAACCCCACGCAGGAAGGATTCACCAACATGACCCAGGAACATGTCGACACCACCCCGACCGGGACCACCCCGACGGGGACCACCCCGACGGGGGAAGCGCCGGCCGGAAGCGGAGGGATGGGGACGATCCTCGGCATCGTCATCGTGCTGGTAGTGGCCGCGCTTCTCGCGTACTTCCTGTTCTTCAGCGAGGAGGGCGGGGCGCCGGCGGAGAGCACGGCGCCAGGCGCGAGCACGGCGCCGGTAGAGAGCACGGCGCCAGGCGCGAGCACTGCGCCCGAAGCGAGCACAGCGCCCGAAGCAAGCACGGCACCAGCGGAGAGCACGGCACCAGCGGAGAGCACGGCACCATCTCCGAGCGCCTGGAGGCTCGTCGATCTCGCCTAATCCGGCTGCTGACCCGGGGACCTCGACGCCGCCTCGACGACCGTAGGGGCGGCGTCCCGGCGTCTCGATGCCGGTGCTCGTGCCCGAATCCTTGACACTCGCGAACTGAGAGTGCTAACTTGCTGTCTAGCACTCTCGTCGGTAGAGTGCCAGTCAGGAATCGGTCGTATCGGCCGCCCGCTGGCAGTCCCGCCGGAGACAACTCAACCGCACCGGTCCGCATCGGCTGCGCATGCAAGGAGGCATCACGCACATATGACCACCAAGGTCAGCGACACGGCCACCGGGCTCAAGCCCCTCGGTGACCGACTTGTCGTCAAGCCCACCCCGCGCGAGGACATGACCAAGAGCGGCATCGTCCTGCCCGACACCGCCAAGGAGCGCCCGCAAGAGGGAACGGTCCTGTCGGTTGGGCCGGGCCGCACGCTCGACGACGGCTCGCGCGAGCCGATGGAGGTCAGCGAGGGCCAGAAGGTCCTCTTCCAGAAGTACGCCGGCACGGAGTTCAAGCTGGACGAGGAGGAGCTCTTGATCCTCTCCCAGAAGGACATCCTGGCCGTCATCGAATAGCGGAGGAACGAAGAGAACGTGGCGAAGCAGCTGCTGTTCGAGGAAGAGGCGCGTCGCTCCCTGAAGCGCGGCGTGGACAAGATGGCCGATGCCGTCAAGGTCACGCTGGGCCCCAAGGGCCGCTATGCCCTCCTCGACAAGAAATACGGTGCGCCGACCATCACGAATGACGGCGTCACCATTGCCCGCGACATCGAGCTCGAGGACCCGTACGAGAACATGGGTGCCCAGCTGCTCGAGGAGGTCGCGACCAAGACCAACGACGTTGCCGGAGACGGCACCACCACCTCGATCGTGCTGGCCCAGGCCATCATCACCGAGGGCCTGAAGAACGTCACCGCCGGGGCCAGCCCGATGGGCCTGAAGCGCGGGATCTCAAAGGGCGTCGAGACCATCGTCGAAGAGATCAAGCGGCTTTCCAAGCCGGTCGAGACGACCGAGGACATCGCCCACATCGCGGCCATCAGCGCCCGCGACACCGAGATCGGCGACATGATCGCCCAGGTCATGGACAAGGTCGGCAAGGACGGCGTCGTCACTGTCGAGGAGAGCCAGGGCCTGAAGATGGAGACCGAGTACGTGGAGGGCATGCAGCTCGACCGCGGCTACGTCTCCGCTTACATGGTGACGAGCACCGAAGGCGGCAAGCTCGAGGCGACCCTCGATCAGCCGTACATCCTGGTTACCGACAAGAAGATCAGCGCCGTGGCGGACATCCTCCCGACGCTCGAGAAGACCGTCTCGACCGGCAAGCCGCTCCTGATCATCGCCGAGGACGTCGATGGCGAGGCGCTGGCGACCCTGGTGGTCAACAAGCTCAAGGGCACCATCAGCGTGCTCGCGGTCAAGGCGCCGGGCTTCGGTGACCGCCGCAAGGCCATGCTCGAGGACATCGCGACGCTCACGGGGGCGCGGGTCATCAGCGAGGAGGTCGGTCGCAAGCTCGACAGCGTGCAGCTCGAGGACCTTGGCGAGGCGCGCCGCGCGCAGGCCACCAAGGACACGACCACGATCATCGAGGGCAAGGGCGACGCGGACGCGATCAAGGCCCGCATCGGCCAGATCAAGCTCCAGATCGAGGACACCACCAGTGATTTCGACCGCGAGAAGCTCCAGGAGCGACTCGCCAAGCTGTCGGGTGGCGTCGCGGTGCTCAAGGTCGGCGCGCCCACCGAGGTCGAGCTGAAGGAGAAGAAGCACCGCATCGAGGACGCGCTGTCAGCCGCCCGCGCCGGTGTCGAGGAGGGCATGGTCGCCGGTGGCGGCTCGGTCCTCATCCACTCACTGCCGGCTCTGGACAAGCTGGAGGTGCTCGGCGACGAGGCCATCGGCGTGAACATCCTGCGCCGCGCGCTGGAGGAGCCGCTGCGCCAGATCGCGATCAACGCCGGCCAGGAGGGCTCGGTCGTCGTCGAGGCGGTCCGCAAGCTCAAGCCCGGCAGCGGCTACGACGCCGCGCGCGGCGAGTACGGCGACCTCTTTGCCTGGGGCGTCATCGACCCGGCCAAGGTGACCCGCTCCGCGCTCGAGAACGCCGCCAGTGTTGCCGGCCTGCTCCTCACCACCGAGACGGTCATCACTGACCTCCCGGACAAGGAGAAGGCGATGGGCATGCCGCCCGGCATGGGCGGCGGCGGGATGGACTTCTAGGGTCTACCCAGACCGATGCGAGGGCCCCGGCTTCGGCCGGGGCCTTCGTCGTGTCCGGGGGTTGGCGCTCGCGTAGGATGAACTGATGGGACTGATTCGGACCCTGATCGTCGCCGGCTTCGGCGTCGTGCAGGCCGTCCTCACCGCGCGGGTCCTGCTCGATCTCGGCGTGCTTCCGACGGACCTTCCCCTTGCCGATCTCATCATCCCAGTCTCCGACGCCCTGGCGGCGCCGATCATGGCGCTGGCCGAAGGCGTCGGTTTCGAGGCTCCCGACGTGGGCATGGGGATGAACCCGGTAATCCTGACTGCGCTGATCGGCTGGTCGCTGATCGAGATGGTCGTCCTGATGATCGTGGGGCGCGGACGCTAGCTCGGCGCTCCTTGCGTATGACGCATGCGGGCGCGCAGTATGCGGCAGTGCTGACGACGAGGATCCGAACGCGCTCTCGCGCTGCCGGATCGGTCATCACGCTGGCCTTCGCGATGTCGGCCTGCGCCGCGCCATCGGCCTCGGAAGCGGGGAGCCCGAGCCCGTCCGCCGTCCAATCGTCAGCGGTCCAATCGTCAGCGGTCCAATCGTCCGCCGAGACCCCGTCGCCGAGCGACGTGGTCGGCTTCACGCCACACGAGCCGCTGGAACCGGGCACGTACACGTCCTACGTCTTCGACACGCCTCTCACGTTCACCGTACCGGCTGGGTGGAAGGTCTTCGAGGACGAGATCGGCCAGTTCGGCCTGGCGTTGCTCGACAACGACGGGCCGTGCCTCTGCGTCTGGCGCGACGTCCAGGTGGCGGCCCCCGGATGCGCCCCGGTGCCCCAGCCGGGTATCGGGATGTCGGCAGCCGAGGTCACCGAGTCGCTGTCAAGCCGCCCGGGCCTGCTGCCGAGTGTCCCGGCGCCCGTCTCGATCGGCGGCCTGAGCGGCTGGGTAGTCGATGTCCGAATGGATCCGGCGTGGACCGAGACGTGCGGGGGCCAGGCGTCCGTCGCGACGCTGGTCGGGACCGGCATCAGCAGTGGGGTCTTCTGGGGTGCCGGCGCCGATTCGGCGCAGCGCGTGTACGTCCTCGACCTCGGTGGCGCGGACTCGGGCAACATCGCGATCAATGTCGAGGTCTGTTGTGGCGTTGACTTCGAGACCCGGATGGCGGCGGTGACGCCCGTCATCGAGTCCTTTGAATTCCCAACGAGTCCCTGATCCCGACTCCGTCCCTCGTCTGCAAGTCTGGGCCGCGCGCCTCGGGGGCGCGGTCAATGGTCTCTTTCGACGATCGCGGCGTGGCTACATCCCGCGCCCGCGGGTCTCGATTGCTCGGAGCGATCCATGGATCCGGAAGATCACGATCAGCAGCTCCATCCAGATTCGCCACAAGAGCTGAGCGACCACGAAGTAGACGAGGGTCAGGAGGATCACTCCCAGCACCCCACCGCCAGTCGTCGTGGTCTCGCCGTTGACGGTCACCGTGACGGGCTGTCCGAGGAACAGGAACACGGCGGTGATGGTGATGATCACGGCCCCGATCAGGTAGATCATCCTGATGAAGACCGGGGTGATCATGAAGTTGAAGCTGAAGTAGTCGCGCCAGGAGAACGCTTCGGAATCCGGGGGTGAGGCAGGGGGCGGAGTCACGGGCTCGACGCTGGTCATGGATACCTCCTCATGGGTGCCGATGCCGGCCACCTTACACGCCGCGAATTGTCGAGCCGGCCTCGCATCGGTTCGTCGTAGGGTTCGAGCGGCGCCAGACCGGCGCCCGACACGGAGAGCACCGATGCGATACGTACTCATGAACTACGTGGATCCCGAGGACGCCGCCGCCTACTACGCGTTGTCGCCGGAGGAGCAGCAGGCGGACGTCGAGCGCCACATCGCCTGGTTCGGGAAGCACCGCGATCACATCGTGGGTGGTGAGGAGCTCGACGAGCCGGCCACGGTGAAGACCCTGCGCCCGGGACCACAGGCGGAGGGCCTGGTCGTGACCGATGGCCCCTACGTCGAGACGAAGGAGCTGCTTGGCGGATTCGTCATCCTTGAGACGGAATCGCTCGAGGCGGCCATCGCGATCGCGTCGGATTGGCCGTCGCTTGCGACCCAGCCCAATGCGACGGTGCAGCTCCATCCGGTCTTCGTGCGGGAGTAGGCCCGCATCGGCCACCCCGGCCGCTATCGATTGAGGGATCTTCACGTGAACCCCCCAGGGCGTGCGATTCCCGCACTCCATGGGGGACCGCTGAGCGCGAACGGCGCGCACACGCGCGCTCCGCGCGCACGGGTCCTCAATTCATTGCGGATCCAGCGCCCGAGAGAACCCTGTGGTGACTATCCCTGAATTCGTTGAGATGGGACTTCCCCCGCATTCACGGGGCGGTTGACCGGGTTGGATGTCGCCACCGAGGACCGCCACTAGAATCCAAGGCGATGCCCCCGGATGCCGCAACCAAACCCGACCACGCCCGACTCAGCGCCAAGGAGATCCTCGAGCGCCTCAATGAGCCGCAGCGGGAAGCGGTGAGCCACCTCACCGGCCCGCTCCTCATCCTGGCCGGCGCGGGCAGCGGAAAGACCCGGGTCCTGGCGCATCGCGTCGCCTACCTGGTGGCCACCAGCTACAAGCCATGGCAGATCGTGGCCGTCACATTCACGAACAAGGCCGCCAACGAGATGCGCCAGCGGATCGCCGGCCTCATCGGCGACGAGGGGGCGCGCGAGGCGACCATCGGGACGTTCCACGCCATCTGTGCGCGGATCCTGCGGCGCGACGGAGAAGCCATCGGCCTGGCCCGAAGCTTCACGATCTACGATCGCGCGGACCAGGTCGCATTGGTCAAGAGCGTGCTCAAGCGGCTCGATCTCGACGAGAAGCGGTTCAGCCCGGCTGGCATGCTCGCCTGGATTGGTCAGCGCAAGGACGAGCTGGCCGA
>DATBRU010000021.1:0-5829 GCA_036560105.1 Candidatus Limnocylindria bacterium | reverse complement strand
TGCGTTCTGGCAGGCGGATCTCGAGCAGGCGGCCGAGCCGGTGGTCCGCCTCATCCGCGAGGCGCGTCCCGCCGTGGCCGTCCACTACGACGAGACCGGCGGCTACGGCCATCCCGACCACATCCAGGCGCACCGGATCGCCGTGGCCGCCCTCGCCGCGGCCGCCGACCCCGATCGGTATCCGGGGGCCGGCCCAACCCACCGGGTAGGGAAGCGCTACCAGACCGCCTTTGGCTCCAGCCGGTGGCTGGATCTCATGCATGCCATGCGCGAACGCGGAATCCCGCTGCCGTGGGGTTACGACGAGGTGCTCGATCGGGGCGGCGAGACGGGTGACGGAGAAGACGAGGCGCCGCCGGGCACCGTCGAGCCGCTGCCGGTGACCACGGTCGTTGACGTCAGCCCGTGGCTGGCGGCCAAGCGGACGGCGATGGCCTGCCATCGAACCCAGCGCCAGGACTTCGGATGGGCCATCGATCTGCCGGATGACCTCGCGTCGATGGCCTTCGGCGCCGAGCGCTTCGTCCTCCTCGAGCGCGACGGCCAACGGCCTTCGTCGGGAATCATGGAGGCGAGCCTGTTCGACGGCCAGTAGGCCCGCTACAGTTGGCGGTCTGATGGGGTCCCTGCGGTGAATTGCCCTGCCTGCGGCACCGCCAACGAAGCCGGACGGAAGTTCTGCGGCGAGTGCGGCACGCGCCTGAGCGCGGCCTGCCCCGCCTGTGGGACCGCGAACCCGCCCGGGACGAAGTTCTGCGGCGAATGCGGGATCGCCCTGACCGATGCCCCGCCGCCCGGTGCGGCAGCCGCAACTTCCGACACCCCGACGCCAATCTCGATCGGTACCGAGCGCCGCCTCGTGACCGTGCTCTTCGGCGACCTCGTGGGATCCACCACCCTGGCCGAGGACCGCGACCCGGAAGAGACGCGGAACCTCCTGAGCCGGTACTTCGAAACCGCCTCGGAGATCATCGGTCGCTACGGCGGCACGGTCGAGAAGTTCATCGGCGACGCCGTGATGGCGGTCTGGGGCGTGCCGACCGCCTTCGAAGATGACGCCGAGCGAGCGGTGCGCGCGGCCCTCGAGCTCATCGCGGAGGTCGGTCGCATCCTGGACGCCGACCAACCCCTCCAGATGCGTGCCGCGGTGCTCACCGGCGAAGCGGCCGCCTCGATGGGGGCGGTCGGGCAGGGCATCGTCGCCGGCGACCTGGTGAACACCGCGAGCCGCCTGCAGGGCATGGCGCCCGCCGGGGCCGTGCTCGTCGGCGAGTCCACGTATCGCGCGACGCGCGACGCCATCGCCTTCGAGGACTTCGGCGACCAGGTGTTGAAGGGCAAGTCGAGCCCCGTGCCGGCGTGGCGCGCGCTGCAGGTCCTCGGCATGCGCGGCGGCGCCCGCCGGCGGTCCGCGCTCGAGCCGCCGTTCGTGGGCCGCGACGAGGAGCTGCGGCTGGTCAAGGAGCTCTTCCACGCCACCATCCGCGAGTCGAAGCCACGCCTGGTCACGATCATCGGCCAGGCGGGCATCGGGAAGAGCCGGCTGGGCTGGGAGTTCGAGAAGTACATCGACGGCGTGAACCAGGATTTCTACTGGCACGCCGGTCGATCACCGTCCTACGGCGAAGGCATCAGCTACTGGGCCCTGGCCGAGATGGTCCGCGAGCGAGCGGGGATCGCAGAGACCGACGACGCCCAGACCGCGCGCACGAAGCTCAATGCGTGCCTGGACCAGTGGCTGACCGATCCCGAGGAGCGGCGATGGGTTGAGCCTCGGATCGCCGGCCTGCTCGGCCTGGAGGAGCTGCCGGTCACCCAGCGCGAGGACGTGTTCGCCGCCTGGCGGACGTTCTTCGAGCGGATCGCCGACCATGACCCGGTCATCCTTGTCTTCAAGGACCTCCATTGGGCTGACGCGGGGCTGCTCGAGTTCATCGAGCACCTCCTTGCCTGGTCGAAGAATCACCCCATCTACGTGGTCGCCATGACCCGGCCCGACCTGCTCGAACGCCACCCGCAGTGGAGCAGCGGCGTGCGCAACGCGACCACGGTGGTTCTCGAGCCCCTGCCCGAGGGACCCATGCGCGAGCTGCTGCATGGCCTGGTGCCCGGAATGCCCGATGCCGCGGTGGACGCCGTCGTCCAGCGGGCCGAGGGCGTGCCCCTCTATGCGGTCGAGACGGTTCGGATGCTGCTCGACCGTGGCCAGCTGCAGTCCACCGACGAAGGATTCGTGCTCGTCGGTCCCATCGAGCGGCTGGGTGTTCCGGAGACGCTGCACGCCCTGGTCGCGGCGCGCATCGATGCCAACACGCCGGAAGATCGTGCGCTACTGGCGGCCGCCGCCGTGCTCGGGCAGAGCTTCACCATGGACGCGCTGTCGGGGATCACCGGCCAGGACGAGTCCGCCCTCTTGGAAGGACTCGACCGGCTCGTCCGTCGCGAGCTGCTCATCCGCGATGACGACCCGCGATCACCAGAGCGCGGCCAGCATCGGTTTGTCCAGGCCGTCGTCCGCGAGGTCGCCTACGAGACGATCGCCAAGGCGGACCGCCGGGCCAAGCACCTGGCGGCAGCTCGGTACTTCGAGGCCCTCGGCGACGACGAGATCTCCGGTGTGCTGGCCAGCCATTACCTCGAGGCACTGCGTGCCACCAGTCCAGGTCCCGAGGCCGACGCGGTGGCCATCCAGGCCCGGATCGCGCTGCGGGCCGCAGCTGAACGGGCCGAGTCGTTGCACTCCTACGCCGCCGCCTACCACCACGCAGAGGATGCCATCGCGATCACAACCGATCCGCTCGAGCAGGCGGCGCTCCACGAGGTCGCTGCCCGCTCCGGGTCGCTGCTGGCCCTTCCGGAAGCGATCGAGCATGCCAAGACCGCGGCCGAGCTCGCCGCTGCCAGTGATGACCGCGCAACCGTGAACCGTGCCCTGGCCCTGGCGGTGAGGATCCAGACGGACTACGGCACCTCGGACGGGATCGCGACCCTGGAGCCCGTCGTGGCCGCCCTGGCCGAGGACGAGCCCGAGGCTGCAAGGGTGTTCGCGGAGCTGGCCCGGCTCTACATGCTGACCGACCTGAACGACGAGGCCATCGAGATGTCGGAACGCGCGCTGCGCGCTGCAGGCCCTTCCCGCGACACCGAAGTCGTGGTCGAGGCGCTGACCACGCAGGCGACAGCCCTCTGGTACGCACGCCCGGACGAGGGAGACGCGGTCTTCCGGGGAGCCATCCAGCTGGCTGATCGCGAGGGCCACGTCACATCGGCGCTGCGGGCGCGCAACAACTGGTCGACCAACCTGCTCTTCGATCGGCCCTATCACGAGGGTGCCGAGGTGGTCAGCGACGGCATCGACCTGGCTCGCCGGTTCGGCCTCGCGAGTTGGCTGGGTGTCTTCCTCACGTCCAGGGCCGAGATCCGGGTCTACATGGGCGACTGGGACGGCGCCGCATCGGACGTGGCCGAAGTGGACGAGCGCGCGTCGCCCCCAGACGTCGCGGGATGGGTGACCATGATCCGCGGGTTGCTCGCGGCTGTTGGCGGCGACTCGGATGCCTTCCAGGCGGCCGCCGACGAATCGGCGCGCGTCCTGGCGGACGAAGACATGCTCGGCCCGCAGCTCGGCGGGATCAGGGTCGTCGAGGCGCAGGCGCTCCTCGCCCTGGGTGATCCCCGGGCCGCCTTCGAAACGCTCGCCGGACTGGCGGGGGGCGGCAACGACGTGTACCTGGCGATGACGCGGTCCGTGGCCACCGCCCTCCTTGGCGATGCGCGGGCGCATGCCGCGATCCCGGTCGCGTTCGGCTTCCCGGAGCAGGCGACCTGGACACGCGGCCTGCGAAAGAAGATGGCCGCCAGCGAGGCGGCATTGGCAGGCCGATGGGAGGAGGCGCGCATGGCCTATGCCGACGCCGTCGCCACGTACAGGGGCCTGGAGACGAACCTGTGGGCCTCGTGGATCGGCCTCGAGTTCGACGCATTCCTCGGTGCCGCCTCCGACGAAGCACGACGCGCCGGCGAAGAAGCCGCGGAGTTCTTCACATCGCGCGGCGCGGGCGGCGTGGTTGACCGCTACAAGCAGGCGTTCCAAGCCACGCCGGCGCCTGCGGCGACCGACGGGCATCACTCCACGGCGGTACCCGCGCGCGAGAGCGTCGGCGAGGTCGAGGCCCGATGACCTGCCTGACGTGCGGAACGGAGAACACCCCCGGCGCGAAGTTCTGCAACGAGTGCGGGTCGCCGCTGGCATCGGGATGCTCGTCGTGCGGTACCCAGAACTCGCCGGGGGCCAAGTTCTGCAACGAATGCGGCGCCCTTCTCTCTGATACCGCGCCGGGCGCTGCCGCCGCGGCCCCCCAGTCGGAAGCGCCATCGCCCGCGGTTCCCGCCGGATCGGAGCGTCGACTGGTATCGGTCCTGTTCGCCGACCTGGTCGGCTCGACGACCCTCGCCGAGGATCGGGATCCCGAGGAGTCGCGTGAGCTCCTCACACGGTTCTTCGAATCGGCCTCCGATGTGATCGGTCGCTACGGCGGATCGGTCGAGAAGTTCATCGGCGATGCTGTCATGGCGGTCTGGGGGGTGCCGATCGCCCACGAGGACGACGCGGAACGTTCGGTGCGTGCCGCGCTGGAACTGGTGTCCGCCGCGGCCGGCATCACCGATGCCGAATCCGGACTGCCGCTTCAGCTCCGAGCGGCGGTCCTGACCGGCGAGGCGGCGGCCACCATCGGCGCCCAGGGGCAGGGCATGGTCGCCGGCGACCTCGTGAACACCGCGTCTCGTCTCCAGTCGGCCGCCCCACCGGGGTCGGTACTCGTCGGCGAGGCCACGCACCGGGCGACATCGGAAGCCATCGCCTACGAGGAGGCGGGCGAGCAGATCCTCAGGGGCAAGACGGCCCCGGTCGCGGCATGGCGAGCGGTCCGGGTGCTGGGGATGCGTGGCGGTGCCGGCCGCCGTTCGGCCCTTGAGCCGCCGTTCGTCGGGCGGGACGAGGAGCTGCGCATGGTCAAGGACCTGTTCCACGCCACGATCCGCGAGCAGAAGCCACGCCTGGTGACGATCGTGGGCCACGCGGGGATCGGCAAGAGCCGCCTGGGCTGGGAGTTCGAGAAGTACATCGACGGGGTCACGATCAACGCGTACTGGCACGCGGGCCGGTCCCCGTCCTACGGCGAAGGCATCAGTTTCTGGGCGCTGGCCGAGATGGTTCGCGAGCGAGCGGGCATCGCCGAGTCGGATTCAGCCGATGAGGCTCGGGCCAAGCTCGCGGTCTGCGCAGACGAATGGCTGACCGATGCGGAGGAGCGCCGCTGGGTCGAGCCACGCCTCGCCGGGCTGCTCGGGCTCGACGAGATGCCGACCGGCCAACGTGAGGAGCTGTTTGCGGCCTGGCGCACCTTCTTCCAGCGGATCGCCGAGCGCGACGCGGTCATCCTCGTGTTCAAGGACCTGCACTGGGCCGACGCCGGGCTGCTCGAGTTCATCGAGCACCTGCTGTCGTGGTCCAAGACGCATCCGATCTACGTCCTGGCCATGACCCGCCCCGATCTCTTCGAACGCCACCCGGCGTGGGGGAGCGGAGTGCGGAACGCGACCACCATCTCGCTGGAGCCACTGACCGAGGCGGCCATGGCAGAGCTGCTCCACGGTCTCGTTCCGGGGCTCCCCGAGGACGCCGCTGCGGCCATCGTCGCCCGCGCCGAGGGCGTCCCGCTCTACGCGGTCGAGACCGTGCGCATGCTGATCGACCGCGGTCAGCTTCAGCCGTCCGGCGAGGGCTACGCGCTGAGCGGACCGATCGACAAGCTGGCGGTCCCCGAG
>DATBRU010000020.1:0-1875 GCA_036560105.1 Candidatus Limnocylindria bacterium | reverse complement strand
GTACGACCGCCACGCGAGCATGGCCCAGGAGTGGTTCCCCCACGACTTCATCCCCTACCGCCTCGGGCGCGACTTCGACAAGGAGCCCTGGACGCCCGACCAGCCGCGGCTGACCGGCGTCGCCCAGACATCGTTCGAGATCGGGCTCCTGACCGAAGACAACCTGCCGAGCTACCACCGCCTGATCCACGGCATGTTCGGGCACGGTGATGGCGCATGGCTGGCCTGGGTCGGACGGTGGACCGCGGAGGAGGGCCGGCACGCCATCGTGCTGCGCGACTACCTGACGGTCACCCGCAACATCGACCCGGTCTACCTCGAGCGCGGGCGCATGACCCAGCTCATGCAGGGCTGGGAGATGAACTCGACGGACACGCTCCACGGTCTCGCGTACGTGACCTTCCAGGAGCTGGCGACGCGGATCGCGCATCGCAACACCGGGCGCTACTCCGACGACCCGGTCGCGGACAAGATCATGATCCGCATCGCGACCGACGAGAACCTGCACATGGTCTTCTACCGCGACGTGCTCTCGGCCGCGCTCAAGCTCCAGCCGTCGGCCGCCGTGCGGGCCATCGTCGACGAGGTCCTCAACTTCAAGATGCCCGGCGCCGGCATCCCCGGCTTCATCCGCAAGGCCGCCCAGATCGCGAAGGCCGGCATCTACGACCTCAAGGTCCACCGCGACGAGGTCCTGATGCCGATCCTCCGGCACTGGAAGATCTTCGAGCTGTCCGACCTCGACGCGACCGCCGAGGACGCCCGCCGTCGCCTGTCCGAATACCTGGCCCGGCTCGACCAGCAGATCGCCCGCTTCGAAGAGCGCCTCGCGCTCTCGACCGTCCCGAGGATCGCCACCCTCAAGTAGGCCGCGAAGGCGGGTGGCTCCAGGCGCCCGGCGCTGGCGCCGTTCGTATGCGCTCCGTTCGTATGCGCGGATTCGACGCAGATAATCCCGTCGCGCTCGGCGATGCCCGTCGCCAGCATAGGAGTGGGTACGACCGCCACGGCGTGCGCCGGCCGCCGTGATGAGCGACGGGTGATCCAGAGGTGACCCGCCCGTAAGCGCCGAAGGCCATCCTCGGCGGATGAATCGGTGGGCGTGGGTCGGTGATGACAACGCGGCGCAGGATCTCGGGCTGAGGATCCTCGCCCATGCCATCCGTGGCCGGCGCGTCGCGTCCGGCATCAGTCAGATGCAGCTCGCTTATCGAGTCGGCTTGAATCAGTCGACGATCTCGCGGCTCGAGACAGGTCGGTTGCGCGCGATGCGCATGGTCGTGCTGGCGCGCGTGATCGGAGCACTCAACCTGCCGCCTGGTGATCTATCTCCGAACGAGCCGCCACCACCAAGGCGTCGGATGCCCGGCCAGCCATCGACGTAGCGCGCGAGCGGCGCCGCAGCGCCATTGCGTATGTATGCCGGCAATGGGCATTGCCGCGCGCGATAGAACTGCCAAGGCCGATTCCGCGCATATGAGGCATCGCGGGTCCGCGCATTTCAGGCAAAGCAGGTCTCGCGGGAGGCGGGCCCGTACACTTGCCCCCGGTGACCCGCGGACCAATCCCTCGCTTCGACCTCTACGAGGAGCTCGAGGTCTCCCGCTTCGCGAGCGCGGAGGTCATCGAGGCGGCCTACCGAACGCTGGTGAAGCGGCATCACCCCGACCTCGGCGAAGCTGCCGACCCCGACCGCATCAAGCGGCTCAACGTCGCCCACGGCTGGCTCACCTCGCCGTCGCTCCGCGCCCGCTACGACGAGACGACCGACAGCCTGCCGCGGCCCGGCACCACGGCGAGGAAGGGCGTCGACGCGAGCGAGGCGACACAGGACCTCGCACCCGGCGGCTTCGGCCCGAACAGCGCCGAGGTCCG
>DATBRU010000019.1:0-88053 GCA_036560105.1 Candidatus Limnocylindria bacterium | reverse complement strand
TGCGCAGCGTCGTGGCCCCTCTGACGCGCGGCACGCCGGATCGGTTCCCGACGCGGCCACCGGAAAATGCGCGGCTGCCCTTCGACCGCCCGATACATCGGACATATGCCGCGGGAGCGGGAGGGCGGGCTGGGTTTGATCGGTGCATCGGCCAGCGCTGAGCACGAGGCCCGCGCCGGTGCGCGATTCACGCTCGCGGGCGATCGGTACATCGTTGAAACCCCGCGGGAGCTGGGGTTCGCGCCGTTCCTGATCGCCGTATCGGTCGCACCCCCACGGCGAGCGCTCGTCTGTCGCCGACGTGGTCGGGCGTCAGCGTGTCGGCTCGACCTCGTCCGGCGGCGCCGACACGGACTCTGGCGCCGGCACCTCCCCAGCCGCGGGTTCCCCTCGAACCCGGCTGGTGAGCCAGCCAAACCAGCCCGACAGCCGCGGCGCGACCAGGTATGCCGCCCAGGCGTAGGCGATCCCGGCCAGGACGTCGACGACATAGTGGTCGCCGAGGAAGACGATGGCCCACCAGACCGCGGCGGCGTACACGAGGGCCAGCCAGCCGATCCGGCCGAACTGTCGGCGCAGGACGAGGAACGAGAGGAAGGGGTAGCCGGCGTGGAGGGACGGGAAGGCCGCGACGCCGTTCGGGTTGATGCCATAGAAGACGTAGGAGGTGACCTCGGTCCCATTGGGGAAGCCAAGGCGTTCCGCCAGCAGGCCGAACGCCTCCGGCTTGAGGTAGCGCAGGATCGGCTCGCCATTGGCCCCGTCGAGGAACCCACGTTCCGCCGCCCACCACGGTGGCGCCACCGGCACGAACAGAAACGTGATGAATCCCGCAAAGCTCAGCAGGATGAACGCAACGAGGTAGTCGTGGTACGCGGCCCGGTTGCGGATCCACAGAAGGAATCCGGTGGCCACGGGGATCACGAAATGCATCATGTACAGGACGGTCGCCACGATCGCGGCCGTCCCGACGCCGCTCGCCGGAGCCAGCCAGTCCTGGAGCCATGCGGTCGGAAGGATTCCGCCAAACAGCCATCGTTCGACGGCGATGACGTCGGCGACGTGGACGGGGAAACCCGCGTCGTCGGCGATCCCGCGCATGAGCTCGTAGGCAAGGAAGATCACCACGAACGGCAGCCAGTCACGCAGGAAGAGGCGCGTTCGGCCGAGCAGCACGGCGACGAGGCCCAGGGCGACGGCGAGCACGTCCGGGGTCATGCGCAGCCCGCCGGCGAACATCAGCACCACCACGAGCGCCGCGTAGCCTCCGACGAGCACGAGCAGCCAGCGCTCGGTGCGCCGCGTGAGGTCGACGTCGCCGGGGGTTGAGGTCTGTTCGGCCATGGAGCGTGGATCGTAGCGGGGAGTCAGCCCAGGCGCTCGACGGGCCTCATCCTCCGAGCACCGCCAGCCAGCCGATGCCCAGCACCGCGCTGACCACGTAGATCACGAACCGGGCGGGCCAGACTAGGCACCCCGTCCACGGCTCGGGAGTGACGAGCACGCGCGGCGCGACCACGAGCATCGCGTAGAACGCGGCCAGTCCGGCGAGGATCATGCCGATGACGAACAGGCCGAAGCCCGTCTCGTCCACGGTGACCGCGGTGATCAGCTGCCCAACGTCCATGTCATCGAGGAGGTCGGCGGCGAAACCGTTGAAGATGCCGGCGCAGATCGCGATGAACGGGAAGATGAACGCCCGCCTCAGACCCGCGTCCAGCACCGGGAGCCGATCGCCAAGGGCCATCGCCGCGGTGGTCACGATGAACGCAACACCGATCACGAGCCCTTCGAAGTCGGCCTCAAGGTGCGCCGATGCCGAACCGGCCACCAGGGTGATCGCGCCGACGAGTGGCGCGATGAAGCCGAGCCGCGCCTCGCTCGACGGGAGGGCGGACGGTGGCGGTGCGCCGAGCGGGCGGGTCGCGATCGCGACAATTGCGCCGCCCACGGCGAGGAGCTGAATGGTCCCGGCAGCCGCACTGGGCTCACCGCCGAATGCCAGGACCGGCGCCAGCGCGCTGGCCGCCACCAACGGCACACCGGCGAGGTTCCAGCCGGCCAATGCGACATCCTCCAACCGCAGCCCGAGCGCCTTCATCGGGTCGAGGCGCCGCGTCCGAGCCGACCCGGCGGCGGCCCGCCCGTCGCGGTCACGGCTACGGTCGCAAGGTCACTCGGCCCACTTCCACCATCGACGGCGCCGTGCCTTCGGCCAGAGTTCGAGAAACTGAGCGCGCGCAGCCAGTCCGCGCATTCGGGCCCGCTCGGCCAGACGCCCGGCGGCGAACGCGTTGGCCGACGTCGTCGAACGGCCAGCCAGGCGCATCGTCTGCTCCGCGAGCGCAGCGTCCTGGAGCGCGCCGAGACACTCCTGGATCTGGGTGATCTTGGCGGCGGCGTGGGCTGCCCCCGTTGCTCGCTTCCCGGACAGGACGCTGGCGGCGAGCTCGGCGGCGTAGCGAGCTCGCTTGGCATCGATGCGAACGCGATGGAAGTCGGCATCAGGGCTCTCGGGACCGAGGGCGTCGGCGCGCTCCTGCAGCTCGCGCCAGGTGGCCACGACACGGTCCGGCAGTGCCGACTCGGCCGCGAGCGTCGCGGCGGAACCGAGCGGCGGATCTGCGGATGCGGCAACCAGCGTGTCGATCAGATCAAGATAGGCCGCGTCATCGAGCGCGTTGGCCACCTCACGATGCGCGGCGGCTCGACGCGCTTCAACGCGCCCGATGAGCGCGCCAGTCGCCTGGTCGTCCTCGTCAGCATTGTCCGCTCGGAGTCCCTCGGCGAGCACGTCGAGGTCGCGCGCCGCCCCGAGCGCGCTGCCCAGCGAGCGGAGGATGGGCCTGATCTCCGCCCGCCAGGCGGGGTCGACTGCGTCGTCCAACGTGCGGAGATCAGAGCGGAGGCGGCGGAGGGCGACCCGCAGCTGATGCACCGCCTCGACGTCCCCCAGCCGCGCCTGGGCGTCGTTGCGGACCATTCGCAGGTAGGCGTCAGCAAGCGCGGCCGAGACCGCATTGGCCATGCTCGGCTCGGCAGGCATGTGCGGAGGAACCACGTCGGGAGGCGCCGTCGCCCGCGAGCCGAGGGCGCGGACCACCTTCGGGACCGGCTCCGCTCCGGTCGCGCCCGCCGCGCGTAACAGCTCGGCGATCCGATCGAGATCGACGTCTGGCTCGAGCGCGTCGACGGTGAGTTCGCGGAAGCGTGAGACCACCCGCCGACCATCCATCACCGAGACCTCATCGTCGGCCACCTCGGCCACCGCCGTGGTGTCGACCAGCAGTCGCGTCCGGCGCCTCCTGATGCGCAGCGTCGCCACCACCACGAGCGGCGCACGACGTGAGATGGCTCGCACGAGGGCGGACGCCGCGGCGGGCGGCTCGCGGCCACCGTCTTCGAAGTCGCGGTCCCAGCGCTCGGGCGACGACCCATTCGCGCGGAGCCCCAGGTTCAGGGTCCAGATCGGTTCCGGTTGCTCGCCCGTCCGCTTGCGGAGGGTCGCGCCGTGGCGAGCGAGGCGCAGATCCGCGGTGTCGAGATAGGTCGCCCGCAGCTTCAGCTCTGGCAGCTCGACGGGTTCGAGTGCGACGCCGGAGAGCTCCAACGCCGGTAGCGTGAACGTGCCGGGCAACGCGAGCTTGAGCTCACGTTTGCTCACCGAGTGCTCCCGAGCGCAGGAGCATGGACCATCAGCATGTCCTGCGTCCCGGTCGTTCGCCCGTTACGGGGCGCCCGCCGCTTCCACGTCCCGTCACGCCCGAGCTCCCAGGCGGTCGGATCGCCCGCCGCGAGATCGAGGAACGACCGCAGCTGCGCACGATGCTGCGGATCCGCGACGCGGACGAGCACCTCGACGCGTCGGTCGAGGTTCCGATGCATCATGTCGGCGCTGCCGAACCAGATGTCGTCCTCGTCGTCCGCCCCGAATCGGTAGATCCGGGAGTGCTCGAGGAAGCGGCCCACGATGCTCGAGACGCGAACCTTGTCGCTCAGGCCCTTGACACCAGGACGCAGCGCGCATATGCCGCGCGCGATCACGTCGATGCTGACCCCCGCCTGCGAGGCCGAGTACAGCGCGTCGATGACCTCCTCGTCGACCAGGCTGTTCAGCTTGAAGACGATCCGCGCCGGCTTGCCCGCAGCCGCTCGCTCGGCCTGCGCTCCGATCAGTGTCACGATGCGCTCGCGCATGTCGAAGGGCGCCACCATCATCGATACGTAGGCAGCCGGGTGGGCGTAGCCGGTCAGGTGGTTGAAGAGTCCGCTCACGTCCGCGGTGAGGGCCGGGTCCGAGGTGAGCAGCCCGATGTCCTCGTAGATGCGCGCCGTAGTCGGGTGATAGTTGCCCGTTCCGACATGGACGTAGCGCCGAATGCCATCGGACTCGCGTCGCACGACGAGCGCGAGCTTGCAGTGGGTCTTCAGGCCCATCAGCCCGTACACGACGTGGCAGCCTGCCTGCTCCAGCGTACGTGCCCAGGCGATGTTGGCGTGCTCATCGAAGCGAGCCTTGATCTCGACGAGCACGACGACCTGCTTGCCGGCCTCAGCCGCCCGAATGAGCGCGTCGACGATCGGGCTCTGGCCTGACGTTCGATACAGCGTCAGCTTGATCGCGAGGACGTCAGGGTCGGCCGCGGCCTGTTCGATGAATGCCTCGGTCGTGTTCGTGAACGAGTCGTACGGATGGTGGACGAACAGGTCCTGCTGGTTCAGTGTCGCGAACAGGTCGGACTCGCCGTCGGCCTGGCGGACCACCTCGGGTGGAGTGGCGGGGTGGTAGGCCGGATACGACAGCTCGGGCCGGTCGATCCTGGCGATGTCCCAAAGGTCGACGAGGCCGAGAGGTCCGCCGAGGCGGTGCACGTAGGCGTCGTCGAGCTGCAGCTCGCGGGCCAGCAGTCCGACGAGGTGCGCCGGCATCCGACGGGCAACCTCGAGACGGACGGCCGGACTGAATCGGAGACGACGGAGCTCCGCCTCGAGGGCCCGGAGGAGATCCTCTCCGATGTCGTCGTCCAGCTCCAGGTCGGCCGCACGGGTCACGCGGAACGGGTAGCGCGAGACGATCTCCATGCCGGGGAAGAGCAGCTCGAGGTTGGCGGCAATCACGTCCTCGACCGGGATGAAGGTTGCTTCGTCGCCGGCCGACATGAAGCGGCTGAGCAGCGGCGGCACCTTGACGCGGGCGAACCGCGCCTCTCGGCCGGCCGGGTCCCGGAGCCACACCGCGAGGTTGAGTGACAGGTTCGAGATGTAGGGGAACGGGTGGCCCGGGTCGACCGCCAGTGGCGTGAGGACCGGGAGGATGCTCTCGACGAATGACGCGCTGAGCACCGTCTGCTCGGCCTCCGGCACGTGCCGCCAGCGGAGGATCCGGATCTCGGCGCGCGCGAGCCGCGGCTTCAGCTCGCGGGTGAACAGGCGGGCGTGACGGAGGGCCAGCCCCTCGACGCGCTCGGCGATCAGCCGCAGCTGCATCGAAGCGTCGAGGCCGTCGGCGGACAGCAGGGCCGGCGCGGCGATCGCCTGCTTGCGCAGCGTCGCGATCCGAACCTGGAAGAACTCGTCGAGGTTGCCCGCAAAGATCGCGGCAAACCGGACGCGCTCGAGGAGCGGAGTGGCCTGGTCCTCGGCGAGCTCGAGCACGCGCTCGTTGAAGTCGATCCACGACAGCTCACGGTTCGCGAACCGCCCTGGCGGGAGTGTCGCTTCAGGCTCGAGCTCGACCTGTCGAGGGCGTCCGCGCACGCGGCGGCCATCGCCCGGCTGGATGGTCACCATCGCCTCTGTCCCCCGTCATGAGCGGAGCCCGGCTCCTGCATCGTCCCTCCGTCGCTCGGCGTCGCGTGCTCGACGAGCGAACAGCCTACTCGTCATTGGCCCGGTGCGACAACCGTCCCTTCAGCCCAGAACCGAGGTCCTGATGAGCAGGTACGCCACTACGGCTGCGGTGACCAGGGCGGCGAGGAGGACCGGCGTTCCGAAGCGCAGGAAGGTGGCAGTCGTGTAACCGCCCGGGCGCAGCACCATCATGTTGGTCTGGTGGCCGAACGGGTTGAGGAACGTGAACGAGATGCAGGTGCCGATCAGCGCGAGCACCACGGTCGGGTCGATTCCATACTCGCGCGCGATCGCGATCCCGACCGGCGTGATGATCGAGGCCGCGGCGGCGTTGGTGATGACGTTGGTCATCGCGGTCGTGATCGCAGCGAACGCAATCACGAAGAGGAGCTCACTCCCGCCGGACGCGAGGCGCACGCCGTCAGCAATGAGGTCGGCGAGGCCGCTTGACACGACGATCGCGCCGAGGCCCACCGACCCCGCCAGGACGAAGAGCACGTTCCAGTCGAGCGCTCGACCGGCCGATCCGGGGGTCAGGACGCCGGTCAGCACCATCAGGACCGCCCCCGCCACCGCGGCCAGCACGATCGGCAGCAGGCCGAGGGTAGCTGCCGCGATCACCGCACCCATGATGCCGACGGCGATCCAGGTGTTGCCTGGCTGCGGAACCCGGCCTGCAGCGGGCTGCCACAGGGCGAACGCTTCGTTCCTGCCGATCTCATCGACGTCGTCGGTCGTGATGAAGCACGTGTCGCCGGGCACCGGAACCGTGTCGCGCAACGGTCGGTTTGTCTGCGCGGCCACCACCCGCAGGGACTCGCTCTCGAGGTCGCGCAACGTCTGGGACCCTGCGAGCTTGATGGTGGTGGCATACAGGCGCTGCGGAGAGAGGCCGAACAGCGGGCTGCGCCAGAGTGCAGTGACGCCTGCCTCGGTGGCCGAGAACGTGAGCACGTCATCGGGATCGATCTCACCATCCGGGTCAAGCGCCTTGCCCCGGCGCTGGATGGCAACCAGCTCGTACTCCTGCGTTCGCGCCACGCCCTCGGCCGATGCCTGCCGCCCGGTGATGAGAGCATGTGTCGTCACGGGGATCTCGACACGCCACTCCCGTGCCGGCTGCTCGGTCGCGACCCTCCCGCGCAGGAACACCGGCGCCACGAGATAGATGACGAGCCACCCCACCAGCGCGGTGGGAAGCGCCACGGGGGCGTATGACAGCATCCCCATCTCGATCCCCTGGCCGGCTGCGATCCCGGCGATGAGGAGGTTCGAGCTCGTGCCGATCAACGTCACCGAGCCCGCAAGCGTGGTGACGTGCGCGATGGGCAGCAGGACCTCGCGCGCCGGGATGCGTCGCGTCTGCTCGAGCTCCCGTGTGGCGGGGATCAGCATCGCGACGAGTGGCGTCGTGTTCATCACGGCCGATGCGAGCCCGATCGGCACCATCAGCCGCCGCAGCGCCTGGCGAGCATTCCTCGCCGTCGACAGCAGCGCCCAGGTCAGCCGGGTCACCACCCCGGTCTGAACGATTCCCTTGGCCAGGACGAGCATGGCGCCGATGGTGATGATGCCGGGATTCGCGAGTCCCGCGAGCAGCTCCTCGACCGTCGCCAGCCCGAGGATCCCGGCCAGCGTCAGGCCTCCGGCAAGCGCCAGCACGGGTGGCACGCGGCGCGACGCCATGGCCACGAGGGTTCCGGCGACCACGGCGGCAGCGACCGCCATCGTGACTTCGGCACTCACGTCCCGGATCGTAGCCGGGCCGGGTTCAGCGGAACATGCGCTGCTGCTTCGCGAGGTCGAGCCGCTCGGGAGGACCGTCGAGGGCCTCGTCGACGCTGCGCAGCCGTTGCGCGATCACGTTGAGCACCGCGCCCTCGACCTGGAGCCGGCCGTCGATCACCAGCAGCGGATGCCGATGCAGCAGCGCCCGATGCCGCTGGTACACCTGTGGGCGCAGGGTCACATTGATCATGCCGCTCTCGTCCTCGAGCGCGATGAAGACGAAGTTCTTGGCCGTCATCGGATGCTGGACGCTGACCGCGAGCCCGGCCAGCCGGATGGCGGACCGATCGCGCAGGCGGGACGCATCGGCCACGGTGATCACCCCGCGCGCCGCGAGCCGCTCGCGGAAGAGCTCGACGGCATGCAGGTTCGGCGCGACCCCGGTGTCGCGGTAGTCGGCGGCGGTCTTCTCGGCATCGGTCATGGGAGGAAGGGAGGCGCCCAGCGCGCGCTGGGCGTCATCGGTCAGGCCCAGCGCAGGGTGTGCCGGATCGGCATCGGCCAGGGTGGTGCGCAGCTGCCAGAGGAGCTCGCGGCGCGGCGCATCGGTCCAGTCGAAGGCACCGATGCTGATCAGCCGCTCGATCACCTGCTCGCCGAGGCCCGTCCGGGCCACGAAGTCGCGAACGGACGTGTACGGCCCTCGGGCTCGCTCGCGTTCGAGCATCTGGCGCGCGCTCTCGTCGATCCCCTTCACCTGACGCAGCCCCAGGCGGATGGCCCAGTCATCTTCGTTTCGGCGCGTGTCGTGCTCCCAGGCCGACTCGTTGACGTCGATCGGCAGGACGCGAATGCCGTGGCGCTTGGCGTCGTTGATGACGACAGCCGGGCTGTAGAAGCCCATCGGCTGGTTGTTCAGCACCCCGACGGTGTAGTGCGCCGGCCAGTAGCGCTTCAGCCAGGCGGTGTCGTAGGCGATCTTGGCGAAGGCGGCGGCGTGGGCACGGGCGAAGCCGAACTCGGCGAAGGCGGAGCACTTCTGGAAGAGCGCCTCGGCATCCTCCTCCGAAAGCCCGGTGCGGACGGCCCCGCCGACGAACCGCCCGCGCTCCGCCTGCATCTTGGCGTGGCTGCGGTGCGAACCCATCGCCTTGCGGAAGATGTCCGCCTCGGTCGCGGTGTAGCCGCAGACCTCGATCGCGACCTGCATGACCTGCTCCTGGTAGAGGATCACGCCCAGCGTGTCGGCCAGGATCGGCTCCAGGCTTGGATGCGCGTAGGTGACGGGTTCCTCGCCGGCGCGACGGCGCAGGTACGGGTGGACGGCGTTGCCCTGCACCGGGCCGGGCCGGATGATCGCGACCTGGACGACGAGATCCTCGAACCGCTCCGGGCGTGCCTTCGGCAGGGCCTGCATCTGGGCACGGGACTCGATCTGGAACATGCCGACGGTATCGGCCGCCTGGATGGACCGATACACCTCGGGGTCGTCGTGGGGAAGGCCGTCGAGGTCGATCCGCTTCCCCGTGTCTCGTTGGATGCGGTCGAGGGCGTCGCTGACCACGCCCAGCGTCCGGAGGCTGAGCAGGTCGATCTTCACCAGGCCGAGCTGCTCGATGTCCTCCTTGTCGTACTGGGTCACGACGCGACCGGGCATCGTTGCCCGCTCGATCGGCACGAGATCGATGAGCGGGGTGCGGGTCACGAGCATGCCGCCGACGTGGATGCCCAGGTGCCTGGGGAAGCCGTCGATCTCGGCACACAGGGTGAGGAGCCACTGCCATCGATTCCGCGGCGGTTCCCCGGCCGCGGCGTCTTCCTCGTGGCCGCCCTCACGCTCCCTCAGATCCGGCACGACCCGCGGGCGCCGCCGCTCCTCGACGAGCATCCCGCTTTCCGGGTCGACCCGCACCACCGCCTGTCGCCCGCTGGACGGCCCCGGCGTGCCGTTGTCGCGCGGATCGGGCAGCGCGAGCTCCTCCCCGGCAAGCTCCCCGGATCTGGCGTAGCGCTTGGTCTCGGTCGACTCGTGGCGCACCGTCGTGACCGATGCGTCGAGCACACGCGGCCGTTTCGGCGGGAACCAGCCGCCCTCGCTGACCGGCCGCGGGGCGGGATCGAGGACGGGGCGCGGTCGCGGGTTCCACGACGAGTCCGAAGCCACACGCACCAGCCCGCGTCCGTCGCGGCCCGGCGGGACGGCCGCATCGGCCATGTCGATCCCGAGCTCGTCGAACAGCCAGCCGAAGCTGCCGTCGAGCGCCAGGTCGCGGGCCACGTCGGTGGCGTCGCGGGTGTCGAGGGCCTTGGCCAGCGCATCCACCCCATCGGGCGGGAACCCGAGTGCCTTGGCCACCTCGCGCACCGCGGAACGCGCCCGGTAGGTGATGATCGTGCAGACCATGGCCGCGTGATCGGCCCCGTACCGCTCGTACAGGTACTGGATCACCTCCTCGCGCCGATTGACGTCGAAGTCGATGTCGATGTCCGGCAGCGCGCGCGCCTCGTTGATGAAGCGCTCGAACAGGAGCTTGTGCTCGATGGGGTCGACCTTGGTGATGCCCAGGCAGTAGGCGACGATCGAGTCCCCGGCGCTCCCGCGGCCCTGGCCGATGATCCCGCCGGTGCGCGCAAACTCCATGAGGTCCCACACGATCAGGAAGAACTCGGCGAGGTTGGTGCGGTCGATGACGTCGAGCTCGTGCGTCAGCTGGGAGAGCGCGCGCTTGGTAACCGGCCGATAACGGCGCAGTAAGCCGGCGTGGGCAAGCTGGTAGAGATATGAGAACGCGGTCTCCCCCTTCGGCACGGTGAACCCCGGAAACCGATAACGCTCGAAGCCCAGCTCGAGCCGGCAGGCCCGACCGATCTCGCCGCTGCGCGCCATCCCAGCCTCCCAGGCGCGGCGACTGCCCTCGTCCGGCAGGCCGGCACCAATGGCTGCCAGCTCGGCGCCCGTCTTGAGCCGGTACTCGGCATTGGGCAGCAGGAGCTCACGGGCATCGGTGAGGGTCGCGCCATGCCGGATGCAGACGAGGACGTCCTGGAGCCGATGGCCATCGGGATGGGCGTAGTGGACCTCGTTGGTGACGACCGTCGGCAGGCCGGCGCGAGCCGCCACCTCGACGAGCTGCGCGACCAGCCAGTCGTCGTCGGGGCCGATGTGGTGGCTCAGCTCGATGGCGAAGTCGTCGGCGGCGAAGTGGCGAGCCCACGTCCGCGCGGCGTGGAGAGCGGCCGCTTCGTCGCCGGCGAGGATGAGCCTGGGGACGAGCCCGTTGCGGCAGCCGGAGAGACCGATGAGGTGGCCTCGTGCCTCGTCGAGCGTCGCAGCCACGAGCGAGCGCTCGAAGATCGGATACTGCTTCTCCCCGGCCAGGTGGCCGCGGCTCGCGAGGCGGGCGAGGGCGCTGTAGCCGTCGACGTCCCGCGCGATGAGGACCAGGTGGTCGCCCGGTATCGGCCCGGCGTGGAACTCACCGGGCCAGCCGCGGCTCGCCCGCTCGCCGCGCAGCGGATCGTTGAGCTTGCGACCGCGACGGGCGAGACGCACCTCGTCATCGGTGCGCGGGATCGCGAGCTCGAGGCCGATGATGGGCCGAACGGGTCGCAGCCCCGCATCGCGGGCGGCATCGGTATCGGTCTCGGCGGCCGCCTTGTGCAGGCGCACCGCGGCGTAGAGGCCGGCGTGGTCGGTGATCGCCAGGGCCGGCATGCCGACCTGAGCGGCCCGAGCGACCAGCTCCTCGGGGTGGCTTGCGCCATCGAGGAAGCTGAAGTTGCTGTGGGCGTGCAGCTCGCTGTAGTCGTCGTCCGTCGTGGGCATCGGACGACCGATGATAGAACGTCTGTTCTATTCAGGGAAGAAGGGTCAGTCGCTGGTCGCGACGAGCACGATCTCGACCTCGCGGATCTCGTTCGGAACGATGGTGATCGTCAGCTCCTCCTCCTCGTACCCTTCGAGCCTGGTGGTGATCTCGGCCACACCCACGCTCCCGCGGTCGAAGAAGGTTCCTTCCGGCGTGGTTGCCGCCGTCCCGCGCCGGCCGTTGAGCATGATGACGAGATGGACGCCCTCGATCGGATTCCCGTCCTCGTCGACCACGAGGCCATCGAATCCAGTGAGCTCTGGATCGAACGTCGGCGCGGGCGTCGGGGTTGGGCGCGGGGTTTGGCCCGGACGCGTCAGCGGCAAACCCCCGCATGCGGCCATGAGCATCGCGATCAGCGCCAGCCCCATGAGGCCGCGCGTTCGTCGGGAGGCGTCGAGCCGGGTCATGCCGACACTATGCCTGCGGTCCGGATTCGGACCCTGCAGGCTGCGACGGTGACCGCGCCAGGGCGACCCAGCCGGCACGATCGAGCCGATAGAACACGTGCTGGACCAGGTGGGGATACGCCACCGGATCGACCCGCGGGTGATCGAAGTCGTGCGACGGGTCGCGCACCAGGCCGATGCGCTCCATCACCGCACGCGAGCGCACGTTCTGCGGGACGGTGAACGAGACGATCTCAGCGAGGCCGACCTCGTCGAATCCGAATGCGAGCGCCGCCCGAGCACCCTCGGTCGCGTACCCGAACCCCCAGTGCGCCCGCGCGAGCCGCCAGCCGACCTCGACCATTCCGGCGGCAACGAACTCCGCCGGCCACAGGCCCACGTACCCGACGAACGGCGCGACACCGGGGACCTCGATCGCCCATAGGCCCCATCCGTGCTCATTCCAGTGGGCCTCGATGCGGTCGACGAACGCGTCGGAGACGTCGCGTGGCTTGGTCCCCTGGAGGAACTCGGTCACCTCCGGGTCGGCGTTGAGCGCCGCGAAGGTCTCGCGGTCGTCTGGCTTCCATCGGCGCAGCAGCAGGCGCTCGGTGTGGGTCACGCCTCGGCGCCGATGGCCTCGCGGATCCGCGCACGCTGTGTGACGAGCAGCAGCGCCGGGGCCACGAGCAGGGCCAGGCCCAGGAAGCCGAGTGCGGTGTACGAGGCGCCGGCCACGATCAGTCCGGAGGTCAACCCCGCAACGGCCGCCGAGCTCCAGACAAGAGCGTCCGCGATGCCCTGCACGCGGGTCCGCTCCGCGAGCGCGAGGCCGCGGGTCAGCATCGCCGAACCGGCGACGAATCCGAGGTTCCAGCCCCAACCGAGCAGGAAGAGCGCGAGCGTGAGGAGCAGGCCACCGTCGGGAGGCGCCAGGGCGGCAAGCACGGCCGCGACCCCGAGCACGGAGAATCCGCTCGCGATGACGGCCGGGCTGCCGAACCGATCGGTCAGACGCCCCGAGATCGGCGACAGGGCAAACATCCCGAATGTGTGCGCCGACAGGACGAGGCCGACCGTCGCCAGTCCGTGGCCGTGCTGGATCAGGTGGATCGGCGTCATCGTCATGATCAGGACCATGACCACCTGCCCCGCCACGAGCGAGGTGAGCGCCACCGCGGTCGCGGGACGGCGCAGGAGCGTCGCGAACGAGGGAGCCGGGCCGACGTCCGCGCGCATGGCCAGCGCGGAGGGGTCGGCCAGTGCGTAGGGCTCGGGTCGGAGGAGGACGAACGCCAGGCCGAAGGCGAGGCCGATGAAGATCGCGGTGACGACGAACGCGCCGGCAAGCTCGGGCAGGCCGAGGGAGATGGCCAGGCTGCCCGCGGGCGCGACAAGGTTCGGGCCGACCACCGCGCCGATCGTCGACCCCCACACCACGGCCCCGATGGCCGTCGCGCGCCGCGCGGGTGGCACCAGGTCGGCCGCGACGTAGCGCCCCAGGTTGGCGGCCCCGTTCGCGAATCCGCTCAGGAACGCACCGAACAGCAGGAGCGGGATCGACGCTGTGAGCACGGACACCACCGCGATCACCGCGCCGATGACCCCGACGCCGAGGCCGCCGAGGAGGCCCGGCCGGCGCCCGACGCGGAGCATGAGCGCGGACAGTGACGTGGCGGCGACGGCCGTTCCGATGACGGCCGTCGAGGATGGGATGCCGCCGAACGAGGCCGACCCGGCGATATCGGCCGCGACGAGCGTCCCGACCGTGACGGCGGCGATGTACCCGGTGCTGCCGAGCGCCGAGATGGCGAACAGCACCCATTGCATCCGCTGCCGCAGGACGACCACCCGGTCGGCGTCGAGGCGCTCGGTGACGAGGAGCGCTGCCGCCACCGCGCGTGGATGATCAGCCATCGTCCAGTGCCTCGAGGATCGAGAGGTGCTCCGTCGTTCCGTCCGGTGCCAGAGGGATGACCGCGACGTGGTCGGCGCCGGCGTCGTGCAGGGCGGCGATCCGCTCCCGGTGCACGTCGGGCGACCCGAACGCCACCATCGCCTCGAGCAGGCGGTCACTGCCAGGAGGCTCCCAGTCCGCCGGCTCGAAGCCCTGGAGCTCCCATGAGACCTGGTAGGTCGGCGTGCGGAGATACGGCTTCAGGTAGGCGCGGGCACCATCACGATCCGCATCCGCGGCCAGAGGCAATGTGACGGCGAGGAGCGGATGCCCCGTGGATGCCGCATCGAGACGCGCGCGCATCCACGTCACCCGCTCCGGTGTGACCAGGTACGGAAAGGCGCCGTCGGCGTCGGTCGCGGCGAGGTCGGTCATGCGCTCACGCAGAGCCGCGATCAGGATCGTCGGCGACGGACCATCGGTCGCCGGGCCTCGATACACCGCCGATCGGTAGGCCTCGAGGTATTCGCGCATGCGGGTCAGCGGTCGATCGAAGGCCTGCCCATGCAGGCGCGTGGCCATGTGAGGGTGGCTCACGCCCAGCCCGAGCACGAATCGGCCGCCGGTCGCCTCGGCCAGGGTCTCGGCGCCCAGCCGCGTCGTCTGCGCGTCGTGCCCCCAGATGCCGACGATGCTCGTTCCCAGGTTCATGCGGCTCGTCTCGCCGGCAAGCATTCCGAGCAGCGCGAACGGTTCGCGGCCAACGGTCTCGGGCACCCACAGCGTGCCGTGCCCGAGCTGCTCGACGCTGCGGGCGTACGCACGGGCGGCGGCGGCATCGAGCGAGTCGAGATGGCCCCAGACGCCGAGGCGCCCGAGCACGCTGGAAGGCATGAGAGCCCGATCCTACCCGTCCGCGCCGAACCGATAGCGAACGAAGAGCTCGTCGTCGTGTCGGAGGACGCTGATCAGCCGGCCTCGGCGGATGACGCTCTCGGCGGCGGAAGCGATCATGCTCAATGCGTCGGTGCCGGCAAGGAGCGGGCCGATGGTCCAGTACACCTCGTCGATCAGGCCATCGGCCAGGAAGGCGGCATTGACGTGCGGGCCGCCCTCGAGCAGGAGCGACCCGATCCCCCGCTCCGCCAGGCGCTCGAGCACCCAGGCCGCCCCGGGCTCCTCCGACTCCGCACGCAGCAGCTCGGTGCCCCGCGGCGCGGAGTCGAGTGGATTGTCCCGGCCGATGAACACGACGCGCGGCTCGTCGCCCTCGAACCAGCCCGTGTCGATGGGGACCGGCCCGTTCCCAGCGATCAGCACGCCGAGCGGGTTGGGTGGGTGGCCGGCCGCGATGCGGCGCGCGGCCAGCTCGTCGCCGACCCGCAGCCAGATTCCGCTGGCCCGAAGCGTTCCGACCCCGCTGCCGACCGCGTCGAATGCCGCTCGGTAGAGCCGCATCAGGCGCCGATCGGTCCGGCTGCCGAGACCCTCGGCGGTCCCATTGAGCTGGGCTCGGCCATCGACGGTCGTGACCATGTTGATGGCCACCAGCGGTCGGCCGGGTGGAGACGGCGGAAGGATGAACCCGGCCATCGCCTCGTCGAGGCCGAGCTCGGGGGTCGGATCGGGCCAGAGGCGGTCGACGAGGTGGCGCTCAGGGGTCACGTGCCGCATGGTACGCGGGACGCGGGCGATCAGCCTCGGACCGCCTCGGAGCGCTCCGCGGTGGAGAGCCGATCGACGTCCCACGCGATCTCGACGCGCGATGGGGTCATGCGCGTCACGGCATCCGCCGGCACGACTCGGGCCCTCCCGTCGTCGTAGGCGGCCACCGCCACGCCATGGAAGATGCCCTCGTCCTCGACGCCCAGCATCGCCACGACGCGCCCGAGCTCCTCGCCGTGCGGGCCCACCACCAGCGTGTCGGCCTCGACATAGTTCCAGGCGACCGGGTCATCCGGCCCGGGCAGGTCGAGCACCGCAACGTCCGGCTGGGCCTCGTTCCCCGTTTCGCCCGTGGTGCCAGAGGGAAGGCGGTCGGGGTCGAGGCCACCCCTCATGCCCGGGTCGTCGATGGCTCCCGGCTGCCGATCGAAATTGCTCATGCGCTCGCCACCGCATGAGTGGTGCCACGATTACAGGAAGAACGGTGGCGAGAAGCCGATGAACCTGTCGAAGCGTCCGAACGCCCTGCTCGACATGAAGAGCGTGAGGAAGGTGTCCATCCGCAGGCCCCGCCCAAGAAGGTGGCGCATGGCGACCTCGTTGACCCTGGCGTGCAGTGAGGTCACGGATGGCCGGCAGGAAGACCTCGAAGGCCGCGCGCGAGTCGTCGGGAGTGCCGCGACGGAGGCGATGGGGCTCGGCCATTTCCGGAGCCTAGCAGGCGATCAGTCGAAGAGGCGCTCCAGGTGCCAGGTGCCGCGCAGCTCGTCGAGGAAGATCACCGCGAGCAGGCCCGAGCGGGTGACGACCTTGTAGCAGGCACGTGCCACCGGCTCACGCCACCAGCCGTCGTCGACGCGCCACCGGTTGCAGATCCCGAGCTCGCCGTGATCGGTGCCGGCCATGTGGAGGCGAACCGGGACACCGCCGGCATCGGTCTCGACCTGGACCAGCGGATGGTCGGGGTACTGGCGCGTCACTCGTTGAGCTCCACCAGGCCGAACCGATGCTCGGGCAGCGCCGCGGTCGGCCGCTCGCTGGTCGCCATCCAGAGGCGACCAGGCCCGAACCGATGACGGATCCGCTCCAGCGACCAGCGCAGCTCCTCCCAGCGTCCCGCCTGGGCCTCGAAGGCGGGCAGCTGCCTGGCCGCCGGATCCGCCAGGCGATCGAAACAGAGATGGACCGATGCGATCCGTGGCTCCTCATCCATGTCGTCCTTCGCTGGACGGCCACTCCGCGCTCGCGCGGCGGCCTCCACCCGTGACAGCAGCAGTCGGGCGATCCAGTCCGGCTCGAGGGCCGGCTGGGGAAAGGGCTGGGCCACGCGCAGCTGGGGGGCATCCTCGAGATGGATGGACAGGACGGCCCGACCCGGCGCGAGGTGGCGGCCACGGAGCCGGTCGCACAGCTCGGTGGCCAGGCGACGCAGGGTGAGGCCGACCGTCCCGATTCCCTCGAGCGCCGGCTCGAAGACGGCCTCGGCCTCAACGCGCTCCGGTCGCCGGCGCGTGACGATCGGCCGGGGGTCGTGGCCACGGGCAAGCGCCTGGAGCCGCTCCCCGGCGAGACCGAACTGGGCGCCGACCGCGGAGCGCGGCAAGTCCGCCAGCTGGCCCATGGTCGTCAGCCCGAACAGCGTGAACCGCTGGCGCGTTGCCGCGTCGGCCGGGAGGAGGACCAGCGGGAGGCCCCTCAACTCCTCGCTCGCCAGCATGCGGAACGCTGCCGGAGCCTCGGGACGCTCGAAGCGCGCCAGGCGGGCGGCGAGCGTCGCCAGCCAGCGATTCTCGCCGATCCCGCAGCGGACCCGCAGTGGAGCCACGGCCCGAGCGAGCATCACGGCCCGAGCCGCGATCCGCCGTTCCGTCCCCCACATCGGCTCCAGCCCGGTGACATCGACGAGCGCCACTCCCACGTCCACCGCCTCCACCCGCGGGGAGAGATCGTCGAGCGCGTCGAGCATGCGCTCGAAGGGCCGTGCGTCGGCATCGGGCGCACGCAGCTCGGGCCACACGAGCGCCAGGAGGCGGGTCATGCGCTCACCACCCGGAGTCCCGGATGCTCCTCCAGGACCTGGGGCACCGCCAGCCCGGCCAGGAGTGGATCGATCCTGCGGCCCTCCCCGAACCACAGGTCGAGCTCCGCGCTGCCGCCTGCCAGCGCCCAACGATGCCGTTCGACCACCGCAGTCACCCGCTGACCGACCAGGTCACGCCCCACGCTCAGCCAGCAGGACCGATGCAGCGCAACCCGCACGCCCGCCACAGCCCCGACCACGGAGCGCGCCGACGGCGCCAGCACGAGCGCCGACGTGGCGCCGGTGCGGGCCAGCAGCAAGCCGAGCCGATCCAGGGCGCGACGGTCGGGCATGGCCCGCTCACCCAGGTCGAGCACCAGCGCGTCGATGAGCCCCGCGCGGCAGAGCCAGGCGCCCAGGTCGACCGCTTCACCCGCGTCTGCGGGACGCGCCACGAGCAGCCATTCCAGCCGCACTCCCAGGCGTGCGGCCACGGCCGCATCCAGCGTCCCGTCCAGGTCGAGCCAGGCGACGAGCCCTCCGGCGGCCTGCGCGGCGGCGAGCGTCCCGAGCGCCAGCGAGGTCCCCCCGACCCCCCGAGGCGCGTCGATCAGCGACAGTGCGCCGCGCGGCCAGCCACCGGTGCCGAGCGCGGTATCCAGAGCCGGGTAACCGGTCGAGACCGATGGACGCGCCCGCTCCGGCATCGGCTCCGGATCCGATCCCCGACGCAGGTCAAGGCCGCGGGAGCGAAGGTGCTCCAAGGCGGTGGCCAGGGATGCGGTGGCAGGCATTGACCATCGATAATAGAACGAATGTTCTCTTTCGGGAAGGCCCTGGTTCCTTGCTATACTCGCCGCCACCCGTGGGGATGTAGCTCAGCTGGGAGAGCACCGCGTTCGCATCGCGGGGGTCAGGGGTTCGAGTCCCCTCATCTCCACCACTTCACCGCCGGTCCACTGGCTTCGAGCGCGCATCGGCTGGGGTACGTATCGGCCAACGAAGTCGCCGTACGCATTCTTGCCTGGCGGGCGGATACCCGAGGAGGCACACGGCGGGCGGCGACGGCTTGCTCAGTGGCCGTTGCGTACCTGGCGCGGTACCGAGTCGCGCGGCTCGACCTGCGGGGTAGTAGGGTTGGCCGATGAAGCGCGTCGAACGCACGGCCCGCATCGGCGCTCCACCCGCAAGCGTCTTCGCCTACCTGGCGGACCTCGACAACCTCGCCGAATGGCAGACGGGCGTGATCTCGGCCGAGCTGTCTCCGAACGGCGAGGTCGGTGTCGGCACCACGGCCCGCGTCGTCCGGCAGCTGATGGGTCAGCGTGTCGAGGCGCCACTGACCATCACCGCCTACGAGCCGCCGAGTCGGCTCGTCATCGGCAGCGAGGTCTCCGGCGTGCGGGCCGTCGCCGAGCTCGACCTTCAGCCGGCTGACGGAGCGGCGACCGACCTGCGCTTCGCCATGGAGATCCGCGCGTCGGGCATGACTCGCTTCATGGAGCCGATGATCGCCAGTGCGGCCGGCGGCGACATCGACGAGAGCATCCGGCGTGTCCAGGAGCGGTTCGCGGCGGAGGGATGAGGGCCTTCGTGACCGGGGGCGGCGGCTTCATCGGACGCCATGTCGTTGGTCGCCTGCGCGACGGCGCCACCGACGTGCGGGCCCTCGCCCGCAGCGAAACATCGGCCGACCGGCTGCGCAGCGTTGGGTGCGAGGTCGTCATCGGCGACATGCTGGACACCTCGGTGCTGGAGCGCGCCCTCGACGGCGCCGACGTCGCGTACCACCTGGCCGGCGACTACCGCGTCGGCATCCGGGAGGACGAGCGACCAGCCATGGAGGCGGCCAATGTCACGGCGACGGAGCGCGTCCTCGACGCGGCTATCGCCGCCGGCGTGCCCCGGATCGTGCACGTCTCGACGATCAACGTCTTCGGCGACACCGAGTACCGGGTCGTCGACGAGACGTTCGAGCGCCCGCGCCCGTATCGGTACGTCAGCTTCTACGACGAGACGAAGCACCGCGCCGACCTGGCGGCGCACGAGCGGATCACCGCGGGCGCCCCGGTTTTCGTGGCGATGCCGGGCGGCGTCTATGGCCCGGGTGACCACTCGAGCCTCGGCGGCGTCCTCGACCAGGCGGCGCGCGGCAAGCTGCCGGCGCTCACGTTCGGCGACCTGGGCATGAACATGGCTCACGTCGCGGACATCGCCGCCGGCATCGTGCTCGTCGGCGAGCGCGGCCGCACGGGTGAGTCGTACGTGCTGGGTGGCGAGATCACGACCCTCGCTGAGCTGGTGCGACGCGTCGCGGCGATCGCGTGGCAGCGCCCGCCGCGGATGTCGACCCCGACCTGGGCGCTGCGAGCGGCGTCGCCGATCGCGAAGCGCCTCGGTCGCGATCTCGGCGAGCTGGTCAGCGCGAGCGCCGGGGTGACGTATTGGGCGACAGATGCGAAGGCGCGCGCCGAGCTCGGCTACGCGCCACGCGACCTCGAGGCGGGATTGGCATCGGTCTATGCGCCTTGACGCGATGCCGATACTGAGCCGAAGCCATGATTGACCTCCATCACGCGGCGACCAACGAGCTCATCGGCAGCATCTCCGAGGCCGAGCTGCAGACCCTCGTCAGCGGCCTCGAGGAAGAGTCCCTCGAGGACCGGGACTACTACGTCGACGCGGCAACGATCGAGTTCCTGGCCGCGGCCCAGGCCGACGCACACCTCCTCGAGCTGCTGCGGGGTGCCCTCGGAGCGAGCGACGGCATCGACATCCGCTGGGAGCGTCGCTCAGGGGGCTGAGCTCTCGTTACGGTCGTACACCCCGATGTGCCACAGCCCGATGCGCGCGCTTGCGGTCGGCTGGAAGCCGGCGTCTGCCATCTGGCGCTCGACGCCCCGCAGGTCGTGGACGTAGCCGCGGCAGCCGCCCCGAAGCCGGTCCCAGGCGAATTCGAGGGCCCACAGCGGCCGGTTGACGAGCCCGCGCCAACCGCGTGACTCGGGTGCCGTGATCGCGATCCGCTGCCGGGCGTGCGCGATGGCCTGTGTCACGAGATGCTCGGCGTCACCGAAGCAGCAGATGACCCGGTCCATCACCACCCAGTCGTGTGCGGCGACGTCCGCCTCAGCAGCATTGCCGACCTCGAAGGTCGCGCGATCGCCAAGGTTCGCGGCGGCAGCGCGCCGCGAGGCGAGCTCGATGCTCGCCGACGACAGGTCGATGCCGGTCACCCGCGACGCATCCATCTCGAGCAATGCGACGCCCACGCCGCCTGTGCCGCAACCGAACTCGAGCACGGTCGGACGCCGTACGGGTGCGTCGCGCAGCAGATCGAGCATGCGCGCGCTTACATCGACGAGATCGGGAAACTCATCGAGATCGGCCCACTCCGCCGCGCGCTCGTCGAACCGCCGCGCGATCCGCGGGTCGGCGGGCGCGCAGCAGTCGGAAGGCTGGTCCGGACGATCCATCCGGACCAGCATAGGCTGGATGGCTCAGGCCGCAGCCCGGGCCGCGTTGGCAAGGATCGCGTCGTGGAGGTACTGCGCCAGCCCCGGCGCGATCGTCTCGTACGTCGCGGTGAAGCGCGGATCGGCGACGTACATCTCGGCCAGCCCCACGTGGATCTCGGTCGTGCACTCGTAGAACGCGTCGGTGATCTGCTGTCGATGCGCCTCCGCGCCGTCCATGGCCTCGACGCTGTCGGCGGGCAGGCCCGCCCGCATGGCACCGGCGACCTGCTCGATCGCGGCCGCGCCCTGCGCCTTGATGCGCACCCAATCGGCCTTCGTGTAGCTCGCCACCCGGCGCGCCGACTCTCGATATGCGTCGGTGCCGCCCCAACGCTCCTCGACCTCGCCCGCGTGCTCGTCGGGGTCGAAGTCGCCGAAGACCTCGAAGCGCTCCTCGGGCGTGAGATTGATTCCCATCGTTCGTGCCTCCATCGCCTTCTCGACGGCCGCCGCCATCCGCTTCAGCCTCCTGATGCGGTCGAGCAGCATCGCGTGCTGCCGCGCCAGGTGGGCCGATGCGTCCGCACCGCCATCGCTCATGACCGTCTTGATCTCGTCCAGGCCGAACCCGAGCTCACGAAAGAACAGGATGCGCTGCAGCCGTTCGAGATCGGCACCGTCGTAGCGCCGGTAGCCGGCGCGGCTCCGATCGCCGGGCGATAGCAGGCCGATCTCGTCGTAGTGGTGCAGCGTTCGCACGGTGATCCCGGCCATCCGGGCCACCGAGCCGATCGTATGGCTCATCGGTTCGTCCATCCGGCAGTGACCATAGACCCTAACGTAACGTGAGGGTCAAGCACCGTCCAGTCACCGGGATCGCACTCGTTTCGACGCCACCTGTCGGGCGCATGGCACAATCGGCGCATGCGCGTCTCCGCCAGAGCCGACTACGCACTTCGCGCAGTGGCGGAGCTCGCGGTGGTAGAGGGAAGCGAGCGCCTGAAGCGCGACGCGATCGCCGCTCGCCAGGACATTCCCGTCGAATTCCTCGAGAGCGTTCTGCTGGCTCTCAAGCACGCCGGCATCGTGCAGAGCCAGCGGGGTGCGGGAGGGGGCTTCAGGTTGGCGCGGTCGGCCACCGAGATCAGCCTGGCAGATGTCATTCGGGCCGTGGACGGGCCGATGTCCGACGTGCGCGGCGATCGCCCGGAGACGATCGAGTACGCCGGACCCGCCGCCCGTCTCCAGGACGTATGGATTGCCCTCCGCGCCAGCCAGCGGGAGATCCTGGAGGGCACCTCGGTCGAGGATCTGGTCACCGACCGGCTTCCAGCGGGTGTCCGACGCCTCGCGCGCGATCCAGAGGCCTGGACGTCGCTCGGGCGGGTGCGCGGGACGGGACGGACGATGGTGCCGACAAGACATCGGCAGGCGACGGACTAACGGGGCGGCTAGATCAGGCCGCTTCAGCCAACCCGCGGCGCGCGCGGATCTGGCGCTCCACCGTTCCGAACAGCAGCTGGTCGACCAGGATCCCGATCGCCAGGATCACGATCATCGTGCCGAGCAGGCCTGTGGCATCAACGATCTCCCTCTGGAGCTGCAGCTGGACGCCGAGAGCGGGTTGCTGGGCGATGATGACGAGCAACTCGCCGGCCATCAGGCTGCGCCATGCGAACGCCCAGGCTTGCTTCGTGCCGCCGACAAAGGCCGGCAACGCGCCGGGAAGCACGACGAACCGATATTTGTCCACGCCGCGAGCGCCGAGGACCGTCCCGGCCCGGAGCAGGATCCGCGGGATGTGGTCGACACCGTTGATGAGTCCGTTGGCCACCGACGGTGCCGCGCCCAGAACGACAACGAACATGATCGCCGCTTCCGACAGCCCGAAGATGAGAATGGCGAAGGGAAACCAGGCGATCGAAGGCATGGTCTGGAGCCCGGTGATGAGCGAGGCGGCTGCGGTGCGCAGCAGCCGCCAACGTACGATCGCAAGCCCCAGCAACGTGCCGATCGCCAGCGCCAAGCCGAATCCAAGGGCGGCGCGCCGCAGGGTGGTCGCAATCGCGGCCGGCAGGTCATCGCCGAGGTCCGCGACGAGTCGCGGAAGCACGTCCGTCGGCCCGGGCAGGACCCACGGGGGCTTCACTTCGAGGGCCACGACGAGCTGCCAGATGGCGAGGACGATGCCGATCGCCGCCAGTTGCGGCCACGCAGCCGTCCACACTCTCCGAGCGACACCAGGTGAGGGTGCGATGGGCAGCTCGAGGGTATCGAGCCCTGCCAGTTCTCGTGCTGCCCTTGACCGTCCCGAGGAATCACTCGGTTGCATGGCGCATCACTTCCTCGCGCAGCCTCGCGGTGATGCGCTCGGTGAAATCCCCCACGCGGTGGTCGCCGACGGGCCGTGGGCGCGGCAGTCCGATAGCCACCTCGTCGGCGACGCGGCCGGGGCGACTTGTGAGCACCACGACACGGTCACCGAGCCGCACCGCTTCCCGCACGTCGTGCGTCACGAACAGGACGGTGGCTCCGGTGGACAACCAGAGTCGCTCGAGCTCGTCATGCAGGAGGTCGCGAGTCATCGCGTCGAGCGCGCCGAATGGCTCGTCCATGAGCAAGATGTCGGCCCGCTGGGCGAGCGCCCGAGCCAGCGCCGTCCGCTGTCGCATGCCGCCTGACAGCTCGTGTGGCCTGTGACCTCCGAACCCGTCGAGGTGGACGAGGTGCAGCAGCTCGTCGACCCGATTGTCCCAATCACGCCTCGGCTCGCCGGCCAGTCGCAGCGCAAGCCTGATGTTTTCGGCAGCGGTGAGCCACGGGAAGAGTGCGGCATCCTGGAAGATCAGGCTTACGCGGCCGCGTGTATTGATACGGCCGCCCTGGGGCCGATCGAGCCTGGCCAGGAGCGCGAGGAGGGTGCTCTTGCCGCATCCGGACGCGCCAACGAGGCACACGAACTCGCCTGGCTGCACCTGCAGGTTGAAATCGGACAGGGCCAGGACATGGTTCCCCCGCGGTCCGTAGGCTTTCGACACCCCGGCCACCTCGATGGCTGGCATGTCGTGGTCGCGATCGGCGGAACCGACGGGCTCGACCAGGGCGAGTGAGGGCCTCATGGCCCACTGATCTCCGGTTCGCCCGCCTCACGCAGTACCTCGTTGAGCAGCGTGAGGTCGTAGATGCCGTCAAGGTCGGCGCTCTCGATGAGGCCCAGGTCATACGCATGGTCGGCTGAGACGGTCAGCGAGGTGGGAATCGGATCCACGGTGAACTCGAGGTTGGCCCAGGCCGCTTCGAGGATGTCGGCCGGCAGCTCCGCGCCGGTGAGCTCGGCGATTGCCGTCCCGACGAGCTCCTGCGCTTCCGCGGGGTGCTCATTGACGAAAACGTTGGCTTCGAGGTGGCCCTCGAGCAGCCGCTTGACGAGGTCGGGGTGGTCCTCGAGGAACTCGGTGGCAACGATGAGGTGAGTCGTGACGAACTGGCCGTTCGGCCACAGGTCGGCCTCGTCCACGAGCACATGCCCGCCACCTTCCTCGACCAGTCGCGTGGCCCAGGGCTCCGGAACCCATGCCCCGTCGACCTCTCCGGCACGGAACGCCTCGAGCGTCTGGCCGTTGGCCTGCGGGATGATCGACACGTCGCCACCACCCTCCAGATCGGTCTCGTACCCCTGCTCGGCGAGCCATGCGCGCAGCGCGACATCCTGCGTGTTTCCGAGCTGCGGCGTGGCGAGCGTTGTCCCGGCCAGCTGTTCGGGAGTTGAGATGCCATCCCGTACCACCAGCGCGGCACCGCCCGACGTGGCACCCGCGATGATGCGGATTGCCTCGCCATCGGAACGGGTGAACGCGTTGATCGCGGGGTTTGGACCGATGTAGGTGGCATCGAGCGCCCCGTTGAAGATGGCCTCGATGGCGTCGGGTCCGGCGTTGAAAGCCTGAACGGTCAGGTCGACGCCGGAACCGAGGGCTTCTTCGAAGAGGCCCTGTTCGACGCCCACGCTCGCGGTCGCGTGGGTGACGTTGGGAAAGTAGCCGAGGCGCACCGGAATCGGCTCGTCGGGGTTTCCCTGAACGCCGCCACACCCGGCGAGAACGACGACGATCGCCGCCGCGAGCCTGGACTTCATCGCGCCTGTCACCCCCAAATCAAAGCTTGTTGACCATAATACTCAACAATGTCAACAAGCGATTCTCGGCCACGAGCCGCAGCGGGATGCCTAGGCCGGCTCCACGTTCCCCGTGCGGCCGTCGACCGTCACGCGCATGCCGGTTCGGAGTCGGGCGGTCGCGTCGCCGCAGCCGACGACCGCGGGGATGCCGTACTCGCGCGCGATGATCGACGCATGTGCCGCCGGGCTGCCGACATCGGTCACGACTGCCGCCGCGAGGGCGAACAGCGGCGTCCACGCGGGGGCGGTGAGCGGCGCGACCAGGACCTCGCCGGGCTGGAGCCGGTCGAACTCTTCCGGCCCACGGATCACGCGGACCAGGCCGGTGACACGTCCTGCCGAGGCCGGCACGCCGGAGACGATGGCCTCGTCCGACGGGTCGGCGCCGAACATCCGCGGGTAGCCCTCCCAGAACCTGCGCACCGGCCGCGCCAGGTGGCCGATGAGGACTGGAGGCACCAGTCTCGCCTGCTCGGCGCGGAGCCGGCGGCGGGCTTCGACGTCGACAGGTTGGACAACGGTGGCGCCTGCCAGTCCGGCGAGCGCCTCGTCGCGTGCCAGGAAGAACACATCGTCAGGGTCCTTCACGACGCCGCGCTCCGCCAGCGCTTCGCCGATGCGCACCACCGCGCGGCGCATGACCGGCCACGGCAGCGTGAACTCGGCAACCTGCTCCTCGCGGATCGGGACGATGTGCTGGGCATCGGCGAGGAGCCGCTCGAAGGTGCGGAGCGTTCGGGGGGAGCTGGCCAGGGCCGCGCGGGCGGCGCCCTCGGCGGCCTCCCGCGCCGCCACGGCCCGCGCGTGGCCGACTGCCGTCGCGCCGCCGACCGCCTCGGCCAGCGGCGCCGGAGCGTGGATCCAGTCCAGGCTCACGACAGCATGGCGCGGCGGAGCGGGCGGGGCCACCAACCCCGCGAGCAGCGGCAGATGCCCGTCGCCGACGATGTGCGCCAGGTGGCGCTGGTGGAAGCGGGCCAGGGTGATCTCCAGCTTGTAGGCCGCACCGGCAAGGGCCACCAACGAGCCGAAGTACTCGCCCGCCGCGTCCGCAAGCCGGTCGATCAGCGCGGGCAGCTCCTCGGGAGCGGCAACTTCGACGCGCGCCTCGGCAGCGTCAACAGCCGCGCGGTAGCGTGGCTGGAGGTCGCGGCGCCAGTCCTGCTCGAACAGGGGGACGCTGTGGCGTGCCACCGAGGGGATCACGCCTGCCGAGCGCCGCGGATCGCGTGCCACATGCCAGAGGATGCTGGGCAGGCTGCGAAGCATGTTGGCGGGCGAGATCCAGTTGATGGAGTAGAAATACCAGCCGTTCACCACCACGTGGTGCGGCAGGGGCGCCCGCTGCCCGAGGCCCGCGCGGATCCAGGCATGCAGCCGTTCCTCGAGAGTCGACAGGAGCCAGGACTCGAACAGCGGCGTCACGGGCTCGAAGATCCACTCCCCGAAGCGCAGCGAGCGGGTGTAGGCGCCGCGCGCCGGCGCCTCCCATGAGACGTCCGGTGGCAGGGCGGTCATCGGCCGGGCCTGGAGCATCCACAGGGTCCCATCACGGTCGATCGCCCACTCCACGTCCTGGGGCGTGCCACGCACCTCGGCGATGCGACGCGCCTCCGCGGCGACCAGCAGCGCCTGGCGCTCGTCGATCGCCTTCTCCGACCGGCGCCGAGGCCGCGCCGCGCCCTGGCTCACAACCCACTCGTCCCCCGCCGCATGCCCGGACACCAGGCGATCGCCGAGTCCTCGGACGGCCGTCACCACGCAGCTCGCCCGGTCGCCGCTCACCGGATCGGCGGTCAGCGCAACGCCGGCGGCCACCGGATCCACCATGCGCTGGACGATCACCGCCATTCGCCCCGGACCCGCCGCGTACTCCGCCGCGCGAACGCTGCCCGCACTCGTCAGCACCCGATCGACGGCCGGGCCGAGGTCGTCGCGCTCCACGTCCAGCACCGAATCGAAGATCCCCGCGAACGAATGCTCGGCGCCGTCTTCGCCGATGCCGCTGGATCGAACGGCGAACCGGCCGCTGAGCTCCTGCGTCGCCTCGCGGATCAAGGCATCCCGGCGATCCGACGGCAGGGCCGCTCCATCGGCGGTCAGCACCAGGCCATCCGGCACGCGCGCATCGATTGCGGACAGTTCGCCAAGCCCCGCCGCCTTGCCGCCCACGACCGGGGTGTCGGCAGAGCGCACGTCTGCCAGCCGCAGGATGCCGTTGGAGCCCATCAATCGTTCCTCGTGCTCGCGCCGATCAACGTGCGTACGGCCCATTCCACGTCATCGGCTGCTTCTTCGGGCGAGCAGCCCAGGTGGTCGCGCCACGTTCGGAATGCCGCGCTGCCGGACAGAACCACCAGGAGCCGGGTGAGGCGCTCCCGGTCGATGGTCGAGCCTGCCGGGACGATGGCGTCGGCCAGCGCGCGCGTCCTCGCGACTCGACTCGGCATGTTGGAGCGCCGCGCCTCCTCGCCGGCCGGGCTGAGCATTGCCGCGCGCTCCAGGTCGCCAATCGCGTCGAGGCTGGTGAACTGCTTCCGGAGCCCGGCACCGAACCCGTCCAGCGAATCGGGCAGGGGCAGCTGAACCATCGCGCCGCGATACACGACGTGAGGGTAGAGCGCCGCGAACAGGTCGCTCTTGGTCCGGAAGTGCCGGTAGACCGTGGGGACCGACACGCCGGCCTCGCGTGCGACCGCCGGGATCGAGACGGATGCGACGCCGCCGGCCATGACTCGGATCAACGCCTCGAGGATCAGCGACCTGGTGCCCTCGGCCTGCCGCGCTCGCAGCTCGCTCCGATACGTGCGCCCGTCCGTATTCGCAATACGAGTCATATTGTGAATATACGATTCGTGTCAACACCAGGGGCCAACACGCCAACCGGCCTCGCGCCGGCGCCCGATTGACGCCACCGCGTCCGGCGGCATGATGTGCAGGCTGACGCACCGAGGGCTGCTGGTTGTGATCCCGGAAGCGACCTACATGTTCGCCGTCGCAGGGCTCAACCTGAGCCTTGCCGGCCTCGCCGGCCTCGTCGCGACCCTGCGGCGTGGCAGCGCCGGCCAGTTCAGCGCCATGGACCGCTTCAGGCTGCGCGAGATCGTCGAGTTCAGCTTCGCGAACGCGCTCTTCGCGTTGGCCGTCGTGCCGATGTCCACCACCATCGGCTCATCCGAGACCGCGGTCCGGATCCTGAGCGCGTCGGTGATCGCCTACCAGGTCGCGTTCGTGTTCGTCCTCGTGCGGCGCCAGATGGCGCGTGGCCTTCCGATCGGCCGCGGCTGGGCCGTTTTCATCGGCCTGCTCAACTTCCTCATCGTGCTCGCGGCCGGCGCCGGGATCATCTGGGCCACCGTCGCCGCCTACCAGTGGCTTCTCCTCCTGCTGCTTGCACGGCCGATGGTCGCGTTCGTCGTCGTGCTCGCGTCATTCGAGCATCCAGGTGACGACCCGAGCGACTGAGCCAACGCGGGCGGGCGATTGAGGCGGACCGAACGCCTGTGCTATCCTCGAAATCGATGCGTTGACGCGGGAGCAGTACGCGCCGCAACTCCTTCACAAGCGAGCCGGGACGGTGGAAGCCGGCGAACGGAGGAGCGTGGAACTCGCCCGTTGAGCAGCCCGGTGACGAGCCGGGCCGAGTGGCGACCGATACAGCGCCGACGAGTGGACCGACGGAATCCGTGGGGTTGTAGCTCAGCTGGGAGAGCACCTGCATGGCATGCAGGGGGTCGGGGGTTCGAGTCCCCCCAGCTCCACCACCTCCATCAGCAGGAACCGGCGGTCAAGCTCAGGTGGTACCGCGAAGAGTGAGCCCCTTCGTCCTGACGACGGAGGGGCTCGTTGCATGTCCGAGGCACGCACGACGATGATCATGACCGGCAGCGGTGAGACAAAGACGGCACGAGATGGCCGCAGCTGGACGCTGCGTCCCGGGCGCCCGACCGACGGCCGCGGCCTGGCCCGGCTGTTCGCCGCGGTTCGCCGCGAGGGCCGCTGGCTCATCACCACACCCGGCGCGGTCAGCGAGCCCTCGGAGGCCTTTTGGATCAGCGAGATGATCCGCGCCGACGAGCACCTCGTGCTGGTCGCCGAGTCCGATGCCGAGGTGGTCGGCAACGTCCTCGTCACCGTGGATCGAGGCGTCGCAACCGAGCACATCGGCGTCCTGTCCATCACGATCGCCGATGGCTGGCGCGAGGTCGGCATCGGCTCCGAGCTGGTGGGCGCCGCGCAGCGCTGGGCCATCGATCGTGGGCTGCGCAAGCTCTCACTGGGGGTCTTCCCGGACAACGAGCGGGCGATCGCGGTCTACACCAAGCGCGGCTTCGTCAGTGAGGGCCTGCGTCGCGGGCAGTACCGCACCGGCAACGCGTTCCGCGACGAGGTCCTGATGGCGTGGTTCGCGCCAGATCCGCAGGAGAACGACCGATGACCACCGACGCGCCGGCACGGACGCAGCGGCCGGAACGCTTCGATCCTTCCACGTTCGAGCAGAAGTGGCGCGACCGCTGGGAGGTGGACGAGCTATACGTCGCGCGCGACGACGATCCCCGCCCGAAGCGGTACGACCTGACCATGTATCCATACCCGTCCGGCGACCTGCACATCGGCCATTGGTTCGCGATGACCGGGCCGGACATCGTCGCCCGCATGCATCGGATGCAGGGCTACAACGTGATGTTCCCGATGGGCTTCGACGGGTTTGGGCTGCCGGCGGAGAACGCGGCGATCGATCGCAACATCCACCCCGCGACGTGGACGTTCGCGAACATCGACACGATGCGGCGGCAGATGCGGCTGATGGGCGCCAGCTTCGACTGGACGCGCGAGGTCGTGACCTGCGACCCCGACTACTACCGCTGGCAGCAGTGGCTGTTCCTGAAGCTGTACGAGGCAGGCCTCGCCTACAAGGCGATGGGCGCGGTCGACTGGTGCCCGAAGGACAAGGTCGTGCTGGCCCGCGAGCAGGTCGTGGGCACCGAGCGGCGCTGCTGGCGATGCAACACCCAGGTCGAGAAGCGCGACCTCGAGCAGTGGTACTTCCGCATCACGAGCTACAGCGACGAGCTCCTGAACTTCGACGGCCTCGACTACCCCGAGCCGATCAAGGCGATGCAGACGAACTGGATCGGCCGGTCCGAGGGCGCCGAGATCGACTTCCCCACCGAGCCCGACGACGTCGAGCCGATCCGAGTGTTCACGACCCGGCCCGACACGGTGTTCGGGGCGACCTTCATGGTGCTGGCGCCTGAGCACGCGCTGGTAACGGTGCTGACCACGGACGATCGCCGCGCGGATGTCGAGGCCTACGTCGCCAGCGCGCGTCGCGAGACCGAGATCGAGCGCCTGAACACCGAGCGCGAGAAGACCGGGGTCTTCATCGGCGCCTACGCCGTCAACCCGATGACCTCCGAGCGCATCCCGATCTGGATCGCCGACTACGTCCTGCCCGGTTACGGCACCGGCGCGATCATGGCCGTCCCCGCCCACGACGAGCGCGACTACGAGTTCGCGCGGAAGTTCGACCTGCCGATCCGCTACGTGGTCGCGCCGGCTTCAGGCCCGCTGCCCGAGGGCGAGGCGCTGGTCGGGCACAGCGCCGACGAGGTGCTCATCGACTCGGGCGAGTTCAGCGGCATGCCCGCCGCGGAGGCCATCGGCGCCATCACGCGGGCGCTCGAGGAACGCGGGCAGGGGCAGTTCGCGGTGACGTACCGCCAGCGCGACTGGGTGGCAGGGCGCCAGCGCTACTGGGGCGCGCCGATCCCGATCATCTACTGCGACGAGCACGGTGCCCAGCCCGTGCCCGACGAGCAGCTGCCCGTGGTGCTGCCGACGGATGTGGACTTCGCACCGACCGGCGTCAGTCCGCTGCAGTCCCACGCCGCGTTCCTGCACGCCGAGTGTCCGGTCTGCGGCGCCGCCGCCCGGCGCGAGACCGACACCATGGACACCTTCGTCGACTCGAGCTGGTATTTCCTGCGCTACTGCTCCCCGCATGACGACGCCGCCCCGTTCGATCGGGCGAAGGTCGACGAGTGGATGCCGGTCCACCTGTACACCGGCGGAGCGGAGCACGCGGTGATGCACCTGATGTACTTCCGCTTCTTCACCAAGGCGCTGCGTGACCTGGGATTGGTGGGGCTCGACGAGCCGACGCTGAAGCTGCGCAACCAGGGCCAGATCCTCGGCGCCGATCACAATCGGATGAGCAAGTCGCGCGGCAACGTGCAGGCTCCCGACGAGCTGGTCGAGCGCTACGGCGCGGACACCGTCCGCGCGTTCCTGATGTTCATCGGCCCGTGGGACCAGGGCGGACCCTGGAACCCGTCGGGCATCGATGGCATCCATCGCTGGCTGAGCCGCGCCTGGGGCGCGGCCGTCGTGACCGAGGGGCCGGCGGACGTCGCCGATCCCGAGACCGAGCGCGCGTTGCGGCGCGCGGCGCACGTCGCCACCGGCGAGGTGACCGACGACATCGCGGAGATGCACTTCAACACGGCCATCAGCCGGCTGATGGAGCTGACGAACGCCCTGGTGCGCGCTCGCGAGGCAGGGCTGGCCGGAACGGCGGCCTATGCCGAGGCGGCCGACACCCTGCTGCTGCTGATGGCCCCGTTCACCCCGCACACGGCGGAGGAGCTGTGGGAGCGACGAGGCCACGCGTACAGCGTCCACACCCAGAGCTGGCCGATCGCCGATGCGGCGCTGACCGCCACCGAGACGATCGAGCTGCCGGTGCAGGTCGACGGCAAGCTGCGCGATCGCCTGGTCGTCACGCCCGACACGCCGGCCGAGGAGATCGAGCGCATGGCGCTGGCTTCTGTGCACGTCCAGCGTTACCTCGGGGGACAGGCTCCGGCGAAGGTGATCCAGATCCCCGGCCGCCTGGTCAACGTCGTCACGCCACGGTAATGCGGCGGTAACCGACCGATAAGGGCCGATGGCCTAGGCTGCAGTCCTGCTTCCGGAGCCCGGCGTCGAGTGCCCGGACGCCGGGTTTCGGACGCAGACACACCTTCGCTCGTGCTCGCCTCCATGCGGGAGGCTCCATTGGCTCGATCGGATCGCATGCTCATCGCCGCCGGTGGCGGCGCCCTCGCCCTGGCCGTCGCGGCCGCGTTCGTCCTCCTTGCGCCGACCGGGGGGCAGGAAGCCGGCATCGATGACCCGGGCGGCCTGCTGACCGTCTCCTCGGCGCCCGGCCCGTCGTCAGCGGTCGCCCTGACGGGGATCATCGTGGTGGACGTGGAGGGGGCGGTGGCCGAGCCGGGGGTTCACGAGCTGGTGTCCGGATCGCGCGTTGCCGATGCCATCGCGGCCGCGGGCGGCTACGCCACAGACGCTGACCTCGATGCGGCGGCGGACCTCAACCTCGCGCAGCCGCTCGTGGACGGCCAGCAGGTGCGCGTACCTCGCATCGGCGAGGGAGTCGCGGCCGCCCCATCGGCTGAGGCGGCCGGCGGCGCGTCGGCAGGAAGCCTCGTCAACGTCAACACGGCTACGCCGGAGGAGCTCGAGGCGCTGCCGGGCATCGGCGCTGTGACGGTTCAGAAGATCGTCGCCGCGCGCCAGGAGCGGCCGTTCAGTTCGCTCCAGGACATGGTCGACCGCGGGGTCATTCACAACGGTCAGCTGGAGGACATCACCGGGCTGGCGACCGCGGCCTGAGACATGGGCGCCGCGCGCTTCGTACTGCCCGCGGCGCTGAGCGGGGTCGCGGGCGGCATTCTTGCGACCGATGCGCTGGGTGGCCTCCCCGTCGCGGTGCTCGTCGCCGTCGGAGTGGCTCTCCTGCTCGTCGCGCGGGCGGGCGGGGGCCAGCTGGCGTGGGTCGCGGTGCTCGGCGTCGCCGTCGCAGGTGCCGGAGCGGGCGCCTGGCGAGGCGAAGCAGACGGGTCGGTCGTGGACGGGTCGCACTCCGTGGCGAGCCTGGTCGATGGCGGGGACCACGACATCGTCGGCACCGTCATGGACGACCCGCGCCCTCGCGGCCATCGTCTCCAGCTCGTGCTGGGCGAGGTCTGGGTGATCGGAGGGGCCGAGCCAACGCACCTTTCGGGCCGGCTGCTCGTCTGGCTGCCGCGCGGGATCGATGCGGCCAGCGGCGATCGGCTTCGGGTCAGCTCGGAGGTCGAGCTGGCGGAGGACTTCGAGGGCTTCGCGTACCGAGAGTACCTCGCGCGGCAGGGCATCGGCGCCATCGCGCGCGCCCGCTCCGCGGACGTGATCGCGGGCGACGGCGGACCCGCGGGGGCACTGGCATCGGTGCGGAGCGCGCTGCTCGGTGGCCTCAACGACCTCGTTCCGGAGCCCGAGGCGGCCCTTGGGGCGGGGATCCTCCTCGGTGTCCGAGCGTCGATCGCACCTGAGATCAGCGACGCCTTCGCGGCCGCCGGACTGACGCACGTCGTCGCCATCAGCGGCTGGAACATCGCGATCGTCGCGGCGCTCGTGGCGGCCGTGGTGAGCCCGCTGTCCAGCCGCCCGGGCGGCAGATGGACGACCGCGGTGATCGCGGCAGCCACGGTCGGCGGCTACGTCATGCTGACCGGCGCCAGTCCGTCGGTCGTGCGGGCCGCGCTCATGGCCGGAGCCATGCTCGTCGGCCGCCTGGGCGGATCACGTGCGCACGCCGCGTCGGCGCTGGCGATGGCCGCCCTGATCATGCTGATCGCCGCGCCGCCGGTGCTGTGGGACGTGGGCTTCCAGCTCTCGCTTCTCGCGACCGCCGGGCTCATCTGGTTCGGCGCCTCGGTCGAACGGCGGCTTCCGAGATGGCCCGGATGGATTCGCGAGCCGATCGCGCTCACGCTCGCGGCGCAGCTCACCACGCTGCCGGTCATCCTCGTCAACTTCGAGCGGCTGTCGCTGATCGCGCCGGTCGCCAACGTGCTCGTCGTGCCGTTCGTGCCGCTCGCCATGCTCTTCAGCGCGGTGGCCTCCGTGGCCGGTTGCCTCGACGGCGTGGTGCATGTGGCTCTCCTCGGCGACGCGGTGACCTGGATAGCCGGCGGCGCCGCCTGGCTGTCGCTTCTCGTGATCGTGACGCTCGGGATGGCCGCGGCATCCGTGCCGCTCGCGGCGGTCGACGTCCAGGTCCCGCCGCCGTTTGCCGTCGCCTGGTTTCCCATCCTCGCCCTCGGCGCCTGGGCGCTGCGCGGCGAGGCACCGGCCGACGAGCGCCCACGGCCGGATCCGGAGCCGGGTCGCCTCGGTCGCGCGGCGGCGAAGGCCCTTCGCCCGCTCCCGATCCTCGTCGCCCTGGTCGTGCTCCTTGGCGCAATCACCGTCGCCGGCCGACCCGATGGGCTGCTGCACGTCACCACGCTCGACATCGGGCAGGGTGATGCGATCCTGGTCGAGGCTCCCGGCGGAGCCACGATGCTCGTCGATGGCGGGCCAGACCCGGAGCTCACCCTGCGACGCATCGGGGCGAACCTGCCGTTCTTCGCGCGTCGGATCGATCTGCTGGTGCTCAGCCACCCCCACCAGGACCACGTGGCCGGGCTGGTCGAAGTGCTCGGGCGGTTCCGCATCGGCGCGATCCTCCATGCGGGGATCGACTTCGACAACCCGTCGTTCAGGCGCCTCCTGGCCGATGCGACCGACGGTGGCGTCCCGATCGTGCTCGCCCGTGCGGGGCAGGCAATCGCACTCGACGGAACGACCTCGATCCGCGTGCTCTACCCCTCCGACGCCGATGCGGCCGCGCCGCTCCCCGACGGGGACATCAACAACGGGTCGGTCGTGCTGGAGGTGACGTTCGGCGGGTTCACAACGCTCCTGACCGGCGATGCCGAGGCTCCGGTCGAGGATCTGCTCGTCGCGCGTGACGTGCTTGGCCAGGTCGACCTGCTCAAGGTCGGCCACCACGGCTCACACTCGTCGTCGACGCCGGGCTTTCTGGCTGTAGTCGATCCGGCGGTCGCCGCCATGTCGGTCGGCGAGGACAACGAGTACGGCCACCCGGCACCCGAGACCCTGGCCAAGCTCACCGGCGCCGCCGTCTTCCGCACCGACCTGGACGGCGACATCGAGGTCGTCACCGACGGACGGACCTTCCGCGTCAGGACCGATGCGGGCTGGTCCACCGTCATGCGAGTGCACGGAGCGTCCCCCACCGGTAGCATCGGCCCGTGGCCGTTCCGGATCGATTCACCGCGCTCCGCCTGCTCGACGAGGCCGGACTGCCCGACGGGATCGTGGTCCATTCGCGCGGGGTCGCCCGCGTGGCCGTGGCCGCGGCAGGGCTCGTCGCCGAGGCGTCGATCCCGGTCGACGGCGCGCTGGTCGAGGCAGCGGCACTCCTGCACGACATCGACAAGGTCGAGATCCGGCGCTCGGGGGGCGAGCACGGGATCGTCGGCGCGCGGCGGCTCGAAGCTGCCGGATACGAGGAGCTCGCGATGCCGGTCGCCTCCCACCCGGTGACCGCGCTGCTCGATGACGACCGCTTCCCGATCGGCTGGCCCTCGGTCCTCGTGGCCGTGGCCGACCGGCACGTGGCACAGGAGTTCCTGACCGTCGACGAGCGCCTGGACGACATGCAGCAACGCCATCCCGAGTACGTCGCCGAGATCGAATCGGCGCGACGGCCCGCCCACGCCCTCGAGGCGGAGCTCGCCGACGCGACCGGCTTGTCCGTCGACGATCTGATCGAGCGGCTGCGAGCAGCGTGGGAGGCCGGCGCATGAACGCGCCACTCCTGCTGGTGCACGGTGACGACGGCTTCGGCCTCGATGCCGCTGTGCGCGAGTTTGCCACCAAGATCGACGCGAGCGATCGCGCCGATGTCATCCCGGTCGGTTCGCCCGATGAGGCGGCCATCGATCGGGCGCGGCTCGAGTCGGGCACGATGACGATGTTCGGCACCCACCTCGCCGTCCTCCGCCAGCCCCTGCGCGCCGCGGGCCGCGCGACCGCCGCCGCAGACCGGCTGCTGGCCCTGGTGACGGACCTGCCGGACGGGTCGGCGCTTGCGCTGGTCGAGGAACGGCCATCGCGCGACATCACGAAGCCACCTGCCCTGCTCAAGCGCCTGGCGGGCGCGGTGACGGCCCGCGGCGGGCGCGTCGAGGAGCACCTGGCCCCCCGGCGCAACGAGCTGCGCGGCTGGATCACCGCCCATGCGGCGCGGATCGGCGTTCCCATCGAGGTGCGCGCGGCGCACGTCCTGGCCGAGCGCATCGGCGGAGCCATCTGGGAGACCGACATCGAGCGCGGCGAGATGACGCGGATCGCCGATTCCGAGCTCCGCAAGCTCGCCACCTATGCCGGGGACCGGCCGATCACCGCCGATGACGTGGAAGCCGTCAGCCCCGATACGCGGCCGGCATCGGTCTTCGCCATCACGAACGCGGTCGACCGCCGCGAGCCCGCCGCGGCGGCCGAGGCGCTGCGGCGCGCGCTGGCCGAGGGCCAACCTGGGCTGCGGATCCTCGCCTCGCTGTCGGGGCGGGTCAGCGACCTGATCGTCGCACGCGACCTGGCGGCAAGGAAGGTGCCGCCGAACGAGATCGCGAAGCGCGTCGCGCGCGGGAACACACGCGTGGCAGAGCGGTTGGTTGAGGCCGCGCGGCGCTATCGGGGCGAGGAGCTGGAGGCGATGCTCACCGGCCTGTTCGAGGCCGACCTGGCGATCAAGACCAACGTCATGGGCGAGGAGCCGGCGCTGGCAGCGTGGATGGGCGAGCACCTGCTGGCACCACGGCGGTCCTAGCCTCCGGCGCCTCATGCCGGCACGGAATTGCACCGGGTGGAACTAACCCCGCGGGGCCGCTGCCCCAGCCCAGGTGGCTCTCAGCCCATGCAACACAGGACGAGCGAACGAGGGCTCCTTCGGCTTTAGTGTCGCCGGGTGCAACAACCGGGGCGTGGAACGCGCGGAACGCCAGGCCCGGCGGGCTAGGCGGCGGGAGCCTGGCCGGCGTGGCCGGCGAGGACGCGATCCGATTCGATCGCGAACGTGCAGCGTGCGCCGTCGAGACCCAGGATGCCGATCAGCTGCTGATCGACGTAGAGCTGGCGGCACGGCACGCACAGCGCGCCGGGGATGGCGAAGAAGAGTCGCTCCTCGGCCTCGGGATCGCGAAAGACCGTGTCGAAGACGCTCGTCAGGAGCGATCCGCTGCAGAAGCGGCAGGTTTCGATCGGTCGGGCACGTCGCGCTGTCATGGCAGCGAATATGCGAATCGGCGGCCCCGGTCTCAATGGGACCGATGGGCCATGCCCCTTGACGCCGACAGTACTTCCGGCGGTCAGACGACGCGGACGACCTGGGTGGCCTTGCTCCACAGGCGCTCGAGGCCGTAGAACTCGCGCTCCTCGGGGGCGAAGACATGGACGATGACCGTGCCGTAGTCCAGGAGCACCCAGCGCGCCGATTGGCGGCCCTCGGTTCCGAGCGGACGGATACCCTCGTCACGCAGCTCGTCGACGATGGCGCCGGCCAACGCCTGGATCTGGCGATCGCTGCGGCCTGAACAGATGACGAAGAAGTCGGCCATCGTCGTCAGCTCTGCCGTGCGTAGCAGGACGATGTCGGCGCCCTTCTTGTCGGACGCGATCTCGACGATCCGATGGGCCAGCTCGGACGCATCGGTCGGGATCTCCACGCGCTCCGGATCGGTCAGGTTGGGCTGCTCCTTCATCCGCGGCGGTAGAGCCCGCGCTCGACGATGAGCTCCTCGACGCCGCGTGGGACAAGGTACCGGATGGCCTTCCCGGCCGCCACCCGGCGCCGGATCTCGGAGCTGCTCACGTCGAGCGATGGCCCGGCCAGCAGGTGGATCCGGGACGCGTTCGCTCCGAACCGATCCTCCAGCACCGACCGCTCCGGCACCGGGTTGCCCGGACGCGGACCGACGACCCACTCGATCCGCCCCAGCAGTGCATCGGGCTCGCGCCAGGTGTCGATCTGCGCCAGCGAGTCGGCGGCCATGAGCAGGTAGAGGGTCGCATCGGTCCCGTAGGTGCGCAGCAGCTCGTCAACGCTGTCGATCGTGAACGACGGGCCGGGCCGCTCCATCTCGATCAGGGTGAGCTCGAGCAGGTCGTCGCCGGCAACCGCCAGGCGCGTCATCAGCACCCGATCGGTGGCCTTCGTCACCAGGTCGCCGCCCTTGTGCGGCGGCTGCGAGGCGGGCATGAGGAGCACACGGTCGAGGCCGATGGCGTCCGCCGCGAGCGTTGCCAGCCACAGGTGGCCGATGTGCGGCGGATCGAACGTGCCGCCCAGGATCCCGATGCGCCGCGGCAGTCGTGAGACCGTCTCGCGCATCGGCTCCGACGCGGTGAACGCGAGCGTCATTCGTCGCCCCACTCGAGCTCGGTCGCGCCGATATGAACGGTCGTGCCGGGTCCCGCCCCCTGGCGACGCAGCTCGTCGTCGATCCCGAGCCGCTCGACCAGGCCCCAGAAGCGATCACGGGACTCGTCGTTGGTGAAGTCGGTGCGCGAGGCGGCAATCTCGATGCGACGTCCGCGGATCCGCAGGTCTCCGCGCTCGGCGACCACCTCCCAGCCCGACGCAAGAGGGTCGAACCGATGGACGAGCATCTCCTCCGAGGGCGTGGCCGCCTCACCGATGGCCGCCGCGTCGAGGGCGGCCGCCAGGCGCGCCCGGAGCGCGTCGAGGCCGGTCCCGTCATGGGCGCTCACGCCAAGGGCATCCGACAGCTGGCTCCGGAGCTCAGCCCAGCGGTCCCGGGCCTCGGGCAGATCGAGCTTGGTGACGACGAGTGGCATGGGCCGTTCCATCAGCGCCGGGTCGTGGTGGCGCAGCTCGTCGGCGACCGCTTCCCACTCGGCGAGCGGGTCGCCCGCCGCGCCATCGACGACCCCGACGATGACGCGGGTACGCTCGACGTGGCGCAGGAAGTGGTGGCCCAGGCCGCGCCCCTCGTGTGCGCCCTCGATGAGGCCCGGCACATCGGCGATCACCGCGGTCCGCTCGCCGTCCGGGTCAAGGGTGATGACGCCGAGGTTCGGCGTGACCGTGGTGAAGGGGTAGTCCCCCACCTCGGGGCGCGCGTCGGTCAGTGCGGCGAGGAGGGTCGACTTGCCGGCATTCGGCGCGCCGACCAGGCCGATGTCGGCAATGAGCTTCAGCTCGAGCTCGATCCAGCGCTCCTCCCCCGGTGTGCCCTTTTCGAAGTGCGTCGGCGCGCGATTCGTCGAAGTGGCGAACCGGGCATTGCCGCGGCCGCCCCGGCCGCCTCGTGCGACCACCAGGCGCGTATCGGCCTCGAGGAGATCGCCCAGCCAGGCACCGTCGGGGTGGCTGCGCACGACCGTGCCGGGTGGGACGCGCAGCAGGACATCGTCGGAGCTGCGGCCATGGGCCTTGCGACCCATTCCGCGACCGCCGGGCTTCGCGCGGAAGTGGCGCTTGCGCTTGAAGTCGCCGAGCGTCGTCATGCCGGGCTCCACGACCAGGATCACATCGCCGCCTGAGCCCCCGTCACCGCCGTCAGGTCCGCCGCGCGGGACGTGGGCCTCGCGCCGGAAGGTGCTCGCACCGTCGCCGCCCGCTCCGGCGCCGACGAGGATGCGCGCGCGGTCAGCGAAGCTGGTCATCGGCGAATTCTATCGACGTGGAGTATATACGTATATACGCCGAATGGGAGGGCGACCTATAGGTACCGCAGCGGGTTATCGATGATCCCGTTCACGATGACCTCGAAGTGGACGTGCGGACCGGTGCAGGTGCCGGTGCAGCCGACGCCACCGATCGCCTGCCCGGCAGCGACCGGCGTGCCGACGCCGACCCAGATGCCGCCAAGGTGGTTGTAGACCGTCTGCATCCCGCCGCCATGGTCGATGGCGATCACGTAGCCGCCGCCGTTGTTCCGCCAGCCGGCCCACGTCACCGTGCCGGCCTTAGCCGCCACCACGGTCGCGCCGTACGGAGCGGCGATGTCGAGGGCCAGGTGGCCGGCGTGGTAGTACTGGCTGATCGAGCCGCCGATGACCGGCCACACCAGCGCGCCGTTGGTCGGGACGGGCTGCGCGACGCGAACGGTCGGCGCGGTCCCCGCCCGGGACGTTGAGCCAATGCTGCTGCCGGTGGGCGCTGCGAGCGGCGTCGCGGACGGATCGATCGGCACCGGCGTGGCGAGCGGTGACGCGTCGGTCGTCTCGGCGCCGTCCTGGCTGGCCGAGGCCCCGCGGTCGATGAGTGTCGTGTAGTCCTCGCCAAGCAGCTCGGTGTCGTACTGCGCCGAGCCGAGCTCGTTGCTCGGGGCCGCCGCGCCACGCGCCTGCGAGATGAGGGCGATGAAGGCTGCGTCGGATGTGGGACCCGCGCCATCGGTGCCGTGTGTGCTCGTCAGGGCACCGAGCGAGGCGACGACCACGAGGCTCACGACCGAAACGTGGGCGATCACCCGTGTCGGGAGGGTGCTCTGACCGATGCGGCGAACGAGCTGACGCGGATCAGGCAATAGGAGTCGATCTCCGCCTACACGGGGTGGTCCTAAATAAGCGCGTGGCTCGGTCCTCGCATCGATCCAATCCGACTCGGATTGCTCTCCCGGCGGCCGATGGCGGACGACAAGCCTCGCGAATGGTACCAGCGCGTCACGAGTCGGGGCAACCCACTTTCCGACCACCCGATCGGCAAGTACGAAGGAGCCACACCCGAGGGGGGTGCGGATGGGTTCAGTCGGCTTCGCTGATGACCTGCATGGCCGCCGAGCCGATGTCGCTCATCGGGCGGCCATCGGCGCGCAGGGTGATCCAGGCGATCGATCGCTCCTGCGGAGCGTCGGGAAGGGTGATCTGGACGACGACCGACTCGCCGGGCGCGAGGCGCGGGATCTCGGCCGAAAGCGGCGAGAGCGTGGCCGGTTCGGCGGCGAGGTACGGGAGGTCGGACACTTCCCACCCCGCGACCAGTTCGACGCCGGGCGGCCATTGGCCCACTCCGGTATTGGTGAGCCGCAGCCGCACCGGGGCCGTGGGGCCAACCGGGGCAATGAACGGCGGACCGAGCCCATCGGCGGGCGCCGGCACGGTTCCCGGCGCCTCCCCGTCGAGGCCGATGCGTGCGGCCAGCTCGCGCCCCGCCAGGAACTCGGCGACGCCATCGAAGAGCCCGTCCGCGATGGCATCCTGGCCCTCGGCGGACGCGAGCAGGTCGTGCTCCTCGCGCAGGGTGATCGATCCGACCTCGGCCAGCGCACCGGGCATGGCGAGCCCTCGGTGTGGCTTGCACCACGTGTCGCCGGGCGTTTCGCAGGTGTCGCCGTCCTGCCAGGTGCGGCTGATCACGTAGAAGGCAACCGCATCGGTGTCGCGGTCTTCCCGGTCGTAGTCCGCGAGAGGCTCGATGGCCGCCACGACGCCGGACTGGAGCGCATCGGCCAGGGCGCCGCTGGCGGGACCCCACGGCGTCTCGTCGTCGTAGAAGGTCTGCGTGGCGGCGATCTCGAAGACGACGCCGTCCTGCGTCAGGGAGTTGATGTGGATGCTGACGAATGCGTCGGCCATGGCGAGGTTGGCCAGGTCGATCCTTGCCTGGAGCTCATCGCGGGTGCGAATGCGGCCGCTCTCCTCGAAGCCGGACTGCCCGTCGCCGTCAACATCACGCCACGGCGGGCCGGTGCATCCGAGGTTCGGATACTCATCGCCGGCCAGGGCCTCGTCGTCGTCGCGGATCATGAGCACGACGACCCCCTCGGCGGTCAGCCGGTCGCGGAGGCGCTGGGCGATGGCGAGGGTCAGTGTCTTCTCGGCCAGCTCGACGCCGCGCTCCGATGGGTCAGGGACACCCCAGTCGAGGCAGCCTCCGTGTCCGGCGTCGATGGCCACGACGATCGCCCCGGGATTCGGAGCGTATACCGAGCTGTCAGAGCCGGGGGCCGGCTCGACCGATCCAGCGCTCGGGCTCGGGCTCGGGGTCGGGGTGGCATGTTCGGTCGGTACGATCGAGGGCACGGCGCTGGGAGACGGCGTGCCGCTGCTGCAGGCGGCGAGGCCAGCGACGAGCGCGACCGAGAGGCATGGGAGAAGGCGTTGCGCCATGGGCCTCGGACGCTAGGGGCGTTCGGAGGCTTCGACGCTCTTCGAGAGGGAGACGAGGAACTCCGCGTTGTCCTTGGTCTTGCCCAGGCGCTGCATGAGCAGCTCGATCCCCTCGTTCGGGCCGAGCGCGCTGAGCATGCGACGCATGGTCCACACCATCCGCAGCTCGTTCTCGTCGAGCAGCAGCTCCTCGCGCCGGGTGCCGGATCGCAGCACGTCGATGGCGGGGAAGATCCGCTTCTCGCTCAGCTTGCGATCGAGCGCCAGCTCCATGTTGCCGGTGCCCTTGAACTCCTCGTAGATGACATCGTCCATGCGCGACCCGGTATCGACCAGGCAGGTGGCGATGATCGTGAGCGACCCACCGCCCTCGATGTTCCGAGCCGCCCCGAAGAATCGCTTCGGCGGATAGAGCGCGACGGGATCCACGCCGCCCGAAAGGGTCTTGCCCGATGCCGGCAGGGCCAGGTTGTAGGCGCGAGCCAGGCGGGTGATCGAGTCGAGCAGGATGACCACGTCACGCCCCGTCTCGACCTGCCGCTTGGCGATCTCGAGACACATCTCCGCGACGCGCGTGTGGTTCTCGGTCGGCTCATCGAAGGTCGAGGAGTAGATCTCGCCGTCGACGCTGCGCTGCATGTCGGTGACTTCCTCGGGCCGCTCGCCGATCAGCGCGACCATGAGGTGGGCCTCGGGGTTGTTTTCGGTGATCCCGGCGGCGATGTGCTTGAGCACGGTCGTCTTGCCGGCCTTGGCCGGCGACAGGATCAGGCCGCGCTGCCCCTTGCCGATGGGGCTGATGAGGTTGATGAGGCGCTGGGTCAGGTTCTTCTGGTCGGTCTCCAGGTCGAACATGTCGTCGGGGAAGACCGGCACCAGCGAGTCGAATGTCGGGCGACGCTTGGCGATCTCCGGCTCGACGCCGTTGACGCTGTCGACGCGGAGCATGCCCCAGTACTTCTCCTGGTCCTTTGGTTGGCGCGTCTGGCCGGTGACCCGATCGCCGGTGCGCAGGCCGAAGCGGCGCACCTGCGACGAGCTGACGTAGATGTCCTGGCCCGATGGCATGACCCCGTTGACGCGGAGGAACCCGAAGCCTTCGTCAACGATCTCCAGGACGCCATCCGCGGTGCCCGGCTGGCCGTTGCGATCCGGCGGCGTGTTCGGCGCGAGCGGCACAACATCGAGCAGCTTGAGCACAAGGTCCGAATGCTCCAGCTCCTCGTATCCGGCGATCTCGTGCTCGCCGGCCAGCTCGCGCAGCTCGTCGATCGACTTGGCCTGGAGGTCGGCCAGGTTGAGCCCCTCGTCGTCGGCATCGGTCGGGAACGGGCCGGTGAAGATCGACGAGTACTGGCCCGACGCGTAGTCGTTGCGCCGGCGCGGGGTGAACCCTCCGCGCTGATTCTGGCGACGCGGGGCGTTGTCGGGTCGGCGTCGAGAACGCCGCCGCTGCTGTTGCGGTCGCGCTTCGTCGTTCATGTTCGCCCGGCCTGGCTGCGGTGGTTCATTGAGGAGAGGACCTCGAAGAGTGGGTTCAGAGATGCCGCCGTTCTTGCGGCTCCGGTGCGGGGCTGACGAGCCGCACGGGGCGTCCGGTGGGAGTCGACCCGACCGCTGTCAGCGGCGGATCGTGCGGTGGGATCGGGAATCGCAGAGGTCCCAGTGAAGCCCCAATGAAGCCTTGTTGGGAAACCTTGCGGCTCAGACCTTGCGGGTCCCGGCACGGGTGGTGATGTTGGGCCCGCCGTATCCGCTCATCTCGCCGACGAGTCGCGTCCGGATCTGACGCAGGACGGGTCTCCAGTCCAACGCATCATACCCGAGTTCCGCAATGGCGTCCGCCATCGTCGGCGCGCCGGCCAGCTGGTCCACGAGCTTGCGTGATGCCGTTTCCTGCCACCAGTGCAGCCCGTGATGGCGCTCGAGCTCCTCGACGAGCATGGCGCCGAGGATCGTGGCGCGCAGGTCATCGGCTGAGGCATATGGATGCGGCACCGAGGCGAGATAGCCGGCCTCGGCCACGGCGACCCCGGTCTGGTGTCCGACGATCCCGGCGTAGTAGGCACGCTGGAGCGCCGGATCGTCGGCCTCGTACAGGCGTCGCTCGTAGGTCAGCAGCGCAACGTGGCGCCGGATGCGCCACAGGCGCACAAAGGCGGCGAAGTCGACGAAGTGCCCGGCCCCCTCGACATCGACGCGGAGCGCGTCGGCGAGCCACTCCGGCGCCCCAACCAGGCTCGCGTAGGCACGGCCGATGGCAACGCCTACGGTCAGATCGGCCGCGGCCGGGATTCCTGCGAGGTGAGCCTCGGCCGCTCGCCAGCCGTCCATCCCCCGCACCGAGTCGGTGAGCTCGCGCCGTGCCGCGGTTACCGCGCGTTCGACTTCCCGCTCTCCGAACCAGTGGGCCCAGGAGCTGCCGCGGAGGACGTGCCACAGGTCGGCCTCGCTGGCGTCGCCCTGCTCGATGCCGATGAGCGCCAGGTATCTTCGCAACGCGGCGTAGTACGGCGTCTCGGCCTCCAGATCAAGGCGAGCGAGGTCCTCGACGAATACAGCGGGGTCGCCGTGATCTGCCTCGGTGGCTTCGCCGCCTTCGAGCCAGGCACTCAACCGGCGGGCATACAGTGGGTTGAGGGCCTCGAGGGCCTCGACATACGATCCGTACAGGAGCTCGCGGCCCTCGCGCACGCTGATGCGCGCCAGCTGCTCGGGCACCTCCGCCAGGGCCAGATGCGTGCCGCGCCAGACGACGATCGTCCGAGCCTCGGCGTTCGCGATGGCCCGATCGAGATCGTCGAGCTCCGGCGAGCGGCGACGGGCGGGAGTGCGAGCCGTCACGAAGGAGTCTCGACCGCGGCGGTCGGTCCCGTCCGAGGGCCCGCGGCGCGCTTCCGGGCTGGCGTGGCGGACGGCACTCCCGCGATTTCGCCGGCGGCCGCGCCGACGAAGTCACGGAACAGCGGATGCGGCCGGTTCGGTCGGCTTTTCAGCTCGGGATGGGCCTGGGTGGCCACGAACCATGGATGGTCGCGCAGCTCGACGTACTCGACGAGGCGTCCATCGGGCGAGACCCCGCTGAAGCGCATGCCGGCGGCGTCGAGCCGGTCCCGATACGCGTTGTTGACCTCGAAACGATGCCGGTGGCGCTCGTAGGCAATTTCGGTCCCGTAGGCGGCACGCACCCGAGAGCCCTCTTCAAGCTTGGCCGGGTAGAGGCCGAGGCGCATCGTCCCGCCCTTGTCGGTGACGTCCGCCTGGTCGGGCATGAGGTCGATGACCGGGTGCTCGGTGAAGACGTTGAACTCGCTCGAGTTGGCGTCCTCGGTGGCGAGCGCCTCGCGCGCGAACTCGATGACCGCGCACTGGAGTCCGAGGCACAGCCCGAGGAACGGGATTTCGGCGTGTCGCGCCCAGCGGATGGCGCGGATCTTCCCCTCGACCCCTCGGTAGCCGAACCCGCCGGGCACGACCAGGCCGGCCACTCCGACAAGCTCGTCGGCGACCTGTTCCGGCTCGATGCGCTCCAGATGCTCGGCACGGATCCAGCGGACCCGGACGTCGACGTTGTGGTGCAGCGCCGCGTGCTTGAGCGCCTCGCCGACGCTGATGTACGCATCGGGCAGCTCGGTGTACTTGCCGACGATCGCGATCTCGACCTCCGGGCGAGGCGCCCGGATCCGGTTCACGAGCTCCTGCCAGTCGACGAGGTCCGGCTCGGTCGAGGGCAGGTCCAGCTCCCGGGTCACGAGCTTGCCGAGCCCCGCCCGCTCGAGCTGGATCGGCACCTCGTAGATGCTGCGCGCGGTCTTGAGGGGAATCACGGCGTGGACGTCGACATCGGTGAAGAGGCTCACCTTGTCGAGGATCTCGTCGTCGATCGGCTCGTCGCTTCGCAGGATGATCACGTCGGGCTGGATGCCGATGCCTCGCAGGGTGTTGACCGAGTGCTGCGTCGGCTTCGTCTTCAGCTCGCCGGTGGCGCCGATCGCCGGGAGCCAGGTCACGTGGACGTAAAGCACGTTGCGCCTGCCGACGTCCTTGCGCATCTGGCGGATCGCCTCGAGGAAGGGCAGGGACTCGATATCGCCGACCGTCCCGCCGACCTCGACGACGACAACGCCGTGGGCCGCCAGGCCGGTAGCGGCCACGCTGCCGGTCCCCTCGCGCGCGACCCGCGCGATGCGCTCCTTGATCTCGTTGGTGATGTGCGGGATGACCTGGACGGTGCCCCCGAGGTAGTCACCGCGCCGCTCCTTGGCGATGACGCTCTGGTAGATCCGTCCCGTGGTGACGTTGCTCGCCTGGGAGAGGTTCTCATCGATGAAGCGCTCGTAATGGCCGAGGTCGAGATCGGTCTCGGCGCCGTCATCGGTGACGAAGACCTCGCCGTGCTGGTACGGCGACATCGTGCCCGGGTCGATGTTGATATACGGGTCGAGCTTGAGGATGCTGACCGGCACGCCGCGGGCCTTGAGAATGCGACCGATACTGGCCGCCGTGATGCCCTTGCCGAGCGAGCTGGTGACGCCGCCCGTCACGAAGACGTACTTGGGCATCGATGGGGTCCTCCGCGATCGGCTGGGCGTGGCGGAAGCGGCGCGGCACGCGAGCAGGGACGCCGTGGTCTGCTCGGGACGCAATCTTAGCGTATTCGACCCGGCTCGGTCGCTGACACGGACCCCGTATGAACCGATGCGCTCGCTGTCGATCGTGGTCGGAGGGAGGGGCGGCGCTTCGGTCCCGGTGGCCGATCTGCGCCGCTCGTGGCATCCTCGGACGCATGCGAGATCCGGCAACCGATGTCCAGATCGCCTTCTTCCGTGACGGGCGTCTCACGGCCATGCCACGACGTCGCCCAATGAAGCTGGCGGCCTGCGCGCATCTCGCATCGCGATTCGAGCCGGGGCGCAGCTACGACGAGGCCGAGGTGAACGCGATCCTCGCCGACGATGCGCCCGATCACGCGACGCTTCGACGTCACCTCGTGGACGAAGGGTTCCTGCGACGGGATCACGGGACGTACAGGCGCGTCGAGACCTGACCGCCGCCGATCCAGTCGAGTCGCCCCGTACGATGCCCCACATGCCAGGGATCGTCCGGCTCATCCATCCCGCGCCGGCACTGACGGTCGTTGCGCTGAGCGCAGCGCTCGGCGCGATCGTCGCCGCGCAAGCGGGACTGCAGCCGATCTCGATTCGATGGGCCCTGATCTCGCTCGCGGTCGCGGGGTCGCAGATCCTCACCGGCGCGCTCAACGACTGGGCCGACCGCGATCGCGATGCCGTGGTGCAGCCGACCAAGCCGATCCCCTCCGGCGCGGTCACGCCGCGGGCGGCGCTCCTGGTGGCGGCCTTCGGCGTGATCCTTCAGGTCACTGCCTCGGCGCCGCTGGGCTGGGTGACGCTGGCGCTGGGAACCGTGGCGTCGGCATCGGCCGTCACCTACGACCTGTTGCTCTCGCGGAGTCCCTTCTCGGTGGTGCCGTATCTCATCAGCTTCGGAGTCCTGCCGCTGTGGGTGGCCGCCGGCGTGGGGGTCCCGCTCGACCGGGTCGCCGTGGCACCGCTGCTGGTCGGCCCGTTCGCCGCCGCGGCACACCTGGCCAACACGTTGCGCGACTTCGATGCCGACCAACGCATGGGTTCGCGCAACCTGGCCCAGGTGCTCGGACGTCGGAAGACCCACCTCGTCGCCATCGGCATGGCGACAGCCGTCGGGTTGGGGGTGGGTGCGGCGCTCATCGCGGGCGGGCAGCAGCCAATCGCCACGCTCGGGTTTGGGGTAGCCGGGCTCATTGCGCTCCTCCCCGGCGCCTTCCGAGTGGAACGTCTGTGGCCCGGAATGCTCGCCGCGGCCGTCTGCTGGACGGTGGCATGGGCCCTCGCCACCGGGTGAGCTGACCGTTCAGGAGCCGCTGCGGGGCTGGATCACCGGCGAGCGTGTGAGGCCGGCCCGTCCGGCCGTGCCGGCTGGGCGCGATGTCGTCTACCGGAGGCGGCCACGTACCGGGTGAGCTGACCGTTCAGGAGCCGCCGCGGGGCTGGATCAAGCGCGGCCGAGCGTGTGCGGCCGGCCCGTCCGGCCGTGCCGGCTCGGCGCGCGTGCTCACGCCCCGCTCCGGACCCGGGACGACTCAGATCGCGTCGTCGAGATCGAGCTCCTCGTCATCGGCCTCTTCGGTGAGCTTGAGCCACACGAACAGTCCGGCGAGGATGGTCAGCGGGATCACGATGACCGCGGCGAGCAACGCGCCAATACTGATGAGGAGAACCTTGAGCGCCTTCATGGGAGAAACCCCTGTTTAGCCGGCGCCCTGCTGCGCGGACGCCTTCGTGCCTCGATGATCGGGTGCGGACTCGATCATAGCCAGTATCTCGTCCTTGGTGAACTCGGAGAGCTGGTGGCCTGCGCCATGAGAACCGGCCACGCCGAACAGGCGCACCACGAATGAACCGTCCTGCTCGAAGAAGAAGACGTCGTGCGCCCGCTGGTTGTCGATGTAGGCGCCGATGATCCGCAGCGCCTGCTCGTAGTAGTTCATGAGGTCGGCGTGCGGCTTGTTGCCGACCGCGGTCCCGCGGCGCGCCTCCATGGCGTCCATCATCTCCGCCACCTGGTCGTCGGCCAGCTCATAGGTGCGCTTCGCGGTCGAGCCGAAGCTGTCGGAATCGGCTCCTCCGCCCTGGAGGCCGAGGCCCTGGAGCAGGAAACCGGCATCGAGCTCGAGGAGGAGGAGCTCCTTCAGCTTCTCCTGATCGGCGAAGGCGCCGATGCTGCGCAGGACCTCCTCCCAGTTCTGACGCGGGCTTCCTTCGTAGATCCTCATTGGCGTGCCAGATCCTCCGCAGACTTCCCGGCCGGGCCCCGAGCATACCGCCGGATCGGATCAGGTCAAGACTGACGATCCGCCGCCGATTCGGCTGCCGCGATGGCTCCCGCGGTCCGGGCATTGCCCACGATGAGGCCGATGTTCACCCGGAGGGTGCGGCCATCGGATGCCCGCGCCAGATACCCGAGAAGGTATGGCGTCACGGCACCGCCATGCACACCTCTCCGTTCGGCGTCTGCCACGGCGTCGCCGATCCAGGCGTCGACCTCCATTGCATCGATGGCGAGCGCGGCCGGAGGTGGCTGGACGACGAGCACGCCCCCGAAACCGGTGACGGACCGATGCATCCGTATCGCTGCGGCTGCCTGGCCCGGGCCGTCGACGCGGTGGCCCAGCGCGAGGCCCGAGCTGGTGCTGTAGAAGGCGGGCAGCTCGTCGGTGCCATAGCCGATGACCGGCACGCGCCTGGTCTCGAGCAGCTCGAGCGTAAGCGCCAGGTCGAGGATCGACTTGGCTCCCGAACAGACGACCGCTACCGGAGTCATGGCGAGCTCATCGATGTCGCTGGAGACGTCGAACGTCGTCGCCGCGCCGCGGTGGACTCCGCCGATGCCCCCCGTCGCAAGCATGCCGATACCGGCCATGTGCGCGATGCGCATCGTCGCGCTGACGGTGGTCGACGCGAGCGTGCCGGCGGCGAGTAACGGCCCGAGGTCACGGGAGGCCGCCTTGGCGACGGTGGCTGCTGGATCGGCAAGGCGCTCGAGGAGCTGCCGGTCCGCCCCGACCACGAGACGGCCGGCATCGAGTGCCGTGGTGGCCGGAACCGCCCCGGATTCGCGGACTGCGGCTTCGGCCGCGAGGGCCGTCTCGAGGTTGTGGGGCACCGGGAGGCCCTGCGCGATGAGCGACGATTCGAGGGCCACGACGGGCTGCCCTTCATCGAGCGCAGCGCGCACCTCGGCGGCGATGAGGAGGACGTGGTGGCTCACCGGCGCACGGTACCCCCCGCTTCGTCACTCGTGCGCGCCTGGGCGCCGGCGAGACGCGCCACCTCGGCTGCCGTGGCGATGGCCGAGGCCAGCGCCGGCCGCACCCGCTCGACGCCGGGAGGCCAGTCCGCGTCGATCAGCGCGGCCACCAGGCGCGCCGCGAGCGCGTCCCCTGCTCCGGTGGTGTCGACGGCCATATCCGCCGAGGCCGCCTCGACCTCGACCTCTTGGTCGCCGATCGCGATGGCCGCGCCCGACCGATGAGAAACGACGACGAGGCCTCCAAGCCGATCGGCAATCCGCCTCGACAGCACCGCGGGGCGATCCACCGCACCGGCGATCGTTGCTGCCTCCGTGTCGTTGAGGATGGTCAGATGCGGCCGCAGCGCGGCTGCGGCATCGGCCCAGGCGGGTGCCAGCGCCTGCTCGAGCGAGCAGCCGAGCACCACGCGGCGACCGATGTCCCCGGCTGCGATCTCCAGGACTCCGCGATCTCGCTCGGCAAGGAGGTATCCCGACACGATGAGCCAGTCGGCACGGGTGAGAGGCTCCGCGGAGAGGCGGCGCCCCAGAGGTGCGCGATGGCTCAGCATCGTTCGCTCACCACCGGCGCCGAGCATGACGATGACCGCGCCGCTGGCCTCGGCGCCGATGTCGTTGATGGCGACATCACTGGCCGCCAGGCTCTCACGGATGATCCGTCCGGCGGCATCGTCTCCGATGGCGCACACGAGCCGCACGGGCAGACCGTGGCGAGCGAGACGGACCGCCACGTTCGCCCCCTGCCCTCCGGGTCCCAGGCGAATGTCGGCCGGCACGTCACCCCCTTCGCGCGGGGACAGGGCCGGACGGACGGTGATGTCGAGCATGGCGTCGCCAACGACGACGATGAGCGGAGCCACCATGGCTAGATGGGCCGCCGCGATGCGAAGCCCTCGCTGGTGGTGTGCCAATAGGCAAGGTCGGGATCGGACAGCCGCCAGCAGAGCCAGGCGGGCTCCCCATCACGCGTCGTGGGGAAGTCGACCAGCCCGGCCTCGAGGTCGCGCACGATGATTCCCAGCGATTCGAGGTGCTCGAAGAGCGCCAGCATGCCGGCGCGTGCATCGGGCGTGCGGGCATCAGGACGCCGGCGCTCGACCGCCAGCTGCAGGAGCGTGGCTCGAACCTCGGGCAGGAGCGCGCGCGCCTGGTCCGGGGTGTAGGACGGATGGGTGGTCATCGGCCTCGGATGGTAGTGCTAGGATCGGTCACCGAACGGGCCTGCTCCGCATCGCGACGGCGCCCGCTCACCCGCCGGAGGTGACGCTCGAACGCGCCATGACCGACGTGAACGGCCGAGGCCGAGGCATGAACGATGAGTCGCCACCCAGCGGCGACCCGTACACGGCCTACGACGAGTTCGACCTTCCCAGCTACGTGGGGCTGCCCAGCTTCCAGAAGCTGCCTTGGCTGACCGATGCGTCTGTCCTCGCCGAACGGCGCCCGGACGTCGCCATCATCGGAGCTCCGTTCGACGATGCGGTGAGCCATCGCCCGGGTGCCCGCTTCGGGCCGCGGGCCATCCGGGAGGCGAGCTACCACTCGGGGTCGATCAACTCCCTGCAGCTTGACGTGGAGCCGTACGAGTGGCTCGACGTCGTCGACGCGGGGGACGCACCCGTGCATCCGATGGACATCGAGCGCGGGCACCTGGTCATCGAGCAGAAGGTGTTCGAGGTGGCCAGCAGCGGCGCGATCCCCATCATCCTCGGCGGGGATCACTCCATCACCTACCCGTCGGCCACGGCCGTCTCACGCGTGGTGGCTCCTCGGCGCCTCGGCATCGTCCACTTCGACGCCCATGCGGACGCGGCGAACGCCACGTGGGGCAACCTCCGATCGCACGGGACGCCGATGCGACGGCTCATCGAATCGGGGGCGGTCGCCGGTCGAAACTTCGTGCAGGTCGGCCTCCGCGGCTACTGGCCGGGACCGGAGACCCTCGGATGGATGCGCGACCAGGGCATGCGGTGGCACCTCATGACCGAGATCGAGGAGCGGGGGGCCGAGGCGGTCGTCGCCGACGCCATCGCCCAGGCGCTCGACGGGCCGGAGGTGATCTACCTGTCCGTGGACATCGACGTGATCGACCCGGGCATGGCACCGGGCACCGGGACACCGGAACCGGGCGGGATGCTCACCCGCGAGCTCCTTCGCGCCATCCGCCAGGTCGTGAGCGCCGTCGAGCTGGCCGGCATGGACGTGGTCGAGGTGTCCCCGCCGTACGACCAGGCTTCGGTGACAGCGGCGGCGGCGCATCGCTGCGTGCTGGAGGCCATCAGCGCGCTGGCCGCGCGTCGGCGGGATGCCGGCGGCCAGCCGCGCGACATCCCGCACCGGCTCGGCGAGACCTCGGGGGGCGGCTGAGCCTCAGCGCTGACGCAGGGTCGTGCGCGTAACCTCGGCGCCGTTGCGCAGTGCGGCGAGGACGTAGTCTCCCCGATCGAGGTCACCGTAGGTGATGCGCGAGTAGTAATAGCCGTCGCCGGCGCCCTCGAGCGTGAACGGTCCGCCGTTGATCTGAACGCCAGGGCCGGTGAGCGTGACGCTGATCGTGTCACCGGCTCTCGCGTCCTCGAACCGCACGAGCGCGGTGAAGCTCTCTCCACGCCGCGGGAAGCGCTCGAACTCGCCCCGGCAGTCCGCTCCATCGTTGTCGCGGCATGCGAGGACGTCGGCAGTGAATGTGTCGGGCTGGGGCGGCGTTGGGACGGGAGTCGCTTCCGGTGTCGGCTCGGCGGTCGGAACGGGGGTGGCCACTGGCGTCGGCGCCACGGTTGGCTCGAGAACGACCTCACCGCCGACCTCGACGACCATGGCCGCCCGCGCGCTCTCCTCGGCCGTCGCCTGGCCCCCGCCGCCGTCGCGTGGCCACAGCGCGAAGAGGGCGATCCCCAGTAGGACGGCCGCCAGTGGGATCCGGGCTCGCTCGAACGTCATCCCGCCCATCTCACCGTCCGCTTCCTGCACGCCGCACGCCAACTACGCGGGCTCAGGTCACCTCGAACATCGTGGATCCGGCCGGCTCCCCGTTGCGCGTGATCCGCACCTCGTAGGTCCCGGGCTCCAGGTCGGAGAACGAGAACCAGGTGTAGCCGTTGCACTCCCGGCCGCACCCGATGCGCGAGAGGTCGATCGACCCGTCGGTCGTGGAGCCGTCGGGCGCCTCGACCGTGGCGCCGATGACGTCGTTGGCGTTGCCGTTCTCGAAGCCGACCCAGATATCGACCGCGCCGGTGTTGCTCACACCGTTCGAGTCGCAGCCGTTGCCTCCGGAGCTCCCCGGCAGGCACGGTTGTGCCTCGGCCACGAAGCCATCGGGAAAGACGATCGGCCCTCCGCTGGCCGTGGCCGATCCGCTCGGCTCGACGCTGGCCACCGGGCTGGCGGTGACCTCGGGGGTTGCCCCGACGCTCGGGGCGACGCTGGCGGCCGGCGTGGGGGATTCGTCACCCTGGCCGACGCCGCCCGAGCCCCACAGGCTGGCCAGCACCGCCCCGGCCAGGAGCGCCAGGACGCCGAGACCGAGGAACCCGACGATCGCGAGTGGCCCTGTTCCCGATCGCTCACGGGGCTCGTCCCACCCTTCGTACTGATCCGGATACGCGTCATCGAAGGTATCGGCGTATTGGTCGTCGTACGGCCCGTCGGATGGAGCGGCGGCCGGCAGATCGTCCGGAGGCGGCTGTGCCGCCGCGGCCGTCGCCGCGATCGCCGCAGCCGCGACCGGGACCGCCGGGGGTGGCGCGACCCAGTCGTCGTCGTCGCGTGTGAGATCCGGCGGCATCGGGGCTGGCGCCGCCGACTCGTCGAGCAGGTCCTGCCGCGGCTCGTCGTCACGCGCCGCGGCACGGACGAGCGCATCGGACTCGTCCGGCTCGAACCGCTCGTACACGCCGGTCCCCTCATCCGCCTCCGACCCGCGCCGATAGGGATCGCCTCCGGAGCGGCGCGCGCGGATGCGGTCCTGGAGCTCGTCACGATCCATGCCGCGCGGACGCGCGCGGGCATCCGGCGGAATGACCGAACCGCACTGGGTGCAGAAGGCGGCCGGCGGCGTTGATCGGTGGCAGGTCGGGCAGCGGATCTCGCCCGGCTTGGGGGTCGCCATGATCCGCGCATTGTGCCTTCCCGCGAAATTCATTGCACGCGGCGCCTAGGCGCGGCGACGGGAGCCTAGGCGCCCGGGCGCTTCCACTCGCTGCCGTCGACGAAGCGCTCACGCTTCCAGATCGGCAGTCGCTCCTTGATCGCTTCGATCACAAACCGGTTGGCCTCGTATGCCTCGCCCCGGTGCGCCGCTGCGGTCACGATCGCGACCGCCGCCTCGCCCAGAGGGACCAGGCCGTGCCGATGCACCACGGCGACTCGTGCGCCCCACCGGCCCTCCGCCTCGTTGGCGATCTCGTCGAGCACCGAGGCGGCCATCTCCGGATACACCTCGTACTCCAGCTCGGTGACCTCGCGGCCGTCGTCCCCGCGACGCCGAGCGCGACCCACGAAGGTCACGACGGCACCGTGCTCGAGGTCCGCGGTGGCGTGCTCGAGCGCGGCCACGTCGATCGCATCGGTGGTGAGGCCGGAGCTTCCGCCGCTCACCGGCGGCAGGAAGGCAACCTCGTCTCCATCGGCGAGGGCATCGGCCCAACCCGCGTACGCGCCGTTCCGCGCCGCTCTGACGAAGGGCCGGTGGACGGTGATCGCGGCGAACTGCGCGGCGAGCGCGTCCCAGGCGTCCTCGAGCGTCGCACCCTCGGCGAGCGTCAGCTCGCATCGGTCCGCGGAGAGCTCGCGCAACGAGGCGAACGTGCGTGCCGTGACCCGCATCGGCCTAGACCGGCACGCCGGTCAGGTAGGTGATGCTGGCGCCGGCGATCGAACCGGCCATCACCAGCGCCAGGCCGATGTAGAGGAGGCCGGTGGATGCCTGGAGCGAGGCGGACCGAGTCGCGAGCAGCGCGAGGACGGCGGCGACGATCGGCAGCACGATTCCGGCGCCGAGCCTGAGCCAGGCGAGCCAGGCGAACGTGCCTTCCAGCGGATCCGTGCCGATCACGACGAGGGCGACACCGAACACGAGGCCCTGGAGGGCGAGGGCGGCGATGAGGAGCCACATCATGCGGCGCAGCGGCGTCGGCGAGAGCTTCGGGGTCACCAGGTACCAGTGCCCGAGCAGCATGCCGGCGTTCACCGCCCCGAGGGCCAATGCGGCCAGGACGAGCTGCGAGGCGAAGATCGGCTCGCTGAGCGTCCCTCCTGCCGCGGCAAGTGCGACGAGGGCGGCGATCCCCAGGAGGCCAGAGCCGACGGCGAGCCAGGCCCTGGGCCAGCGAACGATCGAGGCCACGAGGTAGAGCCCGGCACCGGCGGCAAAGGCCAGCGTCAGCGGGCGTCGCAGCCCCTGCGTGGCGGACGCGGTGACGTCCGGAGGCAGCGCAAGGTCGCTGGCCACCAGGACCGCCGCAAACAGGACCAGGAGCGCCGCCATGAAGAGCCGATACCCGCGCGTCGTGCCGCCGCCCAGCTCGGTGAGACCCACCACCAGGAGGGTCCCTGCCGAGATCGCGGCCCAGAAGATCCAGTTGACGAAGAAGATGGCCTCGATCGTCATCGTGCTGGTCCCGAGAGGCTCCCGGTGAGCGCGATCTCGACCCAGCCGTCGCTGACCCGGACCCCGAACGTCTCGACCGGCTCCGTGGCCGGGGGCACGACCGCCGCGCCGGTGCGCACGTCGAAACAGCCGTTGTGCCAGGCGCAGATGAGCACGCCATCGCGGGGATCGAAACCCGCTTCCGAGAGCGGGAAATCCTTGTGCGAGCAGTTGTTCTGTACGGCGAAGAACTCACCGTTGTGCCGCACCAGGACAACCGGGATGCCGTCGATCTCGACGGGAATCAGCTCGCCATCGCGGAGCTCGTCGGCCCGAAGGACGCGCGCGTACCGCGTCGCGGTGGCGTCGATCACGTCGTTGGCGGGCGGGCGAAGGCCAGCAGGCGCGGTTCGGTCATGTCCTCGATGCTCCAGCGCAGGCCTTCGCGGCCCAGTCCCGAGTCCTTGACGCCGCCGTACGGCATGGCATCCGTGCGCCAGGTTGGGACGTCGTTGACGATGATGCCTCCCACGTCCAGCTCATCATGCGCGCGCAGGGTCCGATCGAGCGAGCTGGTGAACACGCCGCATTGGAGGCCGAAGCGGCTGGCGTTGATCTCGCTCATGGCGGCGTCGAACGAGTCCACGGCGAACAGGTTGACCACCGGGGCGAACGCCTCCTCGGAGCAGATCATCGCGTCGCGCGGCACGTCGACGAGGACGGTCGGCCCGAACCAGCGGCCGTCGGGCTGCCCGCGAACGAGAGCACGCGCTCCGCCATCGACCGCCTCCTGGACCCACCGATCGGTGCGCTCGACCGCGTGCTCGTCGACCATCGGCCCAAGCTCGGTCGCAGGATCGAGAGGATCACCGACCGTCACAGATGCTGCTCGGTCGACGAATCGGCGTTCGAACTCGTCGTAGATCTCGCGCACGACATAGATGCGCTGCACGCTGATGCAGACCTGGCCGGCATACGCGAAGGCGCCGTAGACGAGCCGCTCGACCGCCCAGTCGAGGTCGGCCGTCTCGTCGACGATGGCACCGGCATTGCCACCGAGCTCGAGGACGACCTTCTTCTTGCCCGCCTCGGCCTTCATCTTCCAGCCGACCGATGGCGAACCGGTGAAGCTGAGGAGCTTGAACCGATCATCGGAGACCATCCGGTCGCCCGTCGGCCGATCCATCGGCAGGACGCTCACCGCTCCCTTGGGCAGGTCGGTCTCGTCGATGTAGCTCGCGACGCGCAGCATCACGAGCGGATCCTTTGACGGCGGCTTGAGCACGATGCTGCACCCGGCGGCGATGGCCGGCGCCACCTTGTGCGCGGCCAGGTTGAGCGGGAAGTTGAACGGGCTGATGCCGGCCACCGGACCGATCGGGTACCGGCGGACGATGCCATGGCGCCCCGCGTTGGCCGGCGCCTGGTCGAGCGGCAGCCACTCGCCGTTGATGCGAGTGGATTCCTCGGCGGCGATACGGAACGTGAGCGCCCCGCGCGCAACCTCGCCACGGGCGTCGCGCATCGGCTTTCCCGACTCGCGGCTGAGGAGTGTCGAAAGGTCATCCGCGTCGCGCTCGATGCAGCTCGCCACGTGCGCGAGGGCATCTCTCCGAGCGTACGAGGGGAGCCGCCTCGTGAGCTCGAATGCCTCGACCGCGGCCACCGTTGCGCGCTCGAGCTCGTCCTCGCCGGCCTGGTAGGTGGTCGCCACCAGCGATCCGTCGGCCGGGTTGAGGACGTCGAGCGACGAGCCTGCCTCGACGAAGCTGCCGGCGAGGTAGATCGGCACGGAGGGAGCGCGGACCTCGGTGGTCATGGGCCGCATTCTACGCGGCGACTCACCGGTGGAGGCTAGGCCGAACGATGGACGACGACGCTGCCGACCAGCCGGTCATGGAGGCCGCGCCGTCGCGCGTTCCGCCACGAGGTCACGAGCAGGACGACGGACCAGGCTGCCGCGGTCACAACCACGAGCGACCACCAGGGCGCTGACTCGACGACGAGAGCCGCGAGGAACCCGAGCGGAGCGCCCAACGCGAGCCACCGACCGATGGCGCGAGGCACCCCGAGACGACCGCCCTCGTGCGCATCGACGACCTGGACGCGAACGGCATGCTGGCCGGGCGTGGCCAACCAGGGTCCGGACCAGCCGGCAGTGAAGTACAGCGCACTCGCGACCGTGACTGCCGCCGCCTGGAGCGCGAAACGCGTCGGATCAAGCACGAGCTCGGTGACGCCATCGGCCGACGCCTCGACGGTGAGAGCCGCCCCGACCACGGCGGAGACAACGGCGGCCACGCCGAAACCGACGATGCCGACGAGAAGACAGTCAATCACATAGGCCGCGAGACGGCGCCGAACGGTAGCCGGGTTTCGCCGTGGCTCTGGCACTTCGGTCATGGTTCGCCGATGGCCCCTCACCCCTAGAATCTGGCGGATTCATTCGAGCCGCGCCACGGAGCATACCCATGATGATCGACGCCCGTTCTCTCGCCGACGGCGAGTCGATCACCGCTGACCTGTGCATCGTCGGGGCTGGAGCGGCTGGGATTGCCCTCGCCAACGAGCTCGCGGACGCTCCGTTCCGCACCGTCCTCCTCGAGAGCGGAGGGCTGACCCTCGAGCCGGAGACGCAGCGCCTGAACGAAGGAACGAGCAGCGGGCTCGACTACTTCCCGCTGGTCGGCGCCCGTCTGCGCTACTTCGGCGGCACCACCAACCATTGGGGCGGGACGTGCCGCCCCTTCGACGAGGCCGATCTGAGGGGCACCGAGGGCGTTCCCGACACCGCGTGGCCGATCACCCTCAGCGACCTCGCGCCGTACTACGACGAGGCCGGCCGGATCGCCCAGCTCGACTCGTCGGAGTGGGACGTGGACACCTGGGCCGGACGGAGCCGATTCGGCCCGCTTCCGCTCGATCCCGAGGCGATCGAGACCCGCGTGGCGCTGATCGTCGATCCGACGCGACGCAGCTTCAACACCGTCTATGCCGACGAGATCGCCGACGCGCCGAGGGTCACGACGTACCTCAACGCCAACGTCGTGGATGTCAGGCTCTCCGATGACCACGCCACGGTCCGCGACCTCGTCGTCGCCACCCCGGGGCGTACCTTCACGGTGACGGCCCGGCGATTCGTGCTTGCCGCGGGCGGGATCGAGAACCCCCGGATCCTCCTCGCATCCAATCGCCAACAGCCGAACGGGGTCGGCAACGGCGAGGGCCTCGTCGGCCGCTACTTCCTCGAACATCCCCGGTTCATCGGCGGGATCATCGAGCCCCTTGGCGAGGCGGTGTCATTCTCCTTCTATGAGCAGCACCTCGTCGAAGGATCGCGGGTCCTGGGCTACCTCGCCCTCGCGGAAGGACTCCGGGAGAGCGAGGGGCTGGTGGATGTCCAGATGCGTCTGTTCCCGATCCTCACCGGCCCGCACGAGCGCGCCCGGCGGTCGGCGGAGGTCGAGGCCCTTCGTCGCCTCGTCGAAGGCGTGCGGGGCGGATCGGGCAGGGGAAACCTTGCCGACGACGCGGGGAGGGTGCTCGACGATCTGACCAGCTGGCGTCGACTGCTGGTGCCTGGTGGCGGCCTGCCCGTCCCCCAGCCCGACCTCGTGCGCATCATTGCCGAGGCCTCACCCGAGCAGCTCGACGCCCTCCTCCCCGAGTTCTTCGGGGACATCGCGGTCTTCGGGTATGGCGAGGTCTCGGGCTCACCACCGGTCGAGAGGATCGAGATCTCGACACGGATCGACCAGGCCCCGAACCCCGACAGCCGGGTCACGCTCGGCACCGAGCGCGACGAATTCGGCATGCCCCGGCCGAATCTCGACTGGCGGTTGAGCCCCATCGACCGCGAGTCGGTCGATCGCGCCCTGCAGGTGCTCGGACAGGAGCTCGGACGCACCGGGATCGGCCGGCTCCGCGTGCGGCTTTCGGAGGGCGAGGGCTGGCCGTCGGATCTCGAGGGTGGGTATCATCACATGGGGACAACGCGCATGAGCGCGGACCCCAAGAGGGGAGTTGTCGATGCCGACTGTCGGGTCCACGGCGTGAGCAATCTGTATGTTGCCGGCAGCTCGACGTTCACGACCGGCGGCTCCGCGACGCCCACGCTGACCCTGATTGCGCTGGCCCTGCGCCTCGCCGACCACCTGCGGGCGGAGATCGGATGACGATGCCCGGCCCGATCAGCCGGCGTTCGCTCCTCAAGCTGGCGGGAACGATCGCCTTCTCCGTCGTCGCTGTGGGGTACCGACATCAGCCGGCGTACCAGGGCCTCGTGGCGGGTCGGCTCAGGGCGCTGCTGCCCCATGGTGCGGCCGCGGCCGCCCTGGGAACCGCGTACCTCGCGCAGGTGCCGTCAGAGGCATCGCGAGATCGCCTCGTTGCCGCGCTGATCGGCAGTCAGCCGGGCCGGGCCGCATATGACCTTGGCCAGCGACGCCTCGCGGCGCATCTTGACCGAAGGATCCGGTCGGACTTCGCTGAGGGACGCACCCTCTCCCTGCACGGGTGGATCGTCTCAGTCACCGAAGGCCGGCTCGCCGCACTGGTCGCGATCGGCTGACCGAGGGCGACCGCGTCCATCGTGACGCCCGAATTCGCGTGAGTTCCATGGCGGTACGATCCGGCGTGCATGCCGGACCCGACGCCGAGCCCTCGCGTTGCCAGCCCCTTCGGCGCCATCGGGCCGGCGCTCTGGCTGCTCGCAGGCATCGGCTTCATCAGCCAGGTCGGAATCTCGGTCATGCTGCCGCTTCTGCCGCTGTACGCAACCGAGCTCGGCGCGCCTCCGTTCCTCCTGGGGCTTCTGACGGGCTCGTTCGCCGTCACCAATGCGATGGGTCAGCTGGCGGCCGGTTTCCTCGCGGAACGCCGGGGTGCCCGCCGTCTCATGACCGCTGGGATCGGCTTCTACGCCGCCATGAACGCGCTGATCGCCACGGCCGTGAGCGCGCCGTGGCTGCTCGGCTGGCGCACGCTGGCCGGTTTCGGCGGAGGGGCCGTGATCGTGTCGGAGCGCATCTACCTGACCCAGGTCGTCGAGCCCGCGCGGCGCGCGTTCGCGAACGGCATCGTGTCGGCCGGGCAGTCGCTCGGGACCGTCGCCGGCCCGGTGGTCGGAGGGCTCGCGGCCTCTGTTGGCGGCCTGCGTGCGCCGTTCGTGATCGTGGCGGCCACCAGTGCGATCGCGCTGGTGGGCTCGCTGTTTCTTCCGTCGCCGAGGAGGGAACGCGCCGAGGACGCCGGACCGGCATCTGACGAACCCCTCGACCTTCGCCCGCTCAGCATCCTGCTGCTGGCCAATCTCGCGCTGCTGGCCAGCTACGGCGCCTTCATCACCACGTACGCCGTCCTGGCGACGGAACGCCTCGGCTGGTCGATTGTCGACGTTGGGATCGCCTTCTCGTTCTTCGGTGCGGGCAGCATCCTCCTGGGCCCGTGGCTGGCCCACATCGCCGATCGCGTCGGGCGGGCGCGGGTCGCCACTCTCGCCCCGCTCGCACTCGTGGCCTTCGGGGCGAGCCTCGTCGTCGGGCTCCCGCAGGCGGCCGTCTTCGGCATCGCCATCCTCGCCGGCGGCGGCCTGACCGCGTTCAGTGCCTCGTGGTACGCGCTGCTGGCCGACAGCGCCGGCCCGCATCGGATGGCTCGGGTCTTCGGTGTCGTCAACGCAGCCTCGACGATCGGGATCGTGATCGGCTCGGTGACGGCCGCAGCGCTCTGGACGCGAATCGACATCACCGCCGGGATGCTGGTCGGGACCCTGGCGCCACTGGTCTCGGTTGCGGCGATGATCGCATTCCGGCCTCCGGCGCTACCCTCCACGACATGACTCTCGACCTCCGGCCGTTCCTCGACCTGGATGGTTGCGTCGGCAACCTGCGGGATCTCATCCGCATTCCAAGCGTGAACCCACCTGACGGGGGGCCGGATGTTGCCGCGGGACTCGACCCGATGGGTGGCGAGACCGCTGCGGCAACCTTCTGTGCCGAGGTGCTCGCCGGCGCCGGGATTGAGTCCGAGATCGTCGAGCTGGTGCCGGGCCGAGGATCGTGTCTGGGCCGCATCCGCGCCGATGGCCCCGCGACGGAGCCGCCGCTCATCCTCGCGAGCCACATCGATGTGGTGCCGGTCGACGTTGAGTCATGGTCGCGGGACCCGTTCGGCGCGGAGCTTGTGGACGGCGTGGTCTGGGGTCGTGGGGCGGTAGACATGAAGAACATGGTTGCCATGGAGCTCGCGATCATGGCCGCGCTCAAGCACTCGGGCATCGAGCTCCGCCGCGACGTCATCTTCGCCGCGATGGCCGACGAGGAGGCGGGCGGGCTGCACGGTGCGCGCGGCCTGGTCGAGACGCGGCCCGAGCTCTTCGCAGACGCGGACGGGCGGGTCGCGGCGGCGGCGATCAACGAGGTCGGCGGGTACTCGATGACCGTTGGCGGCAAGCGGTTCTACACGGTCCAGGTGGCGGAAAAGGGCATCGCCTGGACTCGGCTCCGGACGTCAGGCACTCCCGGTCATGGCTCGATGCCGCACCAGGACAATGCCGCGATCAAACTCGCGGCCGCGGTCAGCGCGCTGGTCGCCGACCAGGCGGGCCGACCCGCGCGTGTGATTCCGGTGGTCGCGGCATTCCTCGAAGCCCTGGGTCTCGGCGACGTGGCTCGCATGGCCGAGGTCGATCCGGTGGCTGCGTCGGACGCGCTGGCGCGCAAGGTCGACGACCCGACACTGCGGCGCTCCATCGAGGCGATGCTGCGAGACACCGTGACCCCGACCCTCATGCAGGCGGGAAAGAAGGTCAACGTCATCCCGGGCTCCGGCGAAGCCGAGGTCGACATTCGCACGCTCCCCGGCACCGACCAGGAGGCGCTCCTTCGGCACCTTGCGGACGTCGTCGGCGACGATGCCCGGGTCGAGGCCGTGGCGACGCTGCCCCCGGTCGAGTGGCCGTCGGACGCGGAGATCGTCGTCCACATGTTCGACGCCATCCGGGCCGCCGACCCCGAGGGGACGCCCGTGCCGATGATGATCACGCCGGGCACCGACGCGAAGGCGCTCGCCCAGCTCAACATCCCCTGCTTCGGCTTCGCGCCATTGCGCCTCGATGCGGACATGCCGTTCCTGTCGCTCTTCCATGGCGACGACGAGCGGCTGCCGATCAGCGCCCTCGAGTTCGGACTCCCGGTGCTCGCCGATGTCGTGACCCGGTACGTGGCCCGCCAGGGCAGCTGAGCCTGAGCGTGGCCCACGCTCGGCTATACTCGCTGCCGGATATCCACAGGCACGCTGCCGCATGACCCGAACCATCGAACTCCCCGATACGCCGGCCCCTGCGCGCTCGATCGCGTTCGTCTTCCCGGGCCAGGGCTCGCAGTACGTCGGCATGGGCGCCGAGCTCATCGAGCGCTCCCCCGCCGCTGCCGCTGCCTTCGAGCGCGCCGATGCAGCGCTCGGGATCCCGCTGTCCCGGATGATCCTCGAGGGTCCAGCCGAGGAGCTCGACCTCACCATCAACGCCCAGCCGGCCATCCTGGCCACCAGCGTCGCCTTTCTCGACGCCATGCGCGAGGACGCGCTCGCGGCAGGCATCGAGATCGTCCCCCGGGTCGTGGCGGGTCACTCGGCCGGTCAGTATGCGGCCGCCGTCGCCGCCAACGCCATCGACTACGACGACGCGCTGCGGCTCGTCCGCGAGCGCGGTCGCATCATGCAGGAGCGTGGCATCGAGGGTGGCATGGGCGCCGTCGTCGGACTATCGGACGAGCAGGTGCACGAGATCGTCGACGCCGCACGAGAGCATGGCGAGATCGCGGTCGCCAACCAGAATGCACCGGGCCAGATCGTGCTCTCCGGAGTCGTGCCCGCCCTCGTCTTTGCGCTCGAGATGAGCAGGACGGTGGGCGCCCGCAAGGCGGTGCGGCTGACCGTCAGCGTCGCAAGCCACTCCCCGCTCATGCGTCGAGCGCGTGACGAGTTCGGCAGGATCCTGTCGATCGTCCCGTTTCGCGATCCGCAGGTGCCGATGCTCGGGAACGTGCATGGGTCGGTCATCAACACCGCCGACGGCCTGCGGACCGAGCTGACCGATCACCTCGTGCACGGCGTCCAATGGACGGCGAGCGTGCGGCGCATGGCGGCCGCCGGCGTCACCGATTTCGTCGAGGTCGGTCCGGGGAGGGTCCTGTCCGGCCTGATCCGACGGATCAGCCCCGAGGCCGTCACCCACGCGCTCGACGGCCCCGACATGCTCGGGATGCTCAGCGCGATCCGCGAGGAGCGTGCGTGACCGACCGACGGGCGGTGATCACCGGCCTTGGCATCGTCTCGCCGGTCGGCATCGGCGCCGAGGCAAGCTGGGAGGCACTCGTCGCCGGCCGGTCAGGCATCGATCGCATCACCTTCTTCGACACCTCGGCCTTCGATACCGACGTCGCCGGTGAGGTGAAGGGCTTCGAGCCAACGAACTACATGGCGCCGAAGGACGTCCGACGCCACGACCGGTCGACCCACCTGGCGGTTGCCGCCACCGGCGAGGCGCTGAGGCACGCCGGGCTGCTCGGTGAGAACGGCATGGTCGGTCCCGACGTTGACGCCGACCGATTCGGGATGGTCTTCGGCAGCGGGATCGGCGGCGTCGGCCTCCTGCTCGAGGGCCACACGACGCTCATGGAACGTGGGCCCCGGCGGGTCTCCCCGTTCATGCTGCCGCACATGCTGCCCGACTCGCCGTCCGGCCAGGTGGCCATCGAGTTCGGGATCCGCGGTCCCAATATGGCGGTGGTGAGCGCCTGCGCGACCGGCGGCCATGCGGTCGGTGAGGCAATGGAGTCGATCGTGCGCGGCCAGGCCGACATCATGCTTGGCGCCGGCACCGAGGCACCGCTGCTGCCCCTCGCCTTCGCCGGCTTCAGCCAGATGCGGGCGCTGGGGACGCCCAAGGACCCGGACACCGGCGAGTACAACGCGCAGATGGCCTCACGCCCGTTCGACCTGACCCGCGACGGGTTCGTGGTCTCGGAGGGCGCGGCGGTCCTCGTGCTGGAGGAGCTCGAGCACGCGCGGGCTCGCGGCGCCACGCCGATCGCCGAGGTCATCGGCTTCGGGTCGGCGGCCGACGCGTTCGACATGGCGGCACCCGCCGATCGCGGCGAGGGCAACCAGCGCGCCATGAAGGCCGCCCTGGCGCGCGCCGGCATCGGACCCGATGCGGTCGACTACATCAACGCCCATGGCACGAGCACGCCGCTCAACGACCGATTCGAGACCGTCGCCATCCGTGAGGTCTTCGGCGAGCACGCCGATCGGCTGGCGGTCAGCAGCACGAAGTCGATGACCGGGCACGCGATGGGCGCGGCCGGAGCGATCGAGGCGTTCGTATGCGCGAAGGTCGTCTCGACCGGCTGCATCCCGCCGACGATCAACTACCGCCATCCCGATCCGGAGCTGACGCTCGACTATGTCCCGAACGAGGCTCGGGCCGCCGACGTCCGCGTTGCGCTGTCGAACTCGATGGGCCTCGGTGGCCACAACAGCAGCGTCATCATCCGCCGCTTCGAGGACTAGCCGCTCTCATGAGCCGTCCCCCGCCGCCGCGTGATCCGGCGCGGCGGGCCATGGTCACCGGGCTTGGCGCGATCACCCCGATCGGCAACGATCCAGCCGCGTTCTGGGCTCATCTCGTCGCCGGGGTGTCCGGCGTCGGACCGATCACCCAGTTCGACGCAACCGACCAGGAGGTCCGGATCGCCGCGGAGGTAAAGGGCTTCGATCCGCGCGACTGGATGGATTTCAAGCAGGCTCGCCGGATGAGCCGATTCGCGCACTTCGGAGTCGCCGCGGCTCGCCAGGCGATCGACGACGCGGGCCTCGAGATCGGCGATCACAATCGCGACGACATCGCCGTCGTCGTCAACACCGGCGGCGGCGGCCTCGCGGAGGTGGCGCTCGGCGAGACGACGTTTCAGACCCGCGGGCCCGCGCGGGTGAGCCCGTTCATGGTGCCGATGATGTCGCCGTCCATGGCCGCCGCCCAGATCAGCATCCAGAACGGGATCCGCGGTCCGGTGATCACGTCGGTGGCGGCCTGCGCCTCGAGCGTCCAGGCCTTCGTCGAAGCGCAGCGTCTCATCGAGCACGGGGACGTCGACGTGGTGATCGCGGGGGGCACCGAGAGCGCGATCCTGCCGGTCAGCTTCGCGGCACTCGCCAACATGGGCGCCCTCTCGAAGCGCAACGACGAACCGGAGCGCGCTTCGCGACCGTTCGATGCCGGCCGCGACGGATTCGTGTTCGGCGAGGCCGCCGGCGCCTTCATCGTCGAATCCGCCGAGCACGCCGCTAAACGCGGCGCCACGGTGATCGCCGAGATTGCGGGCGGCGCCATGACCGGTGACGCGTTCCACATCTCCGCCCCGGACCCTTCGGGCTACGGGGCGAGCCTCGCCATGAAGCGAGCGGTCACCGATGCGCACCTGGAGCCGGAACAGGTCGACTATGTCGTGGCTCACGGGACGTCCACGCCCCTCAACGATGCGACCGAGTCGAAGGCGATCCGCGCTGCCTTCGCGGAGCACGCGGACCGGCTGGCGGTGAGCAGCAACAAGAGCATGGTGGGCCACACGCTCGGCGCGGCGGGTGCGATGTCCGGCCTGGCGGCGGTCTTCGCCATTCGGGACGGCCTGATCCCGCCGACCATCAACCAGGAGGCGGCCGATCCGGCCTGCGATCTCGACTACGTGCCCAATGCGGCGAGGCGCGCGACGGTGAACGTGGCGATCGTCAACGGGTTCGGCTTCGGCGGCCAGAACGTCGTCACCGTCTTCCGTCGCCCCGAGGGCTGATCGGCCGACGGCGGTACGGGTGCCGCCCGGACTTCGGTCAGGTCGGGATCGGGCGATCCGGAGCGTAGGCTCGGCGCATGACCGAGGTGAACGGTCTGCGTCTCGCATACCGCGGCTTCATTGCCGGGCTCGCGGGCGCCTACGTATGGGTGGCGATCGGGATGACGTTCAGCGCCCTCGCCACCGGTGACCCGCTGTACGCACTGCGTCCCTTCGCCCTGGCGGTCACGCCGGTCGCTGACACTCCGGAGCTCGCGTTCGTGCTTGGATTCGCCGCGATCCAGATCGCGGGCGCCCTGATCGGGATGCTGTTCGCATACTTCTTCGCCCGCTTCTTCACGATCCGCGCCACGCTCACGATCGCGGGGCCAGTGGTCGCGCTCCTGGCGTGGGGCCTCATCGCGGCCGCCTTCACGCGCGACACGGACGGGGCCCTCCTGGCGCAGCACGCCATCCCGGTGCTCGCGACACTCGGCTACGGGCTCTTCCTCGCGGCCGGCGTCCCCGTTCGCGACGAGGTGACGCGTCAGACCGGGTCGCCCTCCACGTAGAGCTCGGGCTCGAGCCCGGAGCCACGCCCGGGGAGCGATCGGACCCAGTCCCGGAGCGCTGATTCAACGGTTGTGAAGGCCAGCTCGGACCACGGGATCTCATCGGGCCCGAAGGCACGCACCTCGCTCGTCTCGGCCGCTGGCTCCGGTTGGCCGCCGACCACCGTGGCCTCGTAGACGACGGTCACGATGCCGGCGTGCGGACGCGAGTACACACCGATCAGCGAGCCGACCTCGACGCGCAGGAGCGTCTCCTCCTCGGTCTCGCGGCGGGCGCCCTCCTGTGCCGACTCGCCCAGCTCGAGGAAGCCGCTCGGATTCCCCCACAGGCCCCGCGACGGATCGATCGCGCGCCGTCCCAGGTAGACCCGGCCGGCTTCGATCGGAAGCGTGCCGACGACGATCCGCGGGTTCCGCCACGTGACGTGGCCGTCAGCACAGACGAGCCGCGGCCGGTGATCGGCCTCGAGGACACGGGATTCGACGGGCAGTCCGCACGACGGACAGAAGCGCGGCTCCTCGCCCAGTGTGAGCGGCGTTGCATCCGGGGCGGGCTCCTCACGCATCGGTTGATCGTAGCCTCGGACGCCCCTCCGGTCATGCTCGATACCCGCTGAGGAGGCCGGCCTCCTCGCTCGGTACAATGCGGGACCCATGGACGAGGCCCTGCCGCAGGTCCGCCTGCACAACTCCCTGACCCGCCACACCGAGCCGCTCGAGCCCCTCGAACCCGGACGGGTCGGTATCTATACCTGCGGCAGCACGGTCTACAAGTACGCGCACATCGGCAACCTTCGGACCTACCTGTTCGGCGACGCGTTGCACCGAACGCTCGAATACCTCGGCTACGACGTTCGCTATGTGAAGAACATCACCGACGTCGGCCACATGCGCAATGACGACCACGATTCACTGGCGGGGCCGGACAAGGTCGAGGAGGCAGCCGCGCTGGAGGGCAAGAGCCCGACCGAGATCGCCGACTTCTACACCGCGGCATGGCTCGAGGATGAGTCGCTGCTCAACATCCTGCCCGCCGATGTCATGCCGAAGGCGACCGATCACATCGGCGAGATGATCGCCATGACCGAGCGGTTGATCGAGAACGGGCTCGCCTACGTGGTCGACGGCACCGTCTACTACGACGTCCGCGCCTTTCCCGGATACGGAAAGCTCTCCGGTCAGCGCGTCGAGGAGACCCACGCTGGCCACCGCGTCGATGTCGAGCACGACAAGCGCGATCCGGCCGACTTCGCGCTCTGGAAGCGGGCCGGGGACCATCGGGTCATGAGGTGGCCGTCTCCCTGGGGCGACGGGTTCCCGGGTTGGCACATCGAGTGCTCGGCCATGTCCATCAAGCACCTCGGCGAGCGATTCGACGTCCACACCGGAGGGATCGACCTGAAGTTTCCGCATCACGAGGACGAGATCGCCCAGTCCGAGGGTGCGCTCGGGCACGAGGTCGTGTCGACATGGATCCATGGAGAGTTCCTGACCATGGCCGATGCGAAGATGGCGAAGAGCGCCGGCAACATCATCCGCGTGGCGGATCTACCGGAGATCGGTTACGAGCCGCTCGCCTTCCGCTACCTGGCGCTGACGGCGCACTACCGCTCGAAGCTCGAATTCACCACCGATGCCATGCACGCGGCGACCTCGGGGCTCGCCCGGCTTCGGAAGGCGATGCCGGCATCGGCCAGCACCATCGACCTCTCCCTGGAGCCGATGGCGCGATATCGTGAATCGTTCGCCGAGGCGATCGGCGACGACCTGGGAACACCACGGGCCCTGGCTGTGGCGCACGACGTCGCGTCCTCGCGCGACCTGACCGAGGCGCAGCGAGGTGCGCTGCTGCTCGATTTCGACCGCGTCCTCGGCCTGTCGCTCGATGCGCCTCCAGCCGCCGCAGAGCCCCTGCCGGAGGGTGCGGCCGAGCTGCTCGAGCAACGTGCAGCCGCCCGAGGCGCCGGCGACTGGGGTGCCTCCGACGCTCTGCGGGCCGAGCTGGCGGCCATGGGCGTCGAGGTGCGCGACACCGCCGCCGGCCAGGAAGCCGTCGTCCTTCCCCGGCGCTGACCGCACCAGACCCAACCAGATCGCACGTTCTGGCGAAGGTTCCGGTGCCCGCGGGCAACTGACGAAGTGTGTCCGTCCGCCAGAAGGGCTATGCTCCCCCGGTACTCATGGCCATCCGGCCTAATACTGTGTCCACCAGAGGGGTATTTCACTGTGTCTACCGCACCGGCACGTCATGCCACCACGCCGCGCCGCGGAATTGTCGCCTTCGTTTTCGTCGCTCTCCTGATGACACTTGGCGTCGCGACCGTGAACGCCGTGGCGGTCGGAGACGGGTATCGCGATCACTCCTACAACGCGCCGGAGGTGAGCGTGCCTTCCCGGGACGTTCCGCAGTCGAAGACTTGGTACACCGACGGCACGTGGTGGGGAGCCCTCTTCTCACCGACTGGTGCGTCGCACTTCATCCATCGCTATAACGCGTCATCCCACACGTGGACCAACACCGGCGTCGCCGTCGACGCTCGGAACTCGTCGCACGCCGATTACCTGTGGGACAGCACCACGAACAGCCTTTATGTCGCGTCCCTGGGGACCGACTCCTCGACGGGTCCGATCCTCGTCTTCAAGCTGAACTACAACCCCACCACCAACACGTACGCCCACGACCCCGACTTCGGCGCCGCGGGCGTGCAGGTGGGCGTCGGCCCCGCCGAGACCGTGACCATCGCCAAGGACTCGACCGGCCAGCTGTGGGTGGTCTACGAGAACCCGGCCGGTGCTGGCCGAAACATCATGGTCAACCGTTCAACGACGGCCGAAGACGTGTGGGGAGCCTCATTCTCGATCGGATCCGCCGGTGCGGATGACATTTCCGCCATCATCGCTTTCGGTGGCAACTCCGTCGGCGTCATGTGGAGCGACGAGCGGACCGACGGCTCGAATCTGACGCACTTCCGCTTCCGCACCCACTCCGACGCGGCAGCCGACGGAACGTGGGGCACCACCGTGTCGGCCGCTTCAGGCCAGACCGACGAGGACGGTATCGAGACATTCGCGGAGGATCACCTCAGCCTGACGAAGCCGTCGGCGAACTCGGGCGAGATCCTCGCGGCGGTGAAGACCAACAACTCGGCGAATCACATCCGGATTCTGCGCCGCAACCCGAGCACCGGGGCATGGTCGAGCCACGTCGTCGTTGGCGAGGGGCTGAGCGTGAGCCGGCCACACGTCGTCGTCGACTCGACGAACGCCCGCGCGTACGTGTTCTACGTTGGGCCGGAGAACTTCAGCGCGCTGGACGCGAACATCTACTACAAGTCCGCGCCGCTCAGCACCCTCAGCTTCACGACGGGCGGCCTCGGGACGCCCTACATCAACGACTCCAACGTCAGGATCACCGATGTCAGCCTCAGCAAGCACTCGGTGACGTCCGCGATGGGCGGCATCCTGGGCATCGCCAGCGGCGACAACAATCGGACCTACTACCACGGGTGGCTCCCTGTCGGAAGCGCGCCGCCGCCGCCGCCGCCGGGCCATCCGTTCACCGACATCAACACCTCCAAGTTCAAGAACGACATCATCTGGGCCTGGGAGGAAGGCATCACCGTGGGCTGCTCGGCGACGAGGTTCTGCCCGGACGGCCTGGTGACCCGCGCCCAGATGGCGACGTTCCTGGTTCGGGCGCTCGACCTCCCGGCGACGTCGACGGACTACTTCACCGACGACGAGGGGAGCACGCATGAGGCGCGCATCAACTCCCTCCGGGCGGCGGGGATCACGGTCGGCTGCACGGCGACGACCTTCTGCCCCGACGGGCTGGTGACCCGTGGCCAGATGGCGACGTTCCTCGTGCGCGGCTATGACCTGCCTTCAACGTCGACGGACTACTTCACCGACGACGAGGGGAACACCCATGAGGCCCGCATCAACGCGCTGCGCGCATCGGGCATCACCTCCGGATGCGCCCCAGGTCGGTTCTGCCCGAACGGGATCGTGACGCGCGGCCAGATGACGGCATTCCTCCATCGGGCAAGCATCAACGAGTAGACCGGCGACTTTGCCGCTGTGGAGGGGACCGATCGCCCGATCGGTCCCCTCCTTGTTCATCAAGAGGATGATCGGCAACCGGTGCGGCACAGCTCGTCCCCCGGCCGAGCGCCTCTCCCCTGTGGGCTGAGTGACGGCCGGGCTTACGGTCCGAACGTGACCACCAGCTGTGGCTTGTTGGCTCCCTCGCGGCTGCTGTAGGTGCCGGAGCCGCCGGCGTTCTTGAGGCCCAGGCTGAGGGTGCCGTTGCCGCTGACCGCGGCGGTGACGTCCCACTCGACCCACGTTCCAGTGGTGACGGCCCCATTGCTGTCGAGCGGCGTGCCGCTGATGGGGGGCGCGTTGTTCCAGGTGATGCCGCCCTCAGTCCAGCCGGGATCGACCACGTACATGCTGCCGCCGCTGTTGGTTCCGCTGGTCACGTACAGACGCACGACGGCCGAGGTGACCTGGCTGCCCAGGCCGGACAGGTTGAACTTGAGGTAGCTGTTGAACGAATTCGTGCTGGCGGTCCGGACGCGCAGGGTGACATCGGTGCCGGTGTTGTTGTTCGGGCTGTTGGAGCTGGTTCTGGCGTCGGCGACCGGCGCGAAGGTCTGCGTGCCACCTCCGCCACCGCCCGGCCCCACGCTGATGTAGCCGGTCTTGGTGAGCGTGCCGCCACCGCCGCTGTTGGTGGCGGTCAGCGTGACGCTGTAGGCGCCGGCGGCGGTGTAGGCGTGCTGGGGATGCTGCACGGTCGAGTCGATGGTTCCGTTGTTGTCGAAGTCCCAGGCCCAGCTGGTCGGGCTGTTGGTCGAGGTATCGGTGAAGGTCACCGTCAGCGGGGCGACGCCGCTGGTGGGCGTCGCGCTGAAGTTGGCCACCGGCGCGGCGGGCGGCGGCGGGGTGCCGCCAAGCGGATCGTAGTAGTGCCAGTAGCGATCGGTTTGATCGTTACTGGCGAGAATCACCATGCCGGTCGTGCTGTTCAGGTTCTGCTTCGTCGATGTGGCGTCGTTGATCTCCTGGGAGTCGTTGTCCCACATCACCGGGGTGCCCTTGCCATCGGCGAAGGAGATGCTCGAGAGTGGCGTCGACTTGTGGTAAATGCCGCCACCGCCCTCGTCCGAGCTGAACACGTGGAGGCGGCCCGCGCTCTCGTCGATGAGCACGATCGGGCGCGTCTGGTCGTACTGCCGCGTGGAGTAGGTGTAGCTCGTCCACGCTCCCGTTGACGGGTTGCGCTCGAGCAGCTTGAGCGAAGAGGCAGCGTCCGCGTTGTGCGAGGTCTTGGTCACGACGAAGACCCGCCCTCCTTCACTGGTCAGGAGCGTGGCGAGGTTGATGTGGTCGTCGGCCTCGTCCGAGCCCTGGAAGAGCTGCTCGCTCGCCTGCCAGGTTGTGTCGTCCGCCCCGTCGTCATGGGCGGAGAAGTACGACGCATCCTGGGCCTGGTTGCTCCAGATCACTCCGATCCGATTGTTGCCGAAGGCGATGACCGATGAGATGTCATCGCTCGATACCGTCGTGCTGTTGGGGTGCGTGCCGTTGACGCTGGGGATGAACGGAGCGCCCCACGCGGCGTCGTTGCAGACGGGGTTGCACAGTGAGCGATTGACGTACACCCGCTGGCCCTGGACCCAGGTGGCCCACAGCTGGCCAGTGGAGTCCCGGTCGATCACCAGCGATTCGGTTCGGGCCGAGTTGATCGTGACCGGGAAGCCGGCATCCAGCGCGTACGCGTCGGTCCCGGAGTTGTAGCTGAAGCGATACAGGCGAGCGCCAGGCGAGAACGTGCCACCCGACGACGTGTAGTCGTGCGAGGCGACGTAGAGCTTGGCGTTGGCGGCGTCCCAGAGCGTGTCGGCGCGGCTGAGCCGTTGGTCGAGGGCGGTCCCGGTGTTGACCCATGTCTGGGTCGCGAGGTCGAGGCGGTGGATCCAATGACCGCCGGCGGCGGCGTCCCACATGCTGGCCCACCAGTGCCCATCGTTCCACCAGAGCTTGCTCTCGGGCTTCTCGCCGGTGGCCGCTCCGCTCAGGCCGGCGAAGCTGGGTCCTTCGTACCCGAGGTCACCCGGAGCAGCGGCCGCCCCCATCGGCGACAACGCGATCGACACGATCGCGAGGATGCTGGCGAGCGCGAACACAGGAAGTCGCTTCGCGAAGCGGGCACGTCGCAACAGGCATTCTCCCTACCGCCCGACGTGTCGTTGTCATCGGCAATGGGCGGTGCCGATGGGCACGCCTGAGCACGCTGGTGGCGATAGTACTCCATAGCACCTGTTGGGGTAGGTCTTGGGTACTGGTGGGCAGACCTCCGTTGCGAGGATGCTTCATCCCGATGAATTCCCTAGCATGCGCACGTGGCCGAGGTGTGGACGATCGTCAATCTCATCGTGCTCGCCTCGCTCGGGCTGATTGCGGCAACCTGGCTGCGTTGGGCTCGGCGCTAGCCGCCGCGGTGCGCCCGCGGCCAGGCTTGAGGCGGATGCCGGTGCGACGGTCATCGCCAGCTGGTCGGTGTAGCCCGGGCCGAATCCACACCACCAGGGCGCGATCCCACAGGGGCCGCGGGCCACAATGATCGATATCGACGGCGACGACCCGGGCCCGGACGCGACCCCGACGCGCGTCTCGGGTCCGGCCGCCACGCGAAGCCAGCTTCGAGGCGGCACCCTGCTTCTGGCGGGCCGCACGATCAGCCTCGGGATCAATTTCGTCGTCCAGATTCTCATCGTCCGGTACCTGACGGAGACGGAGTACGGGGCCTTCGCGTACGCGCTGGCGTTCGTCAACCTGGCCCAGACCATCGTTACCTTCGGCCTCGACCGGGCGATCACCCGATTCGTGCCGATCTACGAGGAGCATGGCGACTACGGACGGCTGTTCGGCACGCTGATCCTGGCCGGCGGGGCGTTCGTCTCGCTCGGCCTGGGGGCCATCCTTGTCGTGATCGGACTCCAGGACTGGCTGACCGGAACGGTCGTCGCCGACGAGGCCGCCATGGCGCTCCTGGTCATCCTCATCTTCCTGGCGCCGATCAACGCGCTTGACGAGCTCATCGTGGGGCTTTTCGCGGTCTTCGCCAACGCACGAGCCATATTCATCCGTCGCTACATCTTCGCGCCGTTGGCGCGCCTGCTCGTGGTCGGGCTCCTGGTGCTCACCGAACAAGGGGTCGAGTTCCTTGCCGTCGGCTACGTGCTCACCGGGGCGGTGATCCTGGTGTTCTATGGAGGGGTCCTGGTCCGCTTCATGCGCCAGCGCGGGCTGGTCGAGCGATTCGATCGAGCCGAGGTGCGGATCCCCGCGCGCGAGGTGCTCGCCTTCACCGTGCCGCTGCTGTCATCCGACCTGCTGTACGCACTGATGAGCACCACCGACGTCATCCTGCTCGGACACTTCCATTCCGCTGCCGACGTCGGGGCGCTGCGCGTCATCCTCCCGGCCGCGACGCTCAACCAGGTGATCTTCTCGAGCTTCGCACTGCTCTACACCCCGGCAGCAGCGCGCCTCTTCGCCCGAGACGATGTGCCCGGCATCAACGACCTCTATTGGCGGACGGCCGCCTGGATGGCCGTGCTGACCTTCCCGATCTTCCTGCTGACCTTCTCGCTGGCCGAGCCGTTCACGGTGCTGCTCTTCGAGGAGCGGTACCGCGACTCGTCCGTCTACCTTGCGATCCTCTCCCTCGGTCTCTACTTCAACGTTGCCCTCGGATTCAATGGGCTGACGCTGAAGGTGCTGGGCCGCATCCGGTACATCGTGACGCTGAACCTGGCGGCCGCCGTGGTAAACGTCGCGTTGAATCTCCTGCTCATTCCACCGCTCGGGGCCCTCGGTGCCGCAATCGCAACGGGAACAACCCTGATCGTTCACAACGTCTTCAAGCAGGCCGGTCTGGTGCTGGCGCGGGTCCACGTCTTCGACCTGCGGTACGTCCTCGTGTACGGTCGCATCGCGGTCGCGGCCGCCGCGGTCCTGGCAATTCAGGTCCTGGTGCGGCCACCGGTGGTCGTCGTCGTCGGCCTTGCCGCGATCGCGACGGCCGCGGTCTTCATCCTGAACCGAAGCGTCCTGGATATCACCGACACATTCCCTGAAGTCGCGCGCATCCCGGTCGTGGGATGGCTGGTCAGGAGCCGACCATGACCGCCGTCCTCGGCCATGCGCGATCGATGCGATACGAGGTGGGCACGAACCTCAAGGGCCAGGGCACCGGCTCGCCGTGGACGTGCCTGCTCCCGCGCCTCGACATCGACGCGGCGATCCTCATCGGCGATATCCCGGCCAAGGAACGAGCGTCCGTCGGGGGCCTGGCGGCGCACGTGGTCACGATCGATGGTGACCGAGCTGCCGCCGACTTCGCGGCACGCCCGACCGAGGCGCTCGGCGGCCATCGCCTCGATCTCGTCCTGGTGGGCCATCGAGGGCCATCGCTTCTCGAGCAGCGACGGGAGGCTCGCTCGGCGATCGCGTCGGCCCTGTCACCGGATGCCGCTGTCTACTACGAACATTCGAGCGGATCGGGAAGGCCCGGCGCCTCACCCATCTTCGCTCAGCCCCACGCCACCGAGGAGCTGGCCCTTCAGCCACGCTTCGGTGCGGCTCGCGCGTTCTTCCCCGTTCGCGATCCCCGCCTGGCAAGCCGCCTCACCAATCTCGGCTACCTTCCGGTGACTGGGAGCCAGCCAATTCGGGCCCGATGGGCGAATCGGATCCTCGCGCGGCTGGCCGGCGGCTCGGGCCGGCTCGCACGGCTTGAGGTGTCGCGATCGGATGCCCTTGACGGCCCTCCCCGATACATCAGGGACATCGCCGAATCAGCCGGCTACCCGCTGTCCGGCCGGTCGTGGGCGCTCCTGGCGCCAGGGGACTACGCGAGCCAGAAGGTCCTGCTGCTCGTGTTCGAGCCGGATGCCGATCAGCCGATGTCGATCGTGAAGCTGGGAACTGAACCGAGGCACCTCGACCGCCTGCTGATCGAGGCCGACGCGCTGCGTGCGCTGGCGGCCCTCGACCTGTCACCGCGCGGACGCGCACCATCGTTGCTGTTCGCGGGTGAGCACGCAGGTCGCGGAGTTGTCGGCGAATCGTGGATTCGAGGTCGATCGTTCCGTGGCGTGGCCCGTGACGAAACGTCGCCATACCTCCAGGCCGCAACGGAGTGGCTGTCGTCGTTGGCCGGCGCCACGGCCCGCCCGGTGCCCGCGACCGATGTCGGGGAGGCCCTGCGCGATTTGCTCGATCGGCTGCAGGCGACCTACTCAATCCCACCCGATGAGGCGGCATTCCTCGATGCGCGCGTCTCGTCGGTCGAGCACCACCAGGGCCGACTGCCGATCGTCTTCCAGCACGGGGATCCCGGAGTGTGGAACATGCTCGTGGACGAATCAGATCGCGTCGTCTTCCTCGACTGGGAATCCGCCGAGGCCAACGGCCTGCCGCTCTGGGATCTGCTCTACTTCCAGCGCTCATATGGGGCGCTGGCCAGCAGGCGCGAGGGCCCTGGGCGCGGGCTGCAGGCGGCGCTCCGGCACATCGTGACGCCGACCGCACTCCAGGCTCGCTTCGTCGACGACACGCTGAGGTTGGCGGACCGCATCGGCCTGCCGATCCAGATGGTCGAGCCGATGCTCTACGCTTGTTGGATGCATCGAGCGCTCAAACAGGCCACGCGTCGCAGGCCAGCGACGCTGGATAGCGGTCACTACCTGAGACTTCTGCGCGCGCTCATCGCCCACCGAGATGCTCCAGCCCTTCGCCCGCTGATGGCCGCCGACCTGGACCGGTGAGCGTCCACTTCGTCCTCGCCGATGGAGCGTGAGGATCGGCTCGAGGCGGCGCGTCGGGTCGACTGGCGGTTCCTCCTCGATGATCCGCATCTCGACAGCGTTGCGTGCCTGCTCCCCGGGGATGAGCGCCTCCCGGACGCGCTGGCCGCGCTCGGGGTGGAAGTGTCCTCTGGTACAGCGGCCGAGCTGTCAGGTGCCGAACGGCAGTGGTCGGTCGTCGTCCTCGACCTCCGGCGCTCGGACGCAGGAAACGAGACCCTCATCGCGACCGCCGTGGGACTCGCAAAGCCCGGGGGGTGGGTCCTGATTGACCTCCCTGCGCGTGCGAGGCTCCTCGGCCACCTGGCGCGGACGGAGCGGGCCCTGCGGTCGACCGACCTCGAGAGGACTCATCGGCACTGGCACATGCCGTCTCGCAAGGCGGCGACGCATATCGTCTCGCTCGATGATCCGGTCGCCATACGCGCAGCGTTGAGGAGGCACGGGAGCTCGAGGAGGCACCGGACGCGGGCTTCGGCGGCGCGACGCATCGCCTCACTTGCTCCTCCCGATCTGCTCGGCGGGGATGTCACCATCCTGGCGCGGCGCGCCGGAGGCACGAAGCCGGCCTCCCCGTGGCCCGGCCTCGGGTCCGTCGGCTCGGAGCTGGCCGCGTCGTCGGGTCTCGTCCGGCCATCGTTCATCCTGCTCACCCCACGCTACCCCGCCTCGGCGCACGTACTCCTCCTCATCGTTGCCGATGACGGAGCCACTCGCCTGGTCGCGAAGGTGGCGCGCCTGCGCGAGGATGGGGCGTCGCTCGCGCTCGAGGCTGAGCACCTCGCAGCGCTCGCTGCCTCACCCATCGAGCGGGGCTCCATACCGGAGCTTGTGACCCTGGATCGCGTGTCCGGGCATGCCGTTCTCGTTGAGTCAGCCCTGAGGGGGCGTCCACTCGACCGTCCATTGGTGAGGAGGAATCCAGGTGGATGGATCATGGCGGCCCGTGGTTGGCTGGAGGGGATGCCAACGAGCGACTCGGGGCCGGACGATGATGTCGGAGTCATCGCTGACGAGGCGCTCGATCGAATCGCCAGCGCGGTGACGGGCAATGAGCCAGCATCCGACCTCGTGGCCCGCGCGTGGCAATCGATGGCACCGCTCCGGCACCAGAGCCTCCCGCGGCCGTTCGAGCATGGAGATCTCAGCCATCCGAACATCCTCGTCCTCGATGGCGATCGGCTCGGCGTCATCGATTGGGAGACTGCCACGCGGCATGGCGTGCCGCTGCACGATCTGTGCTTCTTCATCGGGTATGTGGCACTGAGCACCGGCGCGCCGGGCGAGCCACCGTTCGAAGGCCTGCTCAGGGTCCTGGCGCACCGCGACTGGGGTGCCGTTGGCGCGCTCCGCGGCGAGCTGGACCGGCTCGGGGTCGATCGCGAGCTCATGCCTGCCCTGGTCCTGTGCTGTTGGACGCGCTCGCTGGCGCGGATCATGGACCGTCTTGGCTTCGTGCCGGAAGCGGAAGCGACGTCGGGATCGATGCGGCGGGATCGCTATTACGCCATGTGGGAGGGCACCGTCCGCGGGTACGAGCAATTAGCGGACGTGCTCTCATGAGCGATCCCGAATCGGTCGCATCGGCCACCGGAGGCAGGCGGATGCGCGTCCTGTACATCACGGGTGGATTCCCGTACCCGCTGACGAGTGGATATCTCAGGCACTACCACCTGATCCGAGGCCTCTCGTCGCGCCACGACATCGACCTCGTCTCGATCGTCGGTCGCAGCTTTCAGATGGAGCATGTCGAGGGGATTCGACCCTTCGTCAAGCGCGTGGAGCCGGTCCGCGCCGTCGGACGATCGCGGTCGCGGGCGGTCAAGGCGGCCAGGCGAGTGACGGACGCCGTGCTCCATGCAGGGTCAACCGGGACGAGCCGCGCCCTGGCGCAGAGCGCCCGACGACTGGTCGCCGAGACCTCGTACGACGCCGTGGTACTGAGCGGGCGGGAGACGGAGGCGGTCCTCGCCGAGATCAGGGAGATCCCGCTCGTCGTTGACCTGTGCGATGCCACAGCCTCGCGGCTGATCGGAAGCCTCCCCCACTCGAGCCCTCTCCGTCGGGCGATGATCCGCCTGGAGCTGATCCGCGTGCGCCGGATCGAGAGCGAGCTGGCGGCCGCCGGCAGGCACCTGCTCTTCGCCTCGGTGCGCGATCGCGACCTGGTCCTGGATGGCGCGCACGCGTCGAAGGCCGTCGTCGTCCCCAACGGAGTCGACATCGAGTTCTGGCAGCGTCGACAGCCGCGTCTCGGAGAGGAGCGCGTTGTCTTCTCCGGCGCGATGAACTACCGGCCGAACGAGGACGCCGCGCTCTACCTGATCAGGGAGATCATGCCGCGCGTCTGGGCTTCCGAGCCGACGACGCAGCTGTCGATCGTGGGGCGAGAGCCGACGGCGGCGCTGATCCGGGCGGCGTCCGACCTGCGGGTGACGGTGACCGGCTTCGTCTCGGACATGAGGCCCCACCTCGAGTCGGGCGCCGCGTTCGTGGCACCGCTGCGCTTTGGCGCGGGGATCCAGAACAAGCTCCTGGAGGCGATGGCGATGGAGATGCCGATCATCACGTCCGCGGTCGCGGCGGCCGGTGTGACCGTTGACGAGCACCCGGTGCCTGTCGTGGTCGCGCGGGACGCGCCGGGGTTCGCTGCGGAAACGATCGCGGCGGTCCGAGCCGTGCGCAAGGACCCGACTCCTCGGGCTGAAGCAAGACGGTATGTCGCAAGGCAATTCACCTGGGACGCGGCCGTCGAGACGTTGGACCGCGTGCTTGTGCGCACCGCCGTCCCGGGCTAGGACTTTCGCGTTCGCCGATCTCCCCCTATTCTTCGCCCTTCACGCGGGGGTACCATCTATTCCCGCCGACACATTCGTCCTGATCTGAGGCTGCGCGTTGGAACAATCGGCATACATGCACCTGGCGAAGCGGTGGTTCTGGACGCTCCTGCTGGCTGCCGGAGTGGCCGGTCTCGCCGGCTATCTCACCGCAACCCTTCTGCCAGCGACCTACCAAGCGCAGGCACGCCTCCTGGTAGGGGGGGTGGCCCCCGACATCAACGCGGTACGCGTGGCCGAAAGCCTGGCGCTCACCTACGCCGAGCTCGCGACGACCGATCCGCAGCTGCAACGGGTCATCGACCGCCTCGCCCTCGACATGACCACGAGCGAGCTCGAGGAGTCGGTCAGTGTGGTGGCGAACGGGACGACCCGGATCATCACCGTGCAGGCCACGCACACCGATCCCGAGGTGACAGCCGACATCGCCAACACGGTCGCCGACGAAATGATCCTGTACTCCAGACGTGGGCTCGTGCGCCCCGAGAGTCAGCTCGAGACCATCGAACCGGCGGAGACGCCGACGGCGTCGACCGGGACCAGCCCGTCGCTGATCGCCTTCCTCGCCGGCGCCGCCGGCCTCATCGCAGCCGGGATCATCGTTGCCTCGTTGGAGTACTTCAACCACACGGTCAAGACCCGGCAGGATCTCGCAGACCTGACCGGCACACCGCTGCTGGGCGCGGTCAATATCGGGCACGGCTATGCGCCAACGCCGATCCAACCACTCGTGGTCGAGGCTGGCCCCGAGACGAAGACGGCGTTCGGATACCGGACGCTTGGCAACCGCATGCCGCTCGGAGAGCCCGGCGACGAGGACCGCGTCCGGACCCTCCTGGTCGTCGGATCGCAGAGCGGGGAGGGATCCGGCGAGTTCGCCGCGAATCTCGCTGCCATCCTCTCGCGCGCGGGTCGATCCATCACGCTGATCGACGCGGACGAGGTCGACAAACAGGTCACCAGGATGTTCGTCCCCGAGGGTCGTGTCGGCCTCAGCGAGCTGCTGGCGCTCCACGAGCAGGAACAGACGACCGCCGAAGCCATCGACCGAGTCCGGATCATTCGGGTGCCCGCGCTCAGCATCATCCCGGTTGGAATGAATGAGCAGGCGGTCGTCCGTGAGGAGCGGGCCGAGCGCCTGCTCGGAATTGTTCGGGCGTCGAGCGAGCTCGTGATCCTTTCCGGCGCGTCGCTCGACCGATCGGCGACAGCCCTCACCTGGGCACGGCTCGTGGACGCCGTGGTCATCGTGGCGCGCGCCGACGTCACCCGCGTCGAGCACCTCCAGTCGGGCGTCGACAGCCTGGGGCTCGTCGAGGCGACGTTGGTCGGCGCGGTCCTGCTCGAGCGCCAGCGCCGAGAGAAGATCCGGCGCCCGCGAGAGTCGATCCAGCCCGCGACGGTGAACGATCTGAACGCTCCCGTGCATCCCGTCGCCGGATCCTCAACGTGGAGTGGCCGGGGCGCGGCTGCGCCGTCGACCCCGGGCTCAGCTTCGGAACGGCACACGGTGGGCGATTAAGCGCCCGCCATCCGTGGCTGACCAGCAACCCGTGCATCCCGCCGGCACCTCCGTCCGGCCCGACGACCGGCCGATGCGCGTCGCGTACGTGATGTCTCGCTTTCCACGCCTCACTGAGACGTTCGTCCTGTTCGAGATGCTCTCACTCGAGGCCGAAGGCCATGCCGTCGACGTGTACCCACTGCTACGCGAGCATCCGGGGGTCATGCACGCTCAGGCCCGGGACGTCGTCGCCCGCGCTCGCTACCTGCCGTTCATCTCGTTCGCGATCATGGGAAGCCAGATCCACTTCCTCCGAAGCCGCCCGCGAGCGTATCTGAGCGCCATCGCGGACATCATTCGCGGAACGTGGCGCAGCCCGAACTTCCTGGTGGGCGGGCTGGCCATCTTTCCCAAGGTCGCGCATGCGGCCCGTTGGATGCGCGACGACGGCGTGACGCATGTGCATTGTCACTTCGCGAACCATCCGGCACTCGCCGGTTTCATCGTGCACCGCCTCACCGGCATTCCGTACAGCTTCACAGCTCACGGGTCGGACCTCCATGTCGACCGGCGCATGCTCTGTGAAAAGGTCGCCGAGGCCGAGTTCGTGGTGCCGATCTCGGAGTTCAACCGCCAGGTCATCGTGCGTGAGTGCGGCGTCGGATCGGACGCAAAGCTCGCCGTGATCCATACCGGAGTGGACACCGACTACTTCACACCCGGGCCGCCGCGCGACGGCGATGGCTTCACGATCGTCTGCGTCGGAACGCTCCACGAGGTGAAGGGACAGGCATATCTGGTGCGCGCCTGCGCCCGCCTGGCGGAGTCGGGAATCCCATTCCGCTGCCACCTCGTCGGCGATGGGCAGGATCGGGACCTCCTCGCTCGAGAGATCAGCGCACACCGACTGGACGATCGGGTCACCCTCGATGGTCTGCTCGACCGCGACAGGCTCAGCGCGCTGCTCCGTCGCGCCGACGTCCTCGTGACGCCGAGCGTTCCCACCCGCGAGGGAAAACGCGAGGGAATCCCCGTGGTGCTGATGGAGGCCATGAGCAGCGGCCTCCCCGTCGTGGCGAGTCGGCTCTCCGGGATCCCTGAGCTGGTCGAAGACGGCCACACGGGCCTCCTCGTCGAGCCCCGCGATGACGCCGGGTTGGCCGGTGCCCTCGAGCGGCTGTACGGCGATCCGGCCTTGCGGCAGCGGCTGGCGCTCGAAGGACGCCGGAAGGTCCTGGAGGAGTTCGACGTCCGCACGAACGCTCTGCGGTTGGCTGCCCGCTTCCGTGGCGCCCGGCGTCCGGAGGGTGAGCAGCGACCGACCCGACGGCCTGCTGCCGGATCGCCGCCCGGGGAGGCCCGCTGAGGTGGCCTCGGCGGCGATGAGCACCGAGCGGCTGCTGGCCCGGGCCTTCAACACGCTTGACGTGGCCGAGATCCGGTGGGCGCAGCTGCGTGACCACCATGCGCTCGTCCCCGGCGATGATGTTGACCTCCTCGTGCATCCCGCCGATGCCGATCGACTCGAGGCGGCGCTGGGTGAGCTCGGCTTCGCACGAATCCTGACCTGGCGCCACGGCTATCACCGCTTCCACGTCGCGTACGACGCCGAGGCGGATGCCTGGCTCAAGCTCGACATCGTCACTCAGCTGGCCTTTCGCACCGGGGGGGAGGTGCCCGGCGGCGTGGTCGATGCCGTCCTGTCGCGTGGCGAGCGTGCCGGCGATCGCGTGAGGCTGACAGGCGACGACGAGTTCTGGACGCTCCTCCTTCATTGCCTACTTGATCGCGGGTCCGTTCCAGACCACCACCTCGCCCGCCTGCAACGACTGGCCGAGGGCCACGATCCGGTGGGGCCTGTCCGGGACGCGCTGGCGGCGAGCGCTCAAGCGGCCGCCGCGGCGGTGGGTGGGGTCCGGACTGGCACGGTGAGCTCGTTGATGGCCGTCGCAGATGAGCTCGATCGGGCCCTGGTCAGGCCGAATCTCCGCCACCGGATGCGCCGCCGGACCGCCTCGGCGCTGGCGCCGCTGATCAGGATGGTCCGTCGACCCGGCGTGAGCGTCGCCGTGCTCGGTCCGGACGGCGCGGGAAAGACGACTCTCATCGGGTCGGTGGCCGAGCGGTTCTTCTTCCCGACGCGGACGTACTACCTGGGGCTGTATGGCGGCAGTCGCCGATCACGATCCGGTCTCCGGAGCCTTGCGGGCCGGGCGTTCATCGGGCAGCTCGCAACGGTGTGGCGGGCATATCTCGCCGCTGCCATCGAGCGACGAAGGGGCCGGCTCGTGATCTTCGATCGCTACGGATCTGACGCCCTCCTGCCATCCCGGAGGGGACGTTCCACCTGGAAGCGACGTGCCCGCGGCCTCCTCATCGGCCGCCTGAGCCCGCGACCCGACATGGTCGTATTGCTCGACGCGGCGCCGGCTCAGCTGCTCGCGCGCAAGAATGAGCACAGCGCCGAAACGCTCGAGCGCCAGCGCCGCGGCTACCTCGCCATCGCCGAGCGATGGCGAGCGACGGTGCCGGTGGTGATCGTGGATGCCGGCCAGGACGCGTCGACCGTGCATCGCGAGGTCGTTGCGGCGCTGTGGCGAGCCTTCGCCCTGCGCAGGCGGCCATAGCGTGATTCTGGTCCGGCCGCGATACAATCGCGCATCGCGGTCGCGGTGCGCGTCGACAACCGGCGGGTCACCGGACGGTGTACGGGTGGAGCAGGTACATGGCGGTCGGTGAGCTCAGGGCGGTCAGATCGGCTCCCGATCAACGGCGAGTCGTTATCGGCATTGCCGCCGTGGTCATGGCGGCGCTGCTCATGCCCATCATGGTTGCGCTTGGCGCCCCCATCAGCCTTGCTGCCTTGGCGGGGCTCGGGATCGTGGGCCTCGGCATTCTGACCCGACCCGAAGCGGCGACGCTGCTCTTCGTGGGCATCCTGTACCTGAATGTGCCTGTCGTCGCGGTGCAGTTCAACGGCGCCCCGGCGTTCGTGGCGATCGTTGCGCCGCTGCTGCTCGTGATCCCGATCCTGAGCTACCTGGTGATCCGCCGCGAGCAGCCGGTCGTGACGCCGACGCTCTTCTGGATGCTTGCCTACCTCGCTGTGCTGCTGCTGTCGGCGGCTGTCTCGGCCGACCCTGAAACCTCGGTTCGAGCGGTCGTGTCGTTCGCCTCGGAGGGACTCCTCCTGTTCGTGCTGGTGACCAACGCCGTCCGCAGCTGGGGAACGCTCAAGAAGACGGTCATCGTGCTCCTGGTCGTCGGTGCGGTCATGGGCGGCCTGTCCATCGTCCAGGAGGTCACCCAGAGCTACGACAATCAGTTCCTGGGATTCGCGCAGACCAAGGAGTCCGATCCGCTCGAACAGCCCGATGACGACGCGCGCCCGCGCCTCTCGGGGCCCATCGGCTCGAAGAACCGATACGCGCAGGTGATGCTGGTCCTCCTGCCTCTTGCCCTCTTCGCCTACATCACGGGGCGTACCCGCACGCATCGCCTGCTGGCCGCCATGAGTGGGTTCGCGATCCTCGGAGGCATGCTCCTCACCTTCTCGCGCGGCGCGGGGGTCGCGCTCGGAGTGCTGGTCCTGATTGCCATCGCCCTGCGCTACATCCGGATCAGAGATGCGTTGCTCATCGGGGCGGCGCTAGCCGTGGTGCTCCTTGTGGTGATGCCCCAATACCTGACGCGCCTGGAGTCACTCAGCGGGGTGGGCGCCCTCGTCAGCGGCGGCGCTGAAGCCGAGCCGGACGGGGCGATTCTCGGACGCGCCACATCGAACCTCGCGTCGCTGCAGGTGTTCCTGGACTATCCGCTCCTCGGGGTCGGGCCAGGGCAGTACGTCTCCGAATACTCGCAGGAGTATGCGAACGACCTGGGCCTGCGCTATTTCACGAACGCCCGGCGCGCACACAACCTCTTCCTCGAAGTCGCAGCCGACACCGGCATCCCCGGAATCGTAGCGCTGGGGGGCATCTTCGTCGCCACCCTCGGTGGACTATGGCGTGCGCGGAAGGCTTGGGTGCATCGCAATCCCGAATACGCCGCATGGGCGACCGCTTTCCTCCTCGCGGTAGTCGGATACATGCTGACCGCGATGTTCCTGCACCTGGCGTACATGCGCTATTTCTGGCTTCTGATTGCCCTCGCCAACAGCGTCATCTGGATCCTCAAGCGCGAAGCTGAGAAGAGGGAGAGCGTTCTCGAGCTCCGAGGACCCTGAACCCCGGCACCGGCAGCGGCATGCCGGGGTGGAGGGAAGGGGCCGCGAGCGCCCCTCGGTCCGACGGCCCTTCGGGTTGACACCTCAGCCCTCAGAGCCCAGAACCAGCGGCTCCCGAGCCGCCCTCCGTGCCCTCCGGTGCTGTAACGCAACGCTTGGTTGTCGGAATGCGCCAATTTGCATTGTCAGCGGCCCGTCGGCGGCCATAGACTTAACAGTACTTTAGGGATAGGACCCCGGTATCGGGGCAGCACTCATTAGCCGGGACATTCGTGGCCAGGCGACGGAGGGGGAGACGAGGAATTGAACATTACCGTTGTCGGTCAGGGCTACGTGGGCCTCGTGACGGCCGCATGCCTCGCCGACTGGGGCCACCAAGTGACCGGCGTCGACTCCGACCCAGGTCGCATCTCCTCGCTTGCAGGCAAGCAAGTTCCGTTCCACGAGCCAGGCCTGGCCGACCTCGTTGCTCGGGGCGTCGATGTGGGCCGGCTGGCGTTCGAACGCAGTTCAGCGACGCTCATCGAGTCGAGCGATGTCGTGTTCCTCGCCGTCGGCACCCACGACGGCAACGGTGGATGGCAGACGTCGACCGTGCTCGCATGCCTCCAGGAGATCGTGCCGGACGTGCGCGACGACGCGGTCGTCGTGATCCGATCGACGCTGCCGCCGGAGTTCGTCGGTCAGCTCGACGAGGTCGTGTCCGAGATCCGTCGGCAGGCCGGCCGCGGCCCGATCGCGGTCCTCATGAACCCGGAGTTCACCCGAGAGGGCGCGGCGATTCATGACTTCATGCATCCCGATCGCGTTGTCCTCGGTGTTTCGCGCGACCCGGACGAGATCGGCGTCGAGCTGCTGCGAGTCGTCTACGCGCGTGCGGAGGCCCCGGTCCTCGTCATGCCGGCCATGGACGCGGCGCTCGCGAAACTCGGCTCGAACCTCTTCCTCGCTACCAAGATCAGCTTCGCGAACGAGTACGCGAGCCTGTGTGACCGGTTCGGAGCATCGATCGATAACGTCGTCACGGCGATGTCGTATGACACTCGGATCGGCGGGCAGTTCCTGCGCGCAGGCGTCGGGTTCGGCGGCTCGTGCCTCCCCCACCAGGTGACGATGACCGTGCGGACGGCCGCCAGCGTGGGCGTCTCCGTCCCGCTCATGGCCGCGGTTGACGAGATCAACCATCGGCGTCGGAGCGAGCTCGTCGAGCGACTCGAGTCATTGGTGGATCGGCCCCTCGACAGGTCGCGCATCGCCCTGCTCGGCCTGACGTTCAAGCCGCACACCGATGACCTGCGCGATGCGCCATCGCTGACGATCGCCAGGCACCTCATCGACCAGGGTGCGACCGTCGTGGCCTGGGATCCGATGGCATCGGCGCGGGATCGGGCGAGCGAGATGATTCCGCAGCTTCGCACCGTGGCGCATCCCGAGGCTGCGCTGAACGGGGCCGACGCGGCAGCAATCGTGACGGAGTGGCCCGAGCTGCGGTCGATCGACTGGGCCGCGGCGCTTGAGACGATGCGCGGCAACGGGATCTTCGACGGCCGCAACGTCCTCGATCCGAACGCGATGAGCGCCGCCGGCTACCGCTACGACGGCTTCGGCCGTGGACTCCACGAGGCGAACCCGGCCGTCTCCCGACCTGCGGGGACCCAGACGATCGTTCACGACGAGTGGCCCGTTACCGCCGAGGCCGAGGGCTCCGATCCGGCCAGCGTCCCGGCAGCGCTTTGAGCGCATCGAACCCTCTGGCCGCGCTGCTCGGCCGCCTGCTCGCCGCGCGCCGCGTCGAAGAGCGCACGGCACGGCGGGAGGCGCTTCGAGCCATGCGTGCCGCTCTTCGACGCGAGCTCGATCGCAGCCGTCGGTATGAGCGACGATTCGTCCTCATTCGCGCACCCCTCGCGATTGCCGCGACGCGACGGCCGCTCGTCGAGTCGGTGCGGAGCGTGATGCGCGCCACCGACTCCTTCGTTGTCGCCGACAGCCAGCTGTACCTGCTCTTCCCAGAGGCCGACCCAGCGACGGCGCAGCGCGCCTTCGAGCGCATCGTTGCGCAGGTGCCTGGCGAGCTCCAGGCCGATGCAGTCGCACTGGCAGCCTTCCCTGACCACGGCCTGACGCTTGGCGCGCTGTTGGCCGTGCTCCGCAGGCGCGACGCGCCTGATGCGCAGCCAATCGGACAGGCCGCTCAGCCGCCCGATGTCTCCTCCCCGACACCCGCAGCCTGAAGACGGATGAGCGATCGATGACCGAGGAGCGCGCGCGCTATCTCCGCGTCAAGCGGATCCTGGACCTGGTGGTCTGCATCGCCATCCTGCCGCTCGCGATCATCGTCTTCGCCGCGTGTGCGGTTGCGATCCGCGTGGAGACACCGGGGCCTGTCGTCTTCACGCAGATGCGGACCGGGAGGCATGGCCGGCGATTCCGGATGTACAAGTTCCGCACCATGGTCGAGGACGCCGAGCTCATCAAGCTGAGCCTGGCGCACCTCAGCATCGTCCCTCCGCCTGATTTCAAGATCATCAACGACCCGCGCATCACGCGCGTCGGCGGCTTCCTGCGCCGCACGAGCCTCGACGAGCTCCCGCAGCTCTACAACGTGCTGCGCGGCGAGATGACGCTGGTCGGGCCACGGCCGACGTCGTTCGATCCG
>DATBRU010000018.1:0-9197 GCA_036560105.1 Candidatus Limnocylindria bacterium | reverse complement strand
CCGATCCAGCTCCTCCTCACTCCGATCCGGCGCGGTTGGCGACCGGACGAGGTAGATGACCGTGTGCTCGTCGAATCGCTCGGGAATCAGCGAGTCCGCCTCGGTCACCCGGTCAGCTCCGCGACCAACGCCTCGATCGGCCGCACGGCGCGCTCGCCGGTCGCGCGATCGGTCACCTCGACGCCGCCGGCGGCCAACGAGCGCGGCGAGACGGTGACGATGGTGGGCATGCCGAGCAGCTCCGCGTCGGTGAACTTCACGCCGGGTGACTCGTCGCGGTCGTCGTAGAGGACATCGACGCCCGCTTCGGTCAGCCGCGCGTACAGCGCGTCGGCAGCCTCGGCGACCGCGGCGTCGCGCCCGGCGCCGATCGCCACCAGGTGCGCGCGGTAGGGCGCCACCGAGAGCGGCCAGGCGATCCCCTTCTCGTCGTGGTGCGCCTCCACGACGCATGCCAACGCGCGCCCGAGCCCGATCCCGTACGAGCCCATGACCGGGTGATGCCGCTCGCCGTCCTCGCCGAGGAACGTCGCGTCGAGCGCGACGGTGAAGTCGGTCCCCAGCTTGAAGATGTTCCCGACCTCGATGCCCTGTGCCAGGCGTACCGTGCCTCCGCATTCGGGGCACGGGTCGCCCTCGCGGGCGTTGGCGATGTCGATGGTCACGTCGGCCGAGAAGTCGCGTCCGGCATTGAGATTCCGAAGGTGGAATCCGGGTCGGTTGGCGCCGCCGACCAGGTTCGGCGAGGCGGCGGCCAGCGCATCGAGCACGACCACGGTGTCGTGGGCACCCACCGGGGACCCATAGCCGGGCTCCATGCCCGCGGCCCGGATCTCCTCGGCGGTCGCCGGGCGCAGTCCGCCGACGGCCTTCACCGCGTTGGCGAGCTTCGTCTCGTTGACGTCGAAGTCCCCGCGCACGATGGCCGTGATGAGCCGTCCATCGCCGGTGGCGAAGAAGGCCGCCTTGGCGGTGCGCGATGTCGGGACCTCGAGGAGCGCGGCCAGGGACGCGATCGTGTCGGTTCCGGGCGTGGCGACCTCCTCGACCGGCAGGGGAGCCTCGGACCCGTCCGCGGAGACGCCCACCCGCGCGATCTGCTGGTTGGCCGCGTAGCCGCAGGCGTCGCACAGGACGAGCGTGTCCTCACCGTGCTCGTTGACGACCATGAACTCGTGCGCGCCCGTACCGCCCATGACGCCGACATCCGAGCCGACCGCGACCGTTTCGAGGCCCAGCCGCTCGAAGATGCGCCGGTAGGCGGCGAAGTGCAGCTCGTAGGCGTGGTCCAGCCCGGCCTCGTCGATATCGATCGTGTAGCTGTCCTTCATGACGAACTCGCGGACGCGGATGAGGCCGCCGCGAGCGCGGGGCTCGTCTCGGAACTTCGTCTGGAAGTGGTAGACGATGAGCGGCAGCTGCCGGTAGCTGCTGACGATGTCGCGGACGAGATCCGCGACGACCTCCTCGTGGGTAAATGCCAGCACCAGGTCGCGCCCGGATCGGTCCGTGAAGCGCGCCATCGCCGGGCCGATCTTCGCGTACCGCCCTGACTCCTTCCACAGCTCGGCCGGATGCACCACAGGCATCTCCATCTCCTGCCCGCCGATGCCGTCCATCTCCTCGCGGATCACCTGCTCGATGCGCTGCTGAACCCGGAACCCGAGCGGCAGGAGCGAGTAGATCCCCGATCCGAGCTGTCGCAGGTAGCCCGCGCGCACGAGGAGCCGATGCGACGCCATCTCGGCGTCGTTCGGGTCGTCGCGCAGGCTGGTGAAGAAGAGCCGGGAGAGGCGCATGGGCAGCCGATTGTAGCGTCGAGGAGGTGGCGCTATGTCCCGGCGGCCAGCTCGGGGGCGCGCTGGCCCACGAGATGCTCGGATCCGCGGAGCCAGTAGAGCGGGACGAGGGCGATCACGAACAGGGCAATCGACACGATGAGCAGGCCGTCCATCCCCTTCCAGTCGGCCGCCGCCCCGCTCGCGATGCTGCCGATGATCTGCCCGATGCCGAGGAAGACCGAGTACAGGCCCATGATCGCCCCGCGATCCCTCGGGTGGACCTCGCTGATGTCGGCAAGCATGCCGAGCGCGGCCGGCGTGGCGCCGGCCAGCACGAAGAGCCCGCCGAGCGAGATCAGGCAGAGGGCGACGACGCCAGCCGGCGGCCAGCCGCCCGAGTGGTTGATGCCGTAGAAGGCGATAACCATCACGATCCCACCGAGCACGCCGATCGCCATGATCGTGGTGCGCCGGAAGCGTCGGAACAGGTTGCCCCACACGAAGATGCCGGCAAAGAATGCCGCCAGCGCCACGCCGAGCCCGACGCTGACCTGGGTCGGCTCGAAGCCACCCATGAGCACCTGGTCGGCGAAGGCGGGGTCCGGATTCTCGCGCACGAGCTGGAAGATCGACTGCGACAGCCAGGCGCCGATGATCGCGTTCAACGCGATCCAGGTCGGCGCGAGCAGCCACACCGCGGGCGTCGCCAGCAGGGCCAGGTAGCGGCGGAGGCTCATCTGTCGTGGGCGGAGCTCGCCCGAGCTTGCCGCATGCTCGGCCGCTGCCTCGATGGCGTGGTCATCGTCCTCGACGGGACGAACGCCGTATCGATAGATGGCGAACGAGATCCCGTAGACGGCAGCGTTCGCAACGAAGGCGCCGCGGCCGAGCGCTTCGAAGAGTGGCCCGGCCACCACGGCACCCACCCCGAGCCCCGCGATGGTCGCGGCCTCGAATCGCGCCACGCCGCGTCCACGCAGGCTCTCATTACCCGACGTCACGAGGGCGATGTAGCCCAGGATCGATGGGATGCTCGCCGCGGCCGCCAATCCCTCGAGCAGGCGCGTCCCGCCCAGCAGCCACAGGTCCGTCGTCAGCGCCGTGATCAGCACCGCGATCGCGCCGAGCACCGGTCCGACCTGCATGATCCGATGCGCGCCGACCCGGTCGGAGACCACGCCGAAGATCGGCGAACCGATGAGCTCTGCGGCGAAGTAGGCCGCCGTCAGCACTCCGGCGACGGTGCTGCTCACCACCGGCCCACCGAAGCCCGGCAGGTCGGCGAGGTAATAGAGCAGCATCGCACCGGTCAGACCGGTGCTGAAGCGCAGCGTGAACGTGCCGAGCAGGACGGCGTTGAGGGAGCGCGACATCGGCCGCAGTATGCCGCCAGGACATCAATTGCGCGGAATCGGCGAGGTTGTTGGGCCTCGCCTCGATCTATAGCGGGAATGTCACCGGATGGCAGCGCGAGGCGCGATTCCCCCAACGGATTGAAGGCCGCTGAGCGTGTGGCGCACCGCCGGGTGCCGTTCACGCGTGCGGGCAATCAATCCATTGCGGGAATGACACGCGAATCGGCTTCGCGGTGAAATCCGCTCAATCGATTGGGACGCGCGGGGCGCGGCGGGGCGCGGCGTCAGGCGGCGGTGCCGTTGCCCTCGGTGAAGCCGTCCAGCCCGAATGCCTCTTCGAGCGCCTCTGCCGGACGGAAGCCGACGGCCGCCTTGGGCGGCTGGCCAGGGGCGAACAGCGCCACGGTCGGGATGCTCATGATCCCGTAGCGCATGGCGGTCTGCGGGTTCGCGTCGACGTCGAGCTTTCGGACCTCGACGCTGCCGGCGTACTTGCTTGCCAGCTTCTCGATCTCCGGAGCGACCATGCGGCACGGGCCGCACCACTCGGCCCAGAAGTCGACCACCACCGGCTTCGTGCTCTGGAGCACGTCGGTCTCGAAAGTGGCGTCGGTGACCTCGGGAACGTTGGATGACATCGGTTGAAGGATTCCTTTCGTGGGTCGCCGGTCAGCCGGCGACCTGCTGGAGCAGTCGGTATGCGTCGAGGACGCGGTCATCGGTCAGTCGATACAGCACCGTGCTGCCGTCACGCCGGCTGGCCACCAGGCCCGCGGCGCGCAGCACGGACAGGTGCTGGCTCATGTTCGGCACCTGGCATCCCGCGTCGCGCGAGAGGTCGCTCACGCTCCGCTCGCCCCCAGCAAGCTGCTCGAGGACGCAGAGGCGCTTCGGGTCCGCCAGGGCACGGGCAACCGCGGCCGTGCGGGCCCGATCGGCGTCAGTGCTGAGGACCGTATCCATCGGCGCAAATCATCTCATTGCTTGCGCAACTACGCAAGTGCGCGGAGGCGACTCAGGCGGCCGCTCGGCTTGCCTCGCCCGACGGGAATCGCTCCGCGACCTCGGTAGCCCGCGCCGCGGCGATTCGCCCGGCCGCCGCGAGGACGAAGAGGATCGCGAACGCCGGATAGCCGCCCAGGAGCATGACGGCCGATGACGCGGCCACGCCGCCGGTGTAGGCGCCGATGTTTCGCACCACGAAGTGGCTCTGGAACGCCAGCACATCCGGACCCGTGGCCAGGCGCATCAGGCGTTCGTTGGCCGACAGCTGGCCGGCGGCGTCGCCCGCGGCGAGGACGACCGCCATCACGACGAGGAACACCGGAGCCAGCGGGTTGGCCGGGTGGGCCGCCAGCCCGAGGCCGAGCGCCATGGCGCGGAGCACGAACGAGCGCCGCAGCAGCCGCGAGGACGACCCGCTGCGCAGGTGCGAGCTGACGTAGAACGACGCGAGCACGAGCGTCGCCGAGCTCACCGCGCTGATCGCGATCGCGAAGCCCGCGCCCGTCCCCAGGACGGTCATGGCGTAGACGCTCAAGAAGGGGGAAAGGCCGGCCGACAGGAGCGCGAGGCTCATGACCTGGCCGTGCTTTCGGAGCCGCGCCTGGTCGCTGGTTCCCCACGCGGTGCGTCGTGGGACGCGGATGCGCCCCGGGAACGGGAGCCGGCGCAGCACCACCAGCGGGCCGAGGCCCGCCACTCCGGCAACGAACAGCGGAACGGCGAACGCCCACAGCCCCGCGACGTCCACGAAAGCGTCGATCGTGAGCGCGATCGGGAGGAGGACCACTGCCCCGATCCCGAGCGAGATGCCGCCGAGCCGCGGCGCCACCAGGCGACGCTCCTCCTCGGGCAGGACGACCTGGTACCACGTCTGCTGGAGGCTGTAGGCGACGGCGCCGAACGCGCCGAGAACGGCGCACACCAGGCCGATGAGGCCGATCGCGGCCCATGCCGGGATCCAGCCCAACGCGGCCATGGCCGTCACCGCGGCGAGGTACAGGCCACGCGGCTCGCCAATCGTCGCGAAGAGGACGACGATGCCGCGCAGGTTGCCATCGGTGCGATCGAGCAGTGCCGGGAGCCAGCGTTGGGCCATCGTCAGCGCGGCTGGCAGGACGGCGAGGACCGTCGCCAGCGCCGGATGGGCGCCCAGGGCGAGGAGCAATGGGATGATGATCGCCGGGCCGGTCAGGGAGCCGAGGAATCCCTGCGTGACGGCGAGCACACGGAAAGGCCGATACGGGGGTGCCGCGAAGGCACGCCAATCGTCAGCGATGGCTCGGAATCGGGATCTGGGACGGGTGCGCAGCATGCGAAGGCTTCCGGGCCGCGCGTACTCCCGCCGGCCAACGCGGCGGACATCGGTGCAGGCGTCCCAGCCGGGCGACCGACATGCGAAGCGTATCGCATCGGCGACCTGGGCGCCGTCGGACGTTCGTACTGGGTCAGCGACCATCGCGACAGCAGAGTTGTCACGAGTCACGCTCAGGATCGCCCCATGAACATTCTTCTCGACTGCGCGTGGTGCGGCGACGAGGTCGTCTTCACGGTCGACGAGGCCGTTGACGAGCTCGTCTGCAGCTCCTGCAACATCCGGACAGCGTTCGCGCCCGACCCGTCGGTCACATTCGAGCTTCTCTATCAGCCGCTTGCCGCCTGACATCCGGCCCATGTGCGTCGCACGGTGACCTGTGTCACTCTCTCGCCTGCATGCCCTCTCCACGACCCGCAGCAGGCCGGCGTCGCGGCGCCTACGTTCTGCTCGTCGGGATCACCCTCGCCGGCACCATTGCCCTGAGCGCGTTCGCGCTCGGACGGGTCGACCTGGCCATGATCGGCGGCCGCATCCCGCCGGTGGCGCACGACGCGTATGTCGCTGCCGCCCGAACGTCGGGGTCGATCACCGACGCCTGTGATGTCGGGTGGGTCACACTCGCCGGTATCGGCCAGGTCGAGTCCCGGCACGGTCGCATCGACGCATCGCACAGCATCGCGGCCGATGGAACGGTCAGCCCGCCGATCCGAGGTCGCGCTCTCGACGGCACGCGGGGCACGCAGACCATCCCCGACACCGATGGCGGCCAGCTGGACGGCGACGAGACCTGGGACCGCGCCATGGGCCCGCTGCAGTTCATTCCGACGACGTGGAGCGAGCTGGGCCGCGATGGCAACGGAGATGGGGTTGCCGATCCCGACAACCTGTATGACGCGGCCCTCACGGCGGCCGCGCACCTCTGCCTGCGGGAGCCCGGAGACTACGAGGTGCGGGACCAGCTGCGGCGAGCGCTGATCGCGTACAACGCGGACGGCGAGTACGCCGACGAGGTGCTCGAGTGGATGGACCGCTACGCGTCGCGCCCGCTGGACGAGGTCCTCGAGGAGATCGGCAGCTAGCTCTCGGTGATCTCGATCGTGTCGATCCGATCGCCCGGCTCTCGATCGCGCCCTGGGTCACGCTCGCGCAACGAGCGCACGACATCCATCCCATCGGTCACCTTGCCGAAGACGCTGTGGCGGTCGTCGAGGTGCGGAGTCGGCCCGTACGTGATGAAGAACTGGCTGCCGTTCGTTCCGGCACCCGCGTTCGCCATCGACAGGATCCCGGCGCTGTCGTGGCGCAGGGACGGATGGAACTCGTCGGCGAACTGGTAGCCGGGCCCGCCGGTGCCGGTTCCGGTCGGATCGCCGCCCTGGGCCATGAAGCCGGCGATGACGCGATGGAACGTGGTGCCGTCGTAGAAGCCGGCACGCGCCAGGTTGACGAAGTTCTCGACCGTCTTCGGTGCGCGATCAGCATAGAGCTCGACGGTGAAGTCGCCGCTCTGGGTCCGGAACGTCGCGGAGTAGGTCTTCGACGTATCGAGGGCGCCTGAGGGCGGTGCGGGGGAGTCGGGCATGAGGTCTCCAGATGCAGGGAAGTCTGAGGTCCCCATGGTAGCCTCGCGAACATGACGAGAACCCTCTTCAGCGGCGCCACGATCGTCGATGGCACCGGTGCGGATCCCGCGGTCGCGGACCTGGCGGTCGAGGACGATCGCATCGTCGAGGTCGGTCCCGGGCTCGATGGCGACGAGCGCGTGGACCTCACCGGGAAGGCGCTGCTGCCCGGGCTGTTCGACTGCCACACCCACGTCACGCTGAGCACGATCGACCAGAATCGCAACGCGCAGACACCGTTCAGCTATCGCTTCTACCAGGCGATGGCCAACCTCGAGGCCACGCTCCGCATCGGCATCACCAGCGTTCGCGATGCGGGCGGCGCCGACCTCGGGATCAAGCAGGCCGTCGCCGATGGGCTCATCCGCGGCCCACGCATGCAGATCAGCCTATCGATGGTCAGCCAGACCGGCGGCCACGGCGACCCGTGGACGGCATCCGGCGCCGAGCTCCAGTTCTTCCCGCGCCACCCGGGCGTCCCCGACACGATCGTCGATGGCCCCGACGAGATGCGCCGCACCGTTCGCGCCCTTGTTCGCATGGGCGCCGACGTGATCAAGGTCGCCGTCTCGGGCGGGGTGCTCTCGCCGCGTGACAAGCCGACCCATGCCCACTTTCGACAGGCAGAGCTCGATGTGCTGGTCGAGGAGGCGACGGCCGCAGGCATCTTCGTGATGGCCCACGCGCAGGCCACGCCCGGCATCAAGAACGGCATCCGCGCCGGCATCCGATCCATCGACCACGGGATCTACCTCGACGACGAGGCGATCAAGATGATGCTCGACCGCGGCACGTGGCTCGTGCCGACGCTGGTCGCGCCGCGCGGCGTCATCGACGCTGCCGAGGCGGGTTCCGCGATTCCGCCCCAGGCCGTGGCCAAGGCCCGCGAGGTGGCCGAGATCCATCGCGCATCGTTCGCGAAGGCGGTCGCGGCTGGCGTCAAGGTAGCGATGGGCACCGATTCGGGGGTCACCCCGCACGGTGACAATCTCCGGGAGCTGGCGCTCATGGTCGACGGCGGCATGACGCCGATGCAGGCGCTCGTCGCCACGACGAGCTCCGCGGCGGAGCTCATGGGTGTCGAGGGCGAGCTCGGCACGCTCGAGCCGGGAAAGCGCGCCGACCTGGTGGTCGTCGATGGCGATCCGCTCGACGTCGCGACCCTCGATCGGCGGATTTCGGCCGTCTACCAGGACGGCGTGAAGGTCGTCTAGCGGCTCACTGTTCGACGTCGATCACGAGACGGGCCATCCCTCCCTCGCCCACGAGCTGGAGGACCCGCACGCAGGCCTCGGAGGTCAGCCCGAGGTACCAGGTGCTCTGTGCCTCGAAGTCGCCGCCCTCGAGCAGGTCGACGAGCGTCGGGTATCCGGGGTCGAAGTCGGTCGGACCCTCGTAGCTGCTCGACCCGTCGGACTCCACCTGCTTCGTGCCACCACGGAAGGTGAGACGCAGGAAGCTCGAGCCCTCGACGGTCAGCGGCTCGCCCGAGGCGTCCTGGGTGAATGGCGGCGATGCCCGCTCGACGAAGATCTCCGGCAGGCCGTCGGCGAACTCGAAGACGACGCGGTCGTAGCCTGCATGCGTCCCGGCCCGGACGTCGGTGATGTTGGCCCTGGGTACCGTCGCGTCGATGTGGATCGGCAGGTCGCACGTAAACGGCCCGAGATCCTCCTCGGACGGGGCGGCGCTGGCCGGGACGCTTCCGGGAACGCTGGAGGGAGCCTCACCCTGTGACGCGGCTGATTGGCTGGCGGCCGGGCTCGATCCAGGCGTCTGCGACGCTCCGCCTCCGAAGCAGCCGGTCAGAACGATGGCGCCGATGGCGAGAGCGGCGAGCCGTGGCGGATGATGCATGGTGGTGGTGATGCTCCCTCTGGCGGCTGCCCATCGGGGCGGCACCTGCATTACTTGGCTAGTGGCGTCCTGACGTGCCGGTGGATGCTCGCGTTACGCTCAGCGCCGGTAGACTCGGATCGTGACCGACGCCGCGCAGCCCACGCACTCTCCCGGTCTCAAGGGCGTCGTGGCGGGAGAGACGCAGCTTGCCATGATCGATGGCGAGCGTGGCCGCCTCCAGTACCGCGGCTACCCGATCGGTGAGCTCGTCGAGCGTGGT
>DATBRU010000017.1:0-2433 GCA_036560105.1 Candidatus Limnocylindria bacterium | reverse complement strand
CGAGGTCCTTGGCCGCCTTCGTGCGGTTCCCGTCGGCCTGCTCCAGGGCCTCGATGATCAGCTGCCGCTCGAGCGCGCTGACCTCGTCCTTGAAGCGCCCCCGGCCGCCCGCTCCACCGTTGCCGTTGCCGTTGGCGGCCGAGCCGGGTGGCTCGGTGAAGGCCAGGTGCTGGACGGTGATCGGGTTGCCGCGCGACAGGACCACCGCGCGCTCGATCGCGTTCTCGAGCTCCCGGACATTCCCCGGCCAGTCGTGCTCGACGAGCTGCGCCAGCGCCTCCTCGCTGATCGTGGTCGGAATGGCGCCCGGTGCGTAGCGGTACTTGACCAGAAAGTGCTCCACGAGCGCCGGAATGTCGTCGCGACGCTCGCGCAGCGGGGGCATGTCGATGTGGATCACGTTGAGCCGGTAGTAGAGGTCCTCGCGGAAGCGTCCGGCCTCGACCTCGGCCACCAGGTCCCGATTGGTGGCGGTGATGACCCTGATGTCGATCTTGATCGGCGTATTCGAGCCGATGCGCTCGAACTCTCGCTCCTGGAGGATGCGAAGCAGCTTGGTCTGCGTGGCCAACGTCATCTCGCCGATCTCGTCGAGGAAGATCGTGCCCTGGTTGGCGGTCTCGAATCGGCCCTTTCGCATGGCCATGGCGCCAGTGAAGCTGCCCTTCTCATGGCCGAACAGCTCGGTCTCGAGCAAGGTCTCGGGCAGTGCCGCGCAGCTGACCTTCACGAGCGGGTGCGGGTTGCGCACGCTCGCCCGGTGCAGGGCCTCCGCCACCAGCTCCTTGCCCGTGCCGCTCTCGCCGGTGATGAGGACCGTTGCATCGGACGAGGCGACCTTGCCGATGAGCTTGAAGATCTCGAGCATCGGCCGGCTCGCGCCGACGATCCGCTCCCGGTCGGCCGCGCTCTTGCCCAGCTCCAGCCGAAGGGCGCTCACCTCCGAGCTCAGGTCGACGTGGTCGAACACGCGGCGCAGTGTGGCCAGCAGATCGTCGATCTCGAACGGCTTGGTGACGTAGTCGTAGGCCCCGTGCTCCATGGCCTTGATGGCCGTCGTGCTGCCGCCGAACGCCGTCATCACGATGACCTCGAGCTCATCGTGCTCGCGCTTCAGCTGTTTGAGGACCGCAAGGCCGTCCCGGTCGGGGAGCTGGACGTCCATCATCACCAGGTCGGGGCGCCGCTTCTCATCGGCCACGATGGCCAGGGCCTCGGTGCTCGTCTTGGCCACGACGGTCCCGTAGCCGGCGTCGCCAAGAAGGTCGGTCAGCAGGTCGAGGACCTCCTTGTCGTCATCGACGACCAGGATCTGGCGGGCGGTTTCGGTCGACCTGGGGGTGGAGCGGGAGCGGTTCGCCACTCGGGGACCTCCGTGATGGACTGGCTCGGTGTCTCGGCGGTCGCTCGTGCGCGACGCGGCCTCTGCCATCGGTGCGGCGCTCGCGGATCGAGTATAGAAGCCGTCCGCTATCCGTACAAATGGCCCCGAGTGAGGTTCAGTGCACGCGAGTGATCGGCCTACTGGTCTTGGTCCGACGCCTCAGCCGATGCCGGCGCGGATGCCTCGGCTGACGCCGATGCTCCCGCCGAGCCGGACGCCGCCGCGGATGCCGAAGCTCCCGCGGACTCCGACGCCCCTGCCGATTCCGATGGCTCGGCTGACGCCGATGCGGATGCCTCCACCGAGGGCAACGGCGTTGGGTCGGGCTCGAACCGCGACGGGATCTGGAGCGCCGCCAGCACGAACATGAGGAAGAAGATCGCGACGACGATGCCGATCCATGGGACGGCCAGGCTGTCGTTGCGAGGCGGCAGCGCGCCCCGATAGCCGGACTCGCGCCCCTCGCGCTTCGGGTCGTTCGTCGTCATCGGTCGAGTCCGTCTCCATCTACCAGTCGCGCTTCGGCGCGCGACGCGATCCCTGCAAGCACCGCGGACGCGCGGTTTGCGGAGCCCCGAATGCGCGCCTCGGCATCGATCACGCTACGTCGTGCCGCCTTCACTCGCTCGCGCTCGTCCCCGATCGCACGCACGGAGGTCACGGCGAGCGTCCAGGCCAGGAGCGCCAGCGAGACGATCACCAGCCCGGCCAGCACGGCGACCGCGACGTCGAGGATCAGTCCCACGGCGCGCGAAGGGTAGCACGCACCGGCGTCACCGAGCGTTCCGCATGGCGGGGATGAGCAACCCGGCGGCGCCGGCCGCCGCGCAGATGCCCCCGGCGAAGACGAGAACCACGTTGGCTCCGACAACCTCGGACAGCCACCCCGACAGCGCCATCGAGAGGGCGATGGCACCGAACACGAGCGCCTGCCGGCTCGAGACCACGCGTCCCATCAGTCGCTGCGGGGTGCGCTGCTGGAACAGCGTGATCGTCGGGATGATGAAGAGCATGTTGAACAGGCCGACGAACGAGAACAGGCCGATCGC
>DATBRU010000016.1:0-5322 GCA_036560105.1 Candidatus Limnocylindria bacterium | reverse complement strand
AGGAGCTCGGCGTCGTCCGGCACGCCCACGGGGCGGACGGTCGAGAGGAGTACCACGTCCAACCTGGCGTGGAGCACGGCCACCGCTACTGCGTCGCGTGCGGCCAGCACTGGGACATCGAGCCCGGCACGCCCGAGGCCGTGGCGATCGCGGCAGCGTTCACGCCCTCTGGCTTCGATGTCGATCTGTCACACGTGACGATCGTGGGTCGCTGCGCCGACTGTCGCTGAATTCGAGTCTGGCTCAGCGGCTCAGCAGCAGGGGCACGGCGATGCCAACGAGGAGCCCGATCGCGAGCCCCACGATGAGCCGGCGAACCCATTCGACAGAGATGATCCGGCGCTCGCGAATGGCATCCGTCTCAGCTCGTTCCACCTGACGTACCGGCGCCCTGGCCGGCTTCGCCTTTCTCGCGGCCTTGGGGGCCGGAGTCGGTGTCGGCGAAGGCGCTGGAGAGGCGATGGGCGGACGGACCGGAGGCAGCTTCTTCGGGACCGGATGCTCCTCATCGGGGTGCAGCTGGCTCGGTCGCGGGATCACGACGCCGGGTGCCGGTCGAACCGCCCCTTCGAACGGCGGCGGTGGCTCGCTCGCCTGCCGCGCGCTGATGGCCGACAGCTCGGGCTCAGATCCGTTCGCGCCGGCGTCGATGCACAGCGTGCAGAGCTTCTCGGTCGAGCCGGCCGCCAGGAACCGCCCGCACTGGGAGCAGCGTCGCCTGGTGCTCACCGGTGCCTCGGTCATGACGGACCCTCGGTCCCGGGCCGCCGGTGCGAAGCCTGGTCCAGCAGGATCGTGCGGAGCGCGGGGCGGGCGACATCGGCGGTCGAGCGGCATTTCACGTGGCGGATCCGCTTCCCGGTACCCTCGACGATGCCGCTCGGGTCGTCGAGCATCGCGCCGTCCGCGAGCTGAACATTGACGTGAGCCGCATGAGGGATGAGCGCCACGGCGAAGTCGCGCAGGCGGCTCCCGCCAGGCGCCCCGAAGCCGAAGGCGAGCAGCCGGTCGGGCAGGTCGAGCTGCTCGGTGGCATCGGGCATCACGTCACGCACGAGGTCGGTCGCGGCAAGGAAGACCGCCCGCACCTCGCGTGAGCTCTGCTCCAGCAAGCCATCCACGCCGGTCATGAGACGTGCAAGATTCACCGAGGGCGCGCGACCCGTCAAGCACCGGAGCGGTGCCCTTCGTCACCAGAGAGCCAGGCCTGTCGCCTCGTCCGGAGTTCGCACCAGGGTCACCCCCGTGATCTCGCGAATCATCACTTCGGCCGCGAAGACCTCGGTGCCGCGGAGCAGATGACCTCCCACGGCCGCCCCGGTCGCATCGGCGAAGGTGGCATGCGCGTGGAGGAAGGGACGGTCGTCGCGAAGGCTGATGTTGCCGACGAAGCCGACGATCTCGTGGTGCGCCGACGACTCCAGCTCGAGGTAGCGGTGGTCATCCTGCTCGTAGTACGCGTACCTGGCGTGTCGGACGGCTCCAATGACCACCACCTGCGCGGCGAGCACGTCGTGCTCGGCACAGAACCGCTCGATCTCCTCGACGAGGTCGCTTCCCGTCTCGAGCCTGCCGGCGAATCCGCGACCACCCTGGAGCTCCTGGAATCCGGCTGGCATCGGTCCTCCTATTCGAACTGCTTGAGGTGTCGCACGATCGGAAGGGTTGCGGCCACTCGCGCAGGATAGAGGCCGGCCAGCGCGGCGATGCCGGCGCCGGCCAGGAGGATCGCCACGAGCAGGGGCCACGGCAGGCGGACCCCGGCCGTCAGGTCGCCTCCGGCGCTGACGAGAGCGACGGCTACGACGAGCCCGACGACCACGGCCAGCAGCCCAGCGATGGTGCCCATGATGGCGGCCTCGGTGACGACCATGGCCTGCACCTGGCCGACCGTCATCCCGTTCGAGCGCAGGATCGCGATCTCCCGTACTCGCTCGCCGACGCCGACCCCGAGGGTGTTCACCATGCCGAGCGCGGCGATGACCACGGCGACGAGCGCGAGCGCATCGAAGAGCCCGCCGAGCTGGTCGAGCGGCCTCGCAACCTCATCCGCAAGGCCCCGCGCCGTGAGCGGTTCGGCGCCAAGCTGCACGGCCGTCTCGCGCACGCCCGCGCTGAAGGCGGAATCCGGCACGCCGGGCTGGGGCACCAGGATCCAGAGGGCCGCGGCATCGGCGCCGAACAGGTCGCGAGCGTCAGCGGCGCTCACGAGCAGCGCCCCATCGGGCGTTCTGCCGGGGAGCGAGTATTCGAGCAGCCCGGCCACCGTCATCTCGTTTGTCTCGGTCCCCGGCAGGCCGATCCCGATGCGGTCGCCGACCCCGATGCCGGCGCGCGAGGCCAGGACCTCGGGCACGAGCACGGCGCCTCCGGCGCGCAACGCGGCGAACGCGTCGGCGCGCTCGGCTCCGGTGATGATGAGCGCATCCGCATCGGCGAAGACGTTCGGATCGATGCCGGCGACCGCGGCCTCTTCGGGACCTCCGTCGGCGTCACGAACGGCCGGGACCTCGAGCACCGGGCTCACGACGCCAACGCCCGGCGTGGCTTCGAAGCTCCCCCGGAAGCTTGCGACATCGAGCGGGACGCTGGATCGGATCGCGTGGCCGCCCGGCAGGATCGAAGCAACGCGCTGCTCGTTCGCCGCGCGGGCCGACTCTGCCACCGTGCCGAGTGCCACGACCGCCGCGAGGGCGATCATCATCGCGCCGACGGTGAGACCTGTCCGAACGCGGTCGCGCGACAGGTTGAGGCGGCCGAGCAGGGCCTGTGCCCCGAAGAACCACTCGAACGGCCTGCCGACGACGCGCCCGAGGGGCTCGAGCACGAAGGCTGCGGCCACGGCACCGCCGATGAGCAAAGCCAGGGACAGGGCGATCGGGACGAGGGGCGCCTCCCAACCGCCGACGACCACGACGACCAGGCCGGCAACGACGACCAGCACCTCGGCCACGATGACCGGGCGCAGGCGGTCCGCGAGGCCGCGCTCCTGGGTCCGTGAAGGGCGGAGCGCCTCCAGCGGTGAGACGCGCATGGCGCGCCTCACCGGAATGACAGCCCCGATGATGGTCACCACCATGCCCAGGGCAAAGGCCGCCGCGAGGCCGCCGATCGGCAGCGGCAGGCCGACCAGGAGCACCGAACGCGTCGAGGATCCGAATCCGATGAGCACCGCCGCCAGGGCTACACCTGCCAGGAGCCCGACCGCGCTGCCGGCGAGACCGAGTGCCGCTGCCTGACGCAGCACGATTCCGCGCACCTGGCCCGCCGTGGTCCCTGCAGCGCGCAGGAGTCCGAGCTCGCGAAGGCGCTCGTTGACCGTCATGGCCATGGTGTTGCCGACGAGGAACGCGCCGACCACGAGCGAGACCAACCCGAACAGCAGCGCGACCCCGACGAATCCGTCGCGAGCCTTCCCGAACCGGGCGGCCGCGTCGTCCGCGGTTTCGACCACGAATGGCTCACCGAGGCCGGCCGTCACCGTGTCCACCTGCACGGGAGTCGGATGGTCGCCGAGGTCGAGGTCGATGTAGCGGATCGGCGATGGAACCTCGAAGGCCTGGTCGAGGGTCTCGCGGCCAACGACGATGACGTCCCCGCCCTCGAGCGCCGCGAAGCCGGTGCTCGACATCAGGCCGACGATGCGGAGCGGGGGCACGTCAGGCCTCTGCCCCGAGAGCACCAGCTCATCTCCGATGCCGAGGCCGTTGCGCGAGGCCCATTCCGCCGGGACGACGGCCTCCGCCGAGCTTGAGGAAGCAATCGGCTGCCCGCTCTCGAGCGCCGGATCGCGGATCCGGGCGTCGACGTCCGGATCGATCCCCAGGACGAGGAGTGTGAAGACGCGCTCGTTCGCACCCGGAGCCGTGTAGACGGTCAGCCGGCGTTCGCCGACCGGCGCGCCGGTGACCACCCCGGGGGCAGACTGCATCGCCTGGACGGCGCGAGGGGTGAAGCCCGCGTCGTCGAAGGCCCGGACGCGAACGTCGGCGCGACCGAGCAGATCCGCCGATGCGCCACGCACAGCCATCTCCGAGGCCGCGCCCGTGACGACGGTGGCGGACACGACCGCGACCCCGAGCGCGATGCCGACGCCCGCCAGTGCCGTGCGCAGCGGATGGACGCGCAGGCCGCGCCAGGCCAGGCTGCTGAGCCGCATCTGCGCCTAGAGGCCCAGCCCGGCAAGGCGGCGAATCAGCGGCGTCGGGTCGTGCTCGCTGCGCCGGCCAAGGGGGATCTCGTCGCGAACCTGGCCGTCACGGACGACCAGCACACGGTCGGCATAGGCTGCGGCGCGCGCGTCGTGGGTCACGAGGACGATCGTCTGGCCCAGCACGTCGGCCGAGTTCCACAGCAGGTCCAGGATCTCCGCACCCGTCGTGTAGTCGAGGTTGCCGGTCGGCTCATCGGCGAGGAGTATGGCCGGACGCGTCGCCAGCGCACGGGCCAGCGCCACCCGCTGCTGCTCGCCCGCCGAGAGCTGGTCGGGCCGATGCGTCGCCTTGTCGGACAGACCGACGAGGTCGAGCAGCTCCTTGATCCGCTCGCGATGCCGAGCGGCACTCTCGCCCCCGATCATGAACGGAAGCGCCACGTTCTCCTCCACGTTGAGGAGCGGGATGAGGTTGAAGAATTGGAATACGAAGCCCGTCTTGGCGCGGCGCGTGAGGGTTCGGTGCTCCTCGTCGAGGGCCGAGATGTTCACACCATCGATCACGACCTGCCCCGAGGTCGGTAGGTCGAGGCCTCCGAGCAGATGGAGCATGGTCGACTTGCCCGACCCGCTGGCGCCCATGATCGCCACGAACTCGCCCTGCTCCACGGCCAACGAGACGCCACGCAGCGCGGTGACCTCGCCTTCTCCGAGCGGATAGCGCTTGACGAGGTCGCGGGCCTCGAGGATCACCGGCATCGGTCGGACCCCAGCGGCGACCGTGTCCCGGGCCGTGCTGCCCGCAACTGGCCGGGTGTCGGCAAGCTCAACCAAAGAGGAAGCCAAGGATCGACCCGATCACGCCCTCGAACAGGCCGGGCGGCTGTGGTGCCGCCGCGACCTCGATGCCGGCACCGTCGGACTCCGCTGTCGTGGTCGGAGACGCCCCGTCGGGCGGTGTCGGCTCGACGGCGGCCGTCGAGCGCTCGCCATCGCGCCACCGGTCGACCTCGGCCACGGCGTTGGTCCTGGAGACGACCGTCGCCACGCCATCGAGCCCTGCGGTCGAGGTGGGCCGCTGCGGCGAGTCCATCGTGGCACGCTGCGCGGTCGGCTCCGGGGCTGCGCTCGGTGGCGCCGGCGCAGCGGATCCCCCGCCGCCGCCTCCG
>DATBRU010000015.1:0-11902 GCA_036560105.1 Candidatus Limnocylindria bacterium | reverse complement strand
CCAAGCGCAGCAGGAGTGAACCATGGCGAGAGTGACAGGCATCGGTGGGGTCTTCATGCGGTCACGCGACCCTGCCGCACTGGCTGGCTGGTACACCGAGCACCTCGGGGTCGACGCCATGAGCGGGGACCAGGAGGCGGTGTGGTGGCAGGACGAAGGGCCGACCGTCTGGTCGCCGTTCCCGGCCGATACCGACTATTTCGGTCCCAGCGGCCAGGGATGGATGATCAACTTCCGAGTGACCGACCTCGACGCGCTGCTCGAAGGGCTTCGCGCCAAGGACGTCGCCGTCGACGAGCGCGTCGAGACCATCGATGGCATCGGCCGGTTCGGCTGGGCCACCGATCCGGATGGCAACCGCTTCGAGCTCTGGGAGCCGGCCCCCGAGGCGCTGCAGCGCCCCTGACGCGTTACTGGGTGGTCCGCCGCTCGTAGAGCCACAGGCCCAGCGGGAAGGACACCACCAGGATGCCGACCGACCAGGCGATGGCTGACAGCAGCGCCGGACCGCCGACCCCTTCGAGGGTCAGGCCGCGTACGGCGTTGGTCACCAGCGTGATCGGATTGCGATCGGCGAACCACTGGACCCACTCGGGCATCGTGTCGGTCGGCACGAACGCGCTGCTCACGAACGTGAGTGGGAAGACGATCGCGAAGATGACGCCCTGCAGCGCCTCCGGGGTCCGCACCAGCGCACCGGCTGCCACGCCGAGCCACGACAGGGCAAAACCGAAGAGCAGCATGAGCCCGATGGCGTACGCGCTGGCAACGACGCCCCCGGTCGGTCGGAAGCCGACCAGCATGCCGACGATCCACATGATCCCGATCGCCAGCAGCGCGCGGAGCAGGTCGGTCAGCGTCCGGCCGGTGAGTACGGATGACTGGGCCATCGGGAGCGACCGGAATCGGTCGATCATGCCCTTCTGGAGGTCGTTCGCCAGCAGGACCGAGGTGTAGATGCCGGCGAACACGATCGTCTGCACGAAGATGCCCGCCATGAGATAGCTGGTGTAGTCGACGCCAGGCGTCTCGATGGCGCCACCGAAGACGACGCTGAAGAGCAGCACGAACATGATCGGAGACAGCGTCACGTCGAGCAGCAGCTCGGGGGTGCGGCGGATGTGCAGGAGGTTGCGTCGGATCATCTCCCACGAGTCGCCGAGCCATGCGAGCGCGCTCATTGGACGGCCTCCTGTTCGGCCGCCGGCTCCTCCGCGGGATGGCCGGTCAGCGCCAGGAAGACCTCGTCCAGTGTGGGGCGCCGGAAGCCGATGTCGTCGACCCGGACCTCGACCGTGTCGAGCTCGCGAATGACGCGCGTCAGCACACCGTCGGTCGACCGGATGCCGATGCTGACCTGGCGCGCCTCGGTCTCGACATGCGCCGGGCCCTCGCCCAGGGCCTCGAGCACGCGCTGCGCTGCCGGCAGCCATTCGGCGTCGCGGATCTTGACCTCGAGGCGCTCGCCGGCGACCTGGTTCTTCAGCTCGTCGGCGCTGCCGCGGGCGATGACGCGACCATGGTCGATGACCACGATGTCGTCCGCGAGCCGATCGGCCTCCTCCAGGTATTGGGTCGTCATGAGTACCGTGGTCCCGCCCTTTGCCAGCCCGGCGATGAGGTCCCACATCGATAGGCGGCCCTTGGGGTCGAGGCCCGTCGTCGGCTCGTCAAGGAACACGACCGGCGGTTGCGCCATGAGGGCCGCGCCGAGGTCGAGCCGGCGCCGCATGCCGCCCGAGTAGGTCTTGACCACGCGGTCGGCGGCATCGTTGAGCTCGAAGCGCTCGAGCAGTTCGTCGCCCCGCTGGCGGGCCCGCTTCGAGCTCAGCCCGTAGAGCCTGCCGATCATGCCGAGGTTCTCGCGACCAGTGAGGACCTCGTCCAAGGCCGCGTACTGGCCGGCCACGCCGAAGTTGGCGCGAGCCTGGCGCGGGTGCCGCAGGACGTCGATCCCGGCGACGGTGGCGCTCCCCGCATCGGGGTGGGTCAGGGTCGTGAGGATGCGGACGGCCGTGGTCTTGCCGGCCCCATTCGGGCCGAGCATGCCGAGGATGGTGCCCTCCTCGGCGTCGAAGTCGAGCCCTGCGAGGGCGCGCGTTTCACCGAAGGATTTGTGGAGGCCGACGGCCTCGATCATCGTTCGTGCCATTCGACCTAGCCTAGCGCGGCCATCGCGGGTTGTCGTTCGGGCCCCTGTCGTACGATCGCGTCGTGGCTCGAATCGCCGTCATCTTCACCGGGGGAACGATCTCGATGCGCAGCTCCGACGCGGGAAACATCCCGGTCCTTCGTGGCACGGAGCTGCTGGCGGGCGTACCCGGGCTCGACGACGTCGCCGACATCGAGCCGATCGACTGGGGCCTCGTCTCGGCCTCGCACCTGACCTTCGCGCAGCTCTTGGAGATCGGCAGAATCCTGGGTGAGACGCTGTCGCGGCCCGAGATCGATGGAGCCGTGGTCGTGCAGGGAACCGACACGATCGATGAGACCGCCTTCGCCTGGGATCTGCTGCCGCTTGGCTCGAAGCCGGTCGTCGTGGTCGGGGCCATGCGCTCCGCTTCCCAGGAGGTGTACGACGGGCCGGAGAACCTGCGCAACGCCGTCGCCGTGGCGACATCGCCCGACGCGAAGGGGCAGGGCGTGGTGGTGGCCATGGCCGGCGAGATCCACGCCGCCGATGACGTCCGCAAGACACACACGCACGCCCACGCGACCTTCCAGAGCCCGAACCTCGGCCGCCTTGGGGTGGTGGCGGATGGGCACGCGGTGTTCGGCCGCCGCCGCACGCCGGTCCGACTGCCGCGCATCCCGGATGCCGCCGCGCTTCCTGTGCCCATCCTCTCGGTGATGCTCGACGCCCCGCCGGCGTTGCCGCTCGCCGACCCGCGGGGGCTGGTCGTGGCTGCCGCCGGTGGCGGAAACACTCCACCCGAGTACCTGGCGCTTGCCCGTCCCCTCATCGCAGCGGGCACTCCGGTCGTGCTGACCACGCGGTGCCCGTCGGGACGGCCGCTGCCGGGCTATGGCTTTCCGGGCGGCAGCTCGCAATGGTGGGAGGCCGGTGCCCTCTTCTCGGGCACGCTCGACGCGCTCAAGGCACGCGTGCTCGTGGCACTCGGCGTCGGAGCCGGCCTCGGCGCCGAAGCGCTTGCGCTCCACCTCGAGCCGTTCGGCGGCGGGACCCGCTCGTAGGGCCGCGCGATATCAGCCGAGGAGCTCAGCAACCTCCACCGGCCGCTCCAGGCCCTTGACTTCATACCGACCCGCACCACGGAACATGAGGCCGCTGCCATCGGCGAGCCCACGTGCCACGGACGACACAAGGATCTGCGATGGCCCAGCGAGGCCCATGATTCGTGCCGCTGCGTGGACGTTGATTCCGGTGACCTCGGTCGACGTCCGCTCGATCTCGCCAGTGTGAACACCGATCCGAATCTGTAGCCCGAGCTCGTGGACGCCGTCGCGGATCGCCAGTGCCGAGCGCAGCGCGCTGACGGCACTGCCGTAGGTCATCACGAAGCCATCGCCGGTCGTATCGATTTCGGTGCCGCGGAACCGATCGACCTGAAGTCGGACAACTCGATTGTGATCGGCAAGGAGCTGCTTCCACGCGCTGTCGCCCATCTGCTCGGCCGTCTTCGTCGAATCCACGATGTCGGTGAACACCAGCGTTGTCACGACACGCTCGTGGTCCTGGGGCAGACCGATGGCGCCGATGTTTCCGGCGATGTCGATCATCACCGCCGGTTCGTCGCCGACGACCCAGGCGTCGTGGCCGGGCGGGATGTCGACCACATCGTTGGGGCGCAGCTCGATCTCCTCGCCGTCATCCATCCGGACGGCAAACCGACCGGAGAGCAGGAGCTGGAGGTGGTGGACAGGGCAGGAGGACGTCCCCATCGCGGCGGCCATGTGCGTCGACCAGCGCCAGCCTGGTTGGAGGACACCTCTCCCAAGGGTGTGCGGCCCGATCCTCGTGAGGCTGACCGTCCCCAGCTGGACGGTCCGCGTCTCGTCGGACTCCGCCAGGTTCTTGCGCTGGATGACGCCCATTGCGACTGATAGTCGACGTCCAGTGAAACGCAGTCAATGGCTCCGAGCGATCGGTCGAGGACGCGTCACCTCAGACGCGGTGGATCTCGAGCAGGTTCGGTCCACTCCCGGGCTCGGCAGTCGAGGCCACGAGCACCACGGCCGCGCCGGTCGGCAGCGTGCCGGTCTCGCTGATGAGCTGCGCCATGAGCCCGAGCCTGGTCTGGTCGTCCCGTGGCGGGACGCACGACCGCGCCACGACCCCATGGATGAGGCCCAGGCGTTCGACGATCGCCGGATCCGGGCTGAAGGCCATGATCGGAACGCGTGGACGCAGTGACGAGATGATGCGCGCGGTTCGACCGCTCCGCGTGTAGCACCCGATCGCGGCGACGTCGCGGTCGGCGGTGGCCAGCGCGACGGCCGCATACGCCAGGGCATCGGCGTCGGTTGCGGCTGTCGGGGGTGCCCCTCCGGCCAGGTGCGCGACACCCCGTTCCTCGCACAGTCGGGCGATCCTCATCGCTGCCTCGGCTGCGAGGATCGGGTGGGCACCGATCGCCGTCTCGGCCGAGAGCATGATCGCGTCGGCACCGTCGAAGATCGCGTTGGCCACGTCGCTCGCCTCGGCGCGGGTCGGGCGCGGGGATGTGATCATCGACTCGAGCATCTGTGTCGCCACGATGGTCGGCACTCCCCGATCGAGGGCCCGCCGCACCAGCTGCTTCTGGATGATCGGCACCTCCTCGAACGGAAGCTCCACCCCCAGGTCGCCGCGGGCGATCATGACCGCATCGGCGACCTCGCAGATGGCGTCGAAGTCGTCGACCGCGGGGCGGGTCTCGATCTTCGCGACGATCGGCGGCCCGGCCGCACCGAGCAGGACGCGAAGCTCCCGGACGTCGGCCGCCCGACGGACGAACGACTGCGCCACGAACGTGGCACCCAGCTCGACCGCGCGTGGTGCTCCCGATCGATCGGCATCGGTGAGGGTCGGCCGGGAGACGCGCTCCGACGGGACGCTCACGCCGGCATGGCCACGGATGATCCCGCCGCGGACGACCTCTGTCGTCACGTCGGATCCGGCCGATGCGACGCGCAGCTCCACGGCCCCATCCGCAAGCAGGATCCGGTCGCCTGCCCGGACGTCCGTGCCGAGATCCGGGTACCCGACGTGGGCCCCGCTCGCATCGCCCGGCGTCCGATCCTCGGGGCGCAGGGTGAAGGACGCTCCCGCCTCGAGGGTGATGCTCTCGAGCATGAGGTCGCCGAGCCGGATCTTTGGTCCGGGCAGGTCGACCAGCAGGGCCACGCCGGGCACCTCGTGGACACGGGCCGAGGCGTCGGCCTGCTCCGCCGACGTGCCGTGCGAGAAGTTGATCCGCGCGACGTCCATCCCGGCCGAGGCGAGCTCAGCCATCCGGCCGACGGAGGCAGGGCCGACGGTGCACACGAGCTTCGTGCGGGGACGCTCGATGACGGAAGGGCGCGGATCAGCTGGTTGCATCGGTCGCATCGTACGGGTCAGCGGGCGCGACGCACGACGAATGACGTAGACGCCTCCGCGACACCTGGCCTGCGCGATTCATGTCATTAGGGTGATGCTGCCTTGATGGACGCGGCATACGGTGTTGCAGTCACGCGTTCCAGGAGATCCGTTCCGATGCTTCGGCCAGAACCAAGCGAGACCCCGGCGACCATCCCCGATCGAGAGCTCGGCATCGCCGCTCTCCTGCTCCTCCTGACGGTCGTCCTCAGCGTCGCGATCCTTCCCGCCTTCATCTAGCCAGCGACGGCCCCGCCCTAGGCCGGCTCCGGCTCAGGGCCGCAGGCGGTAAAAGCGGAAGAAGTCGTTCTCGATCGGCAGGATCTCGAAGCCGCCGAACCCCGCGGCGTCCGCGTACTCCCTGAGCGTATCCGGCCGCATCACCGTTCCCGTCGCCGCGCTCGGCTGACGCGACCGTCCATCGGGCAGGCAGGTCGTGATGCTCCACCCGTACATGAAGCGCTCGAGGTCGTCGCCCGGGGCGGTGAACGATTCCGCAACTCGCTCATCGACCACGATCAGCGACCCGTCATCCCTGAGCGATGTGCGCACCGAACGCAGCACGGATACCGGATTGGACATGTCGTGCACGGCCTCGATGATGATCGCCACGTCGTACGCGCCGCGAAGCCGCGCGGCATCGGCTTGGAGGAACTCGACCGATCCGGCCACGGCGGCGCCCGCGGCGTGTTGGCGAGCGGCGTCGATCGACGGGCCGTCGAGGTCGACTCCGACGATCTCGGCCACTGGGTAGGCCCGGGCCAGCGCGATCGTCGACCACCCCTCTCCACACCCGATGTCGACGACGCGGGCCGCTGGCGTGGCGGCCAGCCGTGCATGCAGGTCCGGGATGGCCGCCAGCCACTCGGCGGCGAGCAGATGCGTGACGGCGGGGCGGTTGAACGCAGCCTGGCCCTCGCGCATGTCAGGCCCGTAGGACTCCCAGCCGACGCCATCGCCACTGCGGAAGACATCGCGCACCCGCGGCAGCTGGCCGAAGGCCGCGACGAGCATGCGAGACATCGGCGCCATGAGCGCGATGCTTTCGGGTCGCGCGAGCACGTCGGCATGGCCCTCGGGCAGGCTGAAGCGGTGGTCGTCGTCGACGGTGAGGATCCCGCCGACGGCCTGCTGCTCCAGCCACTCGCGCACGTACCGCTCGTCGGTCCCGGTGCGGGCGGCAAGCTGTGCGGGAGTCGCCGGCCCGTCGGTGTCCAGGCTCCGGTAGTAGCCGAGGCGTTCGCCGAGGTAGACCCCGGCGTGATCGAACGCGGCGACGGCGGACGAGAAGAGACGCTCCGCCAGGGCGTCTGCTGCGGTGCTCATCAGCGGATCATGCCCGAATGAATCCGTGCTTGACCACGGCCCATCGACCGGGCGCCCGGCTACTCCGCGGTCGGGTGCGCCTCTCCGCCGCGGAAGCGCACTGCCAGGGCGATCGTCACCAGGCCGACGGCGAAGGCGACGGCGTTCGGCGCGAAGATGGCCGCGTTTCCCAGCGAGATGCCGTAGGCGACCCACAGGGTGAAGCCGATCTGGAGCACGCTGAGGGAGGCGACTGAGAGGTCGGCCGACGAGCGTCGATCGAGCATGCGGCGGATCTGGAGGATGGGGGAGAGTGCCATCGCCACTCCCCAGCTGGCCGCGAGGACGGCGAGGGTGTCGGTCATGTGATCGGCATGCTATCCGATGGCTCTCGCGGGTACGATGAGCGGGCCGATGCTGTCTCGTCGTCGCTTTCTGCTGCGCGGCCTCGTCGGCGCGCTGGGAGCGATCCTGGCCGCCTGCGCCGCTGTGATCGAGTCCGCTGCGCCCCGCAGCGGCAGCGAGCCTCCCCGGTCGACGGCGACGGCGCCCGCCGCGACCCCGAATCCGTCCACCTCCGACGCCGAGCTCCGCGCACGAATCGCCCAGATGCTCCTTGTCGGCTTTCGCGGCCTCACGGTCGACGAGGCAGGGCCGACGGTGCGGGACATCGCCGACCGCGGCCTCGGCGGGGTGCTCCTCTTCTCGGTCGACCAGCTGACCGGCGCCGATCGCAACGTGCGGTCGCCCGACCAGCTTCGTGACCTGGTTGCGGGCCTGCACGCGGCCGCACGCCGCGTGCCGTTGATCGTGGCCATCGACCAGGAGGGCGGGCAGGTCGCTCGCCTCGGCCCTCGGAACGGGTTCCCCGCGACCCCTTCGGCCGCCGCGATGGGCCGCGGCGATCCGGCGGACACGCGGTCCGTCGCCGGCGCGATGGCGGCGACGCTGGCCGAGATGGGCGTGACCCTGAACCTTGCCCCCGTGCTCGACCTCGCCATCAATCCCGCCAATCCCGTCATCGCCGCCGTCGAGCGCAGCTTCTCGGCGGATCCGGCCGTCGTGACGGCCCACGCGACCGCCTTCATCGAGGGCCATCACGAGCATTCGGTGCGCTGCTCGGTGAAGCACTTCCCCGGCCAGGGCAGCGCCACGTCCGACACCCACCTCGGAGTCGTCGACGTGACGGACGTGTGGACCGATCGCGAGCTCGAGCCGTTCGCCGCGCTCGTCGGCGCCGGCGCGGCCGATGCGGTGCTCACCGCTCACATCTTCAACGCGGCGCTCGACCCCGATCATCCGGCCACGCTGTCGCGTGCGACCGTGACGGGGATCCTTCGCGACCAGCTCCGATTCGACGGCCCGGTGATCAGCGACGACCTCCAGATGGGCGCCATCCGCGATGCCTATGGGTACCCGGAGGCCGTCGCCCTGGCGATCGAGGCGGGCGTGGACCTCCTGCTCATTGCGAACCAGCTCGTGTACGAGCCTGACCTCGTGGCCGACACCATCGCGATCGTCGAGCGCCTGGTCCGCGATGGCCGGATCAGCCATGCGCGGATCCAGGAGGCGGTCGACCGTATCAGCCGGCTGCGGGGATGACGTCCGGCTAGGCCACCGGGATCATCGGCGAGGTCTCGGCGCTCGTCTCGGCCGTCCCGGTCGTGCGACGCAGGTTCAGCTCGGGGACCACGATGGTCACGACCGCGGCCGCCGCGATCGCGGCCACAACGGCGAGCCACATCGTGTTGCCGATGGCGATCGAGAAGGCCTGATGGATCGCGTCCACGATCGCCCCGATGAAGGGCTCGACGGTCGGCCGAGCGGCATCCGGAACCGAGGCCAGGATCTGCTGGCCAAGGTCGGTCCCGACGTTGGTGAGCTCGCCCTGCGCGGCGGGATCGATCCGAGAGAACCCGTCGATCAGCGGCTGGGGCACGCCCTGGTCGGCCATCTGCAGCGGGATCTGGTTCGTGAACGTGCTGCCGAAGATCGTGCCGGCGATGGCCAGCCCGACCGACCCCCCGATCTGGCGGAAGAAGGTCAGGGAGCCGGTCGCGGCGCCCATGATCCGCGGCGCCACGGCGCTCTGCACCACGATCGTAAAGACGGCGAAGGAGGGCCCGACGCCGAGGCCGGCAAGGAACATCCCCAGCCAGACGAGCGCAATCGGAGTGTCGGCGTGGATCCCGGTCAGGAAGAAGAGGCCGACGACCGAGGTCAGGATCGCGCCGACCGTCATCCACTTGTAGCGTCCGGTGCGGGCGACGAGCTGCCCCGACAGCACCGAGCTGCCAAGGACGCCCACCATGAGCGGCAGCATCTGGTAGCCGGAGACCGTCGCACTCGAGCCCAGCACGAACTGGAACCATCGCGGAATGAAGATGATGGCCCCGAAGAAGCCGAACGTGATGAGGAAGGTGGCGACGATCGACCCGGCCACCGCCCGGTTGCGGAACAGCCCGAGCGGAATGATCGGCTCGCCCGCTCGCGACTCCACCCACACGAAGACGGCGCCGAGCACCAGGCCGACCGCGATGAGGCCCCCGACCTGCGGGTCGCTCCACTCCCCGAACTGGGCGTTGGTGAGACCGATCATCAGCGGCACGATGGCCGCGATGAAGACGCCGGCGCCGAGGTAGTCGATCGACTTCACCGCCTCCGGATGTTTGACCTGCGGGAGGAGCCGCCACAGCACGAACAGGGCGACCAGGCCAAGCGGCAGGTTGACGAGGAAGACCCAGTGCCAGCTGATCGTGTCGGTCAGGAAGCCTCCCAACGCCGGTCCGATGATCGAGGCCAATGCGAAGACGGCGCCGAAGAGGCCCTGGTATTTGCCGCGTTCGCGCGGGCTGAACAGGTCGCCGATGATCGCCAGTGCGATCGGGAAGATGGCGCCGGCGCCAAGACCCTGGATGCCGCGGAAGAGGATCAGCTGCCACATCTCACCGGAGAGCGCGCACAGAAGCGACCCGAGGAGGAACAGGCTGACGCCGATCATCATCATCGGCCGCCGCCCGAACAGGTCGGACAGCTTGGCATAGATCGGCCCGCTCACGGTTGCGGCGAGCAGGTAGATCGTCACGACCCACACGTAGAGCTCGTTCCCGGTCAGCTCGGTCACGATCCGCGGCAGAGCGGTTCCGACAACCGTCTGGTCGAGCGCCGAGAGGAACATTGTCAGCAGGACGGCAACCAGGATCTCCATCCGGGCGCGGTGATCGATGTGGACCGGCTCGTCGTCGATCGCGGGTGCGTGGCTCATTCGGTTCCTTCCTCGATGGCGGCAAGCCGGCTCGATGCGGCGCGAAGGTCCTTCACGGCCAGGAGCAGTCGCTCCTGCTGGCCGGAGTCGAGCTCGGCGATGAGGCGGGTCATCCGTTGGCGCCGACCGGCTTCCATGTCGCCGATCAGCCTGCGCCCGCCATCGGTGAGTGCGACGAGAACGACGCGCCGATCGGCCGGGTCGTCGCGGCGGCTCACGAGACCTCGCTCCTCCATGCGATTGACGATGCCGGTCGCATTCGGAAGGGCGACGTCGAGCTGGTCGGCGAGGTGGCCCATCGGCATCGCCTCGTGCTCCTCGAGCAGGGCCAGCACCTGGAATCCCAGGATCGAGAGGCCATGCGCGTGGCAGCGGGCAGCCCACTTCCGCCGCTGGTTGGCAAGCAGGGGCGCCAGCGCCTCGATGATCTCGACGGACGTCGTCTCGGTGGCGGTCACCGGACCATTATGGTCGGCATAACCATTGTGTCAAATGAAACGATTAGCAACGCTCAGCATCGACCGTGCCTGATGGTCGGATCGGCCGCCTGCTACCTTAGGGCCATGCCGCCGACCAGTTCCACAAGCGGCCGGGTCATCAACGGCCTCCGGCGCCGCGCGGAACGCTCAACGATCCGCCTGGCGTCCGTGCTTCCCCGACGCGGACCGGTGGAACAGTTCCTCCTCCGGCATTGGTGGAATCGCGCACGGGCGGACATGCTCGACTCCTACCTCGTCTCCGGCTTCCAGAATCCGCGCATCAACGTCCAGAGCGTCCTCCAGCGCCACTTTCTGCTGAGGCGGCTCTTCGGCGATGAGTTCGAGACGCTCATGACCGATGAGCTTCGTTTCGCCGTCGAGCTCAATCAGATCCTCCGGGCGCGCGCGGACGAGCTGGGGGTCACGATGGGCGCCTACCTCGATCCCAAGAAGGCTGCCGGCGTCCAGCAGGTCGAGGCGGCAATCGCGGATCGCGAGACCGAGTTCGTCGATCGCTGGCGAGCCGTACTCGAAGGACGGGAGGCAGAGACGATCTCTGTGCTCGAGCTCGCGTGCGGCTCGGCGAACGACTATCGAGCCTACGTCGAGTGCGGCCTCGCGCGCTTCCTCGAGTATCGCGGGATCGATCTCACCCCGAAGAACATCGCGAATGCGCGCCACCGGTTCCCCGGGGTCGAATTCGAGGTCGGCGACATTCGCGAGGTGCACGCGCCCGACGGCTCGTTTGACTTCGTGGTGGCGTCCGACATTTTCGAGCACCTGTCGCCGGAGGCCCGAGAACAATCGCTCGGCGAAGCGATACGCCTGGCTCGTCGCGGGCTGGCGCTGACGTTCTTCAACATGGCCGAGATCGCCGAGCACGAGATCAATCCTCGAGGGGTGTACTACTGGAATCGGCTGAGCCGGTCTCGGATCGAGGAACGGCTGAAACCGACCTTTCCGTTGATCGAGGTGGTTCCGATCGCCTCGTGGCTGGCATCGGAGCTCGATTTCCACCGCACCTACAACTCAAAGGCGTACTCGATCTTCGCCCAGCGCGACTCGACCGGCTGAGCGCAACCGCACCGCGGCCGCCAGCGAGGGCGTTCGTGGACAGGCTGTGGATACGTGCGCCATGAGGTCCGAAGTTCGTGGACAACCACCCTTGCGCCGATGCCGCCGTGGCAGCGACACTGTGGTCGTCCCGAAGGGGCAAGCGATACCGGTTCACATGATTTCGGTCTTGAGTTCCGGCAACCGGCGGCGCAGGCT
>DATBRU010000014.1:0-1500 GCA_036560105.1 Candidatus Limnocylindria bacterium | reverse complement strand
GGCTTCATCCTCCTGGCGCTCCTCGTTGCCGCCGGCGTCACCGACGCGATCGACGCGGCGATCATCGACCTCGTCCGGGCGCCCGCGCTGCACGATGCGCTCGCCCCGTTGGGCGCCCTGACGGAGCTAGGCTCGACGTGGGCGGTCATCGCGGTCGGCGCCGTCGTCCTCGTCGTGGGGTTCGTCGCCGGTCGACCCCGAGATGGCGTGGCGGGGGCCATCACGATTGCGATCGGCGCCGCCATCATCGAGATCCTCAAGCGACTCGGAGGCCGCGCCCGGCCGGATGTTCTCGACCCGATCATCGCGGAGGTCGGGTACAGCTTCCCGTCCGGCCACACCGCGAACGCGACGGTTGCCTACGGTGTGCTCGCCGTCCTCGTCTCACGCCTGCCGATGCATGCCGGCATCCGCGGCGCCATCGTGGCCGTGCTGATCCTCGTCGTCTTCGCCGTCGGCCTCTCCCGTGTGTGGCTTGGCGTGCACTTTCCGACCGATGTGCTGGCGGGATGGCTGCTCGGGGGCGCGATCGTGTCCGCCTATGCGGCGATCACCCTCCCGGCGTCGCCTGCGCCAGCCGAGGGATCGGCTGACGGGGATCCAGCAGCGCCACGATCCGATCCACCTGCGATGGGGTGAGGATCTCATCGGCGCTCAGCAGGCGGGCGAGGCGCTCGGGATCGCGCTCGGCCACGACTCCCAGCTGCTCGCGGGGGCCTGCGGTGATCTCCATCTCGACCGGCGAGACGAGCACCGCGGTGACGTTCGCCGGGAGAGAGGCACGCTCGAGCTGGAGTGCCAGCCGACGGCCGGCCAGGCGCGAAGCGGTTACGGATGCGGCGTCCCACGGAACCCATGACTCGGTCGAGCGATTCCATCGGTACCAGTGGCCGTTGCGACGTGCGAATCGTCCGCGCTCACCGGCCATGGTGATGGCGAACGTGCCGCCCGGCCCGACGATGACCGCATCGATCGGATCGGCCCTGCCGGGTGCAACGGTCCGGAACCAGTGGAATCCGTCGTCGAGACGCCGGCCGAGGGCAGCCGCCAACCGGTCGTGAGGAGGGAGGATGCCCATGCGCCGCGACCGTGTTGCCGGGTGGAGGATCATCGCGCCGTCGAACCTCCTCTCGTCAGGCAGGGGGCGCCGGATGGGCACGTTCGAGTGTACTGCGCAGCCGTCGCGGCGAACAGGGTCAGGCAGGGCGACGCCGTATGATGCCGGCCATGGCTGACCCTGTGACCTCGATGGATGAGGCAGTCCGCACGCTGCTGGCGCAGATCGGCGAGGATCCCGCTCGCGAGGGGCTGGTTCGGACCCCGGAACGCGTCCGGCGCATGTATGACGAGCTCACGGCTGGGTACCACGTCGATCCTGACGCGCTGATGAACGGCGCCTGTTTCAGCGTCGAGTACGACGAGATGGTCGTCGTGCGCGACATCGAGTTCTTCTCGCTGTGCGAGCACCACCTGCTGCCGTTCCACGGCCGCGCGCACGTC
>DATBRU010000013.1:0-11392 GCA_036560105.1 Candidatus Limnocylindria bacterium | reverse complement strand
GCAGTTCCTGGCGTGGTTCCTCAAGGAGCAGCTCGAGGAGATGAGCTCGATGGCCGACCTGCTGACGACCGTCGAGCGCGCGCTGGCTTCGAGCATCCTGCTGGCCGAGGACTACCTAGCGCGCCAGCCGATCGGGGACTCGGGCATCGACCGCGCCGCGCCACCGGCAGCCGGGGGCGCCCTCTAGGTGTTGGCCCGCCGCCTGCCCCGGGTGCGCATTCGCGCTGAGGTGATGACGGGCTTTGGCGCGCTTTGATGCTCGCCGGTAGTCGTGCCCGAGATTGCGCTCGAGGCGCGACCAGGGACCGACATACCATTCTTGTTATATCGATCCCCCGGGCGGTTGAGCATCCACGTAAGGCCGTGACAGGAGAGCCGCACCGACTGCCTCAACAGTGGGTGGGAGTACGGGAGTCGATGCCGGCCGCGGTCGCGGACTAGAATCCACCGATGGCGCAGCAGTCCACGGGGCTGGCAGAGCCCACCGAGGCGGCTGCCGAGTACCTGATGACGATCCGGTACATGCACGGCGAGGGTCATCCGGTGATCGCCGCGCGCCTCGCCGAGCGGCTCAAGGTGAGCGCCGCGACCGTCAGCGAGATGGTGACCCGGCTCGTGCGCGAGTCGCTGCTCAGCGTCGACCCCGACACGAGACAACTCAATCTGACGTCCGCCGGCCAGGAAGCGGCCGAACGGACCTTCCGGCGCCATGCGCTGTCCGAGTGGCTGCTGACCGAGGTCATCGGGCTCGGCTGGGCCGAGGCCGACGAGGAGGCCCATCACCTTCAGCATGCGCTCAGCGACCGCGTCACCGATCGCATCGACGACCTGCTGGGCCGACCACCGACCTGCCCGCACGGCAACCCGATCCCGCGCGATGGCCGCACGCCGGAGCGACCGGCCGGGCGACCCCTGTCGGAGGCCGAGCCGGGGCACGATGTCACGATCCTGCGCGTGACCGAGGAGGCGGAGGAGGATGCCAGGCTGCTGACGTTTCTCCAGGAGAACGGCGTCCGGCCCGGCAACGTCTTCGAGGTCGTCGAGGTGGCCGACCACATCGGCACCATGACCCTGCGCCGGATCTCGGCGAACGGGGCGGATGGGCAACTGGTGACCCTCGGGCTGGCGGCGGCGGCGAAGCTCCGCATGCTCGACGGGCGAGCGGATCAGGACCTCTTCCATCGCGTGCCCGAGCGCGCTCGCCTTGCCGGGACCCGCTGAACCCGTCTGCTAGGATCGGCCTGCATGGTTCGAGATCGCAACCGCCGGGCCGTCATCGCCGGCATCGCCACCGTCCTGTGGCTCGGCTACATGATGGTTGGCCTGCCAGTCATCAACTCGACGATGCCCACCATCGGCGGACAGGGGCCCGAAGGGACCGCGGCCTTCATCGGCCTCGTCAGTGGCGTGTTCACGGTCGGCCTGATCATGTGGGCCGCCTCGGACTGATCGAGTAGCCTTCGTCGAATGCTGGCGAAGGCCTACCACGCGATCGTTCGCTATCATCCCGGCGTGAGCCGTGTACCCAGCAGGGGCCGCGCGTGAGCGGACCATGGGATCGGCCGTCATCTCCTGACCCTGACGACCGCGACCGACCCGACGAGGACCGCGAGTCGCCTCCCAGTGATGCCCAACCTGCGGAGCCGTGGTCGCCTGCCGATCCGTGGCAGGAGTCGCGGCGCGAGCCGGGATGGGATGACTGGCCCCCCGCTGCACCACCCCCGGACGAATACCTCGTCGAGCCCGGTCCCTCCCAGGATCTCTGGGCCGAATCGTGGGACGACGAGGTTGCTCCGCCGATGCCCGCCGGCGCTCCTTCCTGGGACCAGGAGGCACCGGCTCCGCCTGAGAGGCCCGTGGCGGACACGCCGGCCTCCGGGGGGTACGCGCCGGCGTTCGACGAGCCCGAGGCGTACGAAGCGCCCGAAGAGGCGCAGCCGACCGACGACCTGCCCGAATTGGCGGAACCGGGGGCCGAGACGGAGTGGGTCGAAGCCACTCCGGCCGAGCCGCCGGAGGCGACATCGCCGATCGAGGACGACGACGACCTGACGCCCACAGTGGCTGCCATCGCCGCGGGCGCGTGGAGCCGGCCGGAGCCGGCGCCGACGGCCGAGGTGCCGGCGCCGGTGCTACCCGATTGGCTGGCCGAGCCGCTGCCGGAGCCTGAGCCGCTACCCGAGCCGGAGCCTGAGCCGCTGCCCGAGCCGCTGGATTCGGCGGCGGAATCGCCGGACGACGAGCTGGCGGCGATCGCAGCCGAGCCGGAGCCCGCGACCTGGCTCGATGTCGCTCCGGTTGCGACCGCGGCGGCGTTTCTCGCCAGCGACTCCGAGGCGCCGGCCGTTGCCGAGGCCGACGAGGAGCCTCCAGCCGAGCAGCCGTGGTCGTGGAGCGAAGATGACGGCGAGCCGGCCGATGCCGGCCCGATCGCGGATGTCGACGACGCCGTCGAGACGGCACCGGCCGTCGAGGACGTGGATGCCGAGCCTGCATCCGGTCTCGAGAGCCCCGATGACGAGCTGTGGCCACGAGAGGATTGGGCCGAGACTGACACCTCGACGCGGGTTCTCCCGACGGATTGGACGCCACCTCCGCCGATGGTCGACGGCGACGCATCGGCCGAGCTCGAGCCCGCCGGAGGGGACGCGCGGACGTCGCTCGCTGGGGACCTCGATGCGGAGCCCGAGCTGGAGACCTCGACCGCCGAACAGGCGGTTCCGTGGCTCATCGGCCTGATTCTGCTGCTCGCCGGCATGGTCATCGTGCTGTTGGCACTGATCTTCGCCGGCGACCAGTCGCTCGGCGGGTCGAGCCCGAAGCCATCGCCGAGCGCCGCGGGAGCGGTCCCGACGGCAACGGTGCGGGCGACGCCATCGGCCGGATCGAGCGCCGCTGCCAGCTCGACTCCGGCTCCGACCGCCACGCCGGTCCCGGTTCCCGCGTACGGCCCTCTCGAGATGATCTACCAGGGACGAGCCGCGGCCCTCGCCCCGATCTACCTGCTCCTCCACGACTTCACGACCGAGGACGAGGAGATGGTGCTTGCCCAGGACCCGACGATCGACGTCCGCCGCTTCGCCTGGGCGCCGGACGGGACGGTCGGGTCGGGGCTCCTCGCGGACGTGCTCGTCTCGATCGAGGTCGGCAAGTCGAAGCGCAACCTCGGTGAGGGCCTGATGACGATCACCTTCGGCGTTGATGCGTCGACCGTGTACGCCGTCCGGGTCACCTCCGACGGCGGCAACGACGTCGCCACGGTGCTCGCGGTCGACTTCCTCTCGGGCGACTCGACCGAGGTCACGAGTGTGTCGTATGGCCGCCCCACCATTGGCGCCGAGTCGGCGCTTCCGGAGGCGCAGTTCTCCGACGACGGCGGCACGGTCCGCCTCTTCTGGATGAACGACGGTTCCCTGCGCCTGTGGGTGCTCGGCGCGAGCACGTGGCAGATCGACCCGGAGAGCGGCGAGACCACGAACCTGGAGGGCGACGAGCTGCCCCTGCTGTTCGATGCGGACGGCACCCACCGGATCTCCCTCACGGCCGACGAGGAGGCGGGAACGACGATGCTCAAGTACCTCAACGACGACGGTGACGAGGTGTCTCGAACGACCGCGCCCGGCCTGGTGAGCCACCTGCGCTGGTCGCCGGCAAGTGATCGCGTGGTCTTCACGGTCGGACGCGCGGCGCCGAGCGGCGGCGTGCTCCAGGACCTGTTCCTGTGGGATCTTGACTCCGAGGCGCCCCCGATGCAGATCACGAACACCGGCGCCGCGTTCGGCGCCGAGTGGCGCGGCGCGGCCCCGCGCTGGGAAGCCGGTTGAGCGTGCCCGACTTCGTCAACCCCATCGGGGTCGAGCTCGACGAGACCGCCAGGCGGATGCGGATCCGCTGGGACGACGGGCACTTGGGCGAGTGGTCGTGGCCAACGCTGCGGCGAGCCTGCCCCTGTGCGCTGTGCTCGGGCGAGGGCAGCATGCCGGGTGTCGTGACGCTCGAGACCGTCTTCGACGAGCGTCAGATGACGATGAACGAGGTTCGATGGATCGGCCGGTATGCCCTCGCCCCGATCTGGGCCGACGGCCACGACACGGGCCTCTTCACGTACCCCCGTCTTCGCGAGCTCTGCGAGTGCGCGGAGCATGCCGCCGACTGAGCCGGTGGCCCCCTTCGCGGCCGGCTTCACGCTGGCACTCGGGGGCGGCGGCGCGCGCGGGTATGCGCACATCGGCGTCGCTTGTGCCCTCGAGAAGGCAGGGCTTCACCCGACACGGATCGTCGGGACGAGCATGGGTGCGCTCATTGGTGCGGGGCTCGCCGCGGGTCGAACGCCCGACCAGATCCTCAACACCGCCCGGCGATTGTCGGTCTACCGGATGGTTGGCAAGCGGGCGACGCTCGCGCTGTTCGATCCGCGTCCCCTCCTCGCCCGACTCACCGCGGACATCGGGGATCCGCTCATCGAGGAGCTGCCGGTTCCGCTGGGGGTCACGGCCTTCGATCTCATCACCGGCCGACCCCGCCTCATCACCTCCGGCCCCCTGGGAGACGCACTCGCGATCAGCATTGCCGTTCCGCTCTTCTTTCCTCCGCGTCGCGATCGTGACGGCGTGTGGTCGGATGCCGGCCCGTGGGAGGGCATCCCGGTCAGCCTGGCGCGGGCCTGGGCCCCCGAGCTGCCGGTGATCGGCGTCCACGTGGACTCGCCCAAGCCCGCCTTCCTCGCCAGCCCGATCGGTGCGCGCATGCTGCGCGCGCTCTCCGGACGTCTCGGCACCGCGGTCCCCGGCCAGCGGTTGACCGCGCGGCGCTACCTCGGGCTGCTCACGGCGCGCTGGGCCGATCCCATCGTGAACCTGCCGCCGGACCTGCGGATCGCGCCCCGTCTCGGGCGGCTCAACGCGCTCCAGTTCAGCCAGGTCGACAGGGCCGTGGCGATCGGAGAGCGCGACGCACGCCTGGCGCTCGCTACCATCGGCCTGAACCACGCAACCCTGCGGAGCTGATACAGATGGCAGAAACCGGCGGCGTCCTGCTCGTCCACGCCCACCCAGACGACGAGTCGATGGCCAGCGGCGGCACGATCGCGAGACTGGTGGCCGAAGGGGTGCGCGTGGACCTCGTGACCTGCACCGACGGAGCCGAGGGCGAGATCCACGACCCTTCGCTCGATCCCGACGAGGCTCGTCCGCGCCTCGCCGAGATCCGCGCCGCGGAGCTTGCCTGCTCGGTCGATGCGCTCGGCGGCGGTGCCGTCCACCAGCATCTCCTCGGCTACCGAGACTCGGGCATGATGGGGACCGATGCCAACCAGCACCCCGACTCGTTCTGGCAGGCCGACGTCGAAGAGGCCACGCGGCGGCTGGTCGACATCGTCCGCGAGGCCCGCCCGGCCGCGATCGTCACGTACGACGAGAACGGCAACTACGGCCACCCCGACCACATCAACGCCGCGCGCATCGCTCGCGAGGCATATGTCGCATCGGCAGGCGAGCCGTGGGCGGTGTCCCGCTTCTACGAGATCGCCTTCGCGCGTGAGCGATGGTTCGAGCTCATGACGGCGATGAAGGAGCGTGGCATCTCGTTGCCGTGGGACCTCGACGAGGTCGTTGGCGCCCTCCCCGCCGACGAGCTCAACCCGTCGAATGCGGCCGCCGTGGCGCAGGTCGGCGAGGCGATCGATGCGGAGGAGGGCGAGGGGTTCGAGTTCGGGCGGAGCGAGGATGAGATCACGACGCGGGTGGATGTGGCGGCCCACATCGACGCCAAGCGCGCGAGCATGGAGTGCCACAAGACGCAGCGCCAGGACCTCGGCTGGATGCTGGATCTGCCCGGGGACCTGGCGGCCGACGCCATCTCGACCGAGTATTTCGTCCTGCGTCGGCTCAATGGGGCCGACGTGCCCGCCACCCACCGCGAGACCTGGGTGCTGCCCTGATGCCACGCACCCTTGACCTGACCGAAGCGCTGATGGCCTACGTCCACGCTCGCCTGGACGAGCACCCGGTGCTCGTGGGGCTGCGTGAGCGGACGGCCCCGATGGCCCAGGCCGGGATGCAGATCGGTCCCGAGCAGGGAGCGTTCATGGCGCTCCTCGTGCGGCTGATGGGTGTTCGGCGCATCCTCGAGATCGGGACCTTCACCGGTTACTCGTCGACCGTGATGGCACTGGCCCTGCCGGCTGACGGCCACATCACGTGCTGCGACGTCAGCCGGGAGTGGACCGATATCGCCCGCGAGGCGTGGGCCGACGCGGGCGTCGCGGATCGCGTCGAGCTGCGCCTCGCGCCCGCGGCCGAGACCCTCGCCACGCTCGAGGCGGGCTCGTACGACCTCGCCTTCATCGATGCCGACAAGGTCGGCTACGACACGTACTACACCGAGTGCCTTCGGCTCGTCCGGCCCGGTGGCCTGATCCTGCTCGACAACACCCTGTGGAGCGGGAGGGTGGCCGATGCGTCCGAGGATGACGAGAACACGCAGGCCATCCGGGCGATCAACGACCGCATCGCCGCCGACGAGCGGGTCGACCAGGTCATCCTGCCGCTCGGAGACGGCGTCACGATGGCGCGCATCCGCGAGGCGACTGCCGACGATTGACGCCCGTGCTCTAATGGTCTGCACATGCCGACCAAACGACGATCGCAGACCAAAAGGCAGAGCGCGACGTCGGCCCCCGACGGCTCACTCACCGTCTCCCGACCCGATCAGCTCCAGGCGCTCGGGGACGCCACCCGATGGCGCATTCTCGGGTACCTGCTCGAGGGGCCGGCCAGCGTCCAGGAGCTTGCCCGGGCGCTGGGCCGAGCGAAGGGGACCATCGGCCATCACGTCAGGGTGCTCGAGCGGGCCGGGCTCATTCGCCTGGCCGAGACACGCCGCGTTCGGGGCGTCGTGGAGAAGCGGTACGTGCGTGCTGCTCGCCAGTTTGCCCTTCCCGCGCAGATGGACGAGCTGCCGCCGGGGGTCGACGCGGGAATCCTCGCGCATCTTCCCCTGCGCACGGCGCTTGCCGAGGCGCGATCCGACGGGCCTGCGGATGCGCCCACCATGTCGATCGTCGTCCGCGCCCGCATGCCAGCCGCGCGCGCGCATCGATTCGGACAGTTGATCGAGCTGCTCGCCGCCGAGTTCGCCGATGGAGCCCCCGGCGAGGGGGAGACGTTCGGGCTCGTCGCAGGCGTCTACGTGCCCGACTGGGCCGGCGCGTCCGAGGAGTCCTGAAGGATGTCCCTGCAGACCGGGGGTCCTGTCGACCCGCCTCCGTCGGAGCTGGCCGCCACCACGATGAGCCGCCCGAGCCTCTGGCGCCAGGGCGACTTCATGAAGCTCTGGACCGGTCAGACGATCAGCCAGTTCGGCGACGAGATCACCGGCCTCGCGCTGCCGTTCGTCGCCATCCTCACGCTGGGGGCCAGCGCACTCGAGATGGGCATCCTGGGCGTCGTCCGCTTCCTGCCCTGGATCGCCTTCACGCTGCCCGCGGGCGTGTGGGTCGACCGAACGCGGAGGAGGCCGATCCTCATCGGCGCCGACATCGCCCGCGCGGCGCTGCTGGCCTCGATCCCGATCGCCTTCCTCGGCGGCTGGCTGAGCATGCTCCAGGTCTACGTGGTCTCGTTCCTGGCAGGCACGCTCGAGGTCTTCTTCGACGTCGCATACCAGTCGTACCTGCCGAGCATCGTCGAGCGCGACGAGCTGGTCGAGGGCAACTCGAAGCTCGAGCTTTCGCGAGCCGGCTCGTCGGTCATCGGGCCGACGGTGGCCGGCTTCCTGATCGAGCTCGTGAAGGCACCGTTCGCGATCGCGTTCGATGCGATCAGCTACCTCGGCGCCGCGCTGTTCATCGGCCTCATCCGAACCCGGGAGGCTGGTCCCGTGCCGCACGATCCGGCCGAGGGCGCCCGGCCGAGCATGTGGCAGGAGGCGCGGGCCGGCCTGGGCTATGTCCGCGATAGCCCGTACCTGCGCAACATCGCGGCCTGCACCGGACTGCTGAACCTGTTCGGCAACATCGGGCAGGTCGTGATGCTGCTCTACATCGTGCAGGTGCTGGAGCTGTCGGCGGGGACGGTCGGGATCATCTTCGCCATCGGCAACATCGGCGTCCTTCTCGGTGCGCTCAGCGGCGGCCGCCTGGCGAAGGCGTTTGGCACCGGCCCGGTGATCGTCGCGACCGCAGCGCTGTCGGGGGTTGCGTTCGTGCTGATCCCCCTCGCCCCGGTGGACGACCCGTTCTGGTTCCTGGTTGCCGCCGGCATGATCGGCAGCTACACCGCCGTCGTCTACAACGTCAACCAGGTTGGGCTGCGACAGGCGATCACCCCCAACCGGATGCTCGGGCGGATGAACGCGACGATGCGGCTGATCGTATGGGGCACGATCCCGATCGGCGCGATCGTGGGCGGGGTCGTGGGCAACGTCATCGGGCTCGAGACCGCGCTCTGGGTCTCCGCCGCCGGGGGCTTCCTCGGCTTCCTGCCCGTATTCTTCTCTCCCGTGAGGACCCTGCGCGAAATCCCGGCCCAGGTCGAGTGACGCTCGAAGCACCGATGCGCTGCTCGGCGCAGGCCGAGGAGCTGGGCGAGCCGATGATCGGCAGCGTCGATGTGCGGCGTCGATGGCTGCTGGTCGAGGATCGCAGCCACTGGGGCGAGAAGGCCGTCCGCGATGTCCTTGGCTCCGCGTTCGAGGATGGCGCGAAGGCGCGAGGCCTTCGCCCGCTGCTCATCCGCCACCGCGAGGGGCCGCCGGAGGCCGATGCGCTTCGGCGCGCCTTCCTCATCGACACCGTGACCCGCGAGATCGCGATCCGCACGATCGGCGATCCGGTTGAGCTGGTGCTCGACGAGCTGGCCGATGCGCCGATCGCCTCCTTCGGCGATCCCGCGTCCGAGCCGATCTTCCTCGTCTGCACCAATGGCCGCCGCGACGCGTGCTGCGCCCTGCGGGGTCGCGCGCTGCTCGCCGCCCTGGATGTGAAGAACGGACCCGCTACCTGGGAGTGCACGCACCTCGGCGGCCACCGGTTCGCCGCCAACCTCGTCTGCCTGCCGGACGGCATCGTCTACGGCCGAGTGTTGCCGGCGGACGGGCCGCGCCTTGCCGCCGCCTATCGCACTGGGCGCCTCGATCCCGAGTTCCTGCGTGGTCGCTCGGCGTGGCCGGCGCCGGCACAGGTCGCCGAGGGCGAGCTGCGCCGCGAGCTTGGGCTCGCTGGCGTCGGCGACATCTCGCTGCGGTCGGTGGAGGGAGGGGACGAAGCGGCAATCGTCGATCTCGCGACCGTCGACGGGTCCGTCCACCGCTTCGACCTGGTCGCGGAACGGACCGAGCCGCCGCGTGCCATCAGCTGCCGCGCGGAGGAGCTCGAGGAGCCGTTGCATTGGCGGGTAACCGCCTCGGCCAGGGTCGAGTAGCGCGTCAGGGAGCGATATACCATCTGTGTTATATCGGCCCCTGTGGCTCCAACCCATCAGGCCCGACAGGCACGACAGCCGCGCCGATCCCGAGCGTTGAACGCCCAATGAGCTCCAACCGCGAGCTCCTCGCTGCCGCGGCCGAACGCTGGGGCACGCCGCTCTACGTGACGGATCTCGACCTCGCAGCCGCCAACGCGCGAGCATGGGCCGACGCGTTGCCGCCCGGCGCGCTCGTCGCCTACGCGGTCAAGGCGAACCCCGACCCGGCGCTGCTGGCCCGCCTGGCGCGCGAGGGCTTCGGATGCGAAGTCGTGGGCCCCGTCGAGCTGGCCCTGGCCTTGCGCGCCGGCGTCGGTCCCGATCGAATCGTCGTGAACGGCGTCGGCCAGACCGATGCCGAGCTGGCCGGCGCGGTTGCCAGCGGCGCCCTCGTCAACGCGGAGTCGCTCGGCGCCCTGGAGGCGCTGCACGCGATGGCGGCGCCACGCATCGGCCTGCGAGTCAACCCTGCGCTCGATGCCGCGACCCACCCGCACCTCGCCACCGGGGCAGCGCGGTCGAAGTTCGGGATCGCGCTCGACGAGCTGCCCGGAACGCCAGAGGGGGTCGAGAGCATCGGCGCGCACATCGGCTCCGCGATCGGCGATCCGGCCCCGTTCGGTCGGCTGGCTGAGCTCGTTCGGGGCCTCGCGGAGGCACGCGGGGTCGGGACGATCGACCTCGGCGGCGGATTCGACGGGCCGCCTGCCGACTGGGCCGCGATGGTGCGGCCACGGCTGGGCGACCAGAAAGTCATCGTCGAACCGGGGCGCAGCATCGTGGCGAGCGCGGGTTGGCTGCTGACCCGCGTCGTTCGGGTCCAGGCGCGCGGCCATCTCGTCGCCGACGCCGGCATGACCGAGCTGCTTCGCCCGATGCTGTACGGCGCGCGCCATCCGGTCACTCTCGTCGCCCCCGGCCGCGCGGTCGAGGCTCGTCGGTGGACCCTGGCCGGGCCGATCTGCGAGGCCGGTGATCTCCTCGCCACGGACCTCGACCTCGGGGCCGATGCCGGCGAGGGCGCGCTGCTCGCGATCGGCGAGGTTGGCGCGTACGGCGCGGCGATGGCATCGAACTACAACGGGCGGCTCCGACCCGCCCAGGCGGTCATCGAGGGAGGCGAGGTGCGCCTCAGCCGGCGCCGGGAGACGCTCGAGGACCTCGTCGGCCGCGACGCCTAGTCCTCGATTGGCACGAAGCCGTGGCCGCCCATCACGCGCCAGCGAAGGCCGTCATGCGTAAGCCGGTACACCGCGGGCATCGGCATCGCCTCGTGGAACGCGTAGTCGACCTCGGGCTCGAGGACCTGGAGCAGCAGGCTGATGAGGTTGCCGTGGCTCCCCAGCACGAGGCGTCCACCATCGGGGTGGCGCATGCGGATGAGATCGAGCGCACCGATCGCGCGCCGTTGCGCCTCGCGGCCGGACTCGGCGCCGGGCAGGGCGAAATCGGGATCGGCCCACGACCGCTCGAGGCTGTCGCGCCAGTCGTCGTCCGGCTCGACCGAAAGCCGCCGCTCTCGGAGGTCCACGAGCCGATGGATCTCGAGCCGGCGGAGCCGCGCCAGCGGCTCCAGGGTCTCGAGCGAGCGTGCGTAGGGGGACGAGTACACCGCCGTCAGCTCATAGCCGTCCAGCTCGTACGCGAGCTCAGCCGCCGCCTCGCGGCCGGCATCGGTCAGGGGACGATCGTCGTCGGCGATCCCGGGAGTGCCGATGGGGATCGCCTCGGCGTGGCGGACCAGGAGGACATCGAGCGGGGCGAGCGTCGTGGTGGCCATCGGCTGCGAGTCTAGTGGGAGGATCAGTCCTCCAGCGCGCGATGCAGGAAGGCCGCCATCTGCCCACGGGTGACCGAGCTGCCGGGGCAGTACGTCGATGGCCCGCAGCCGAACGTGATCGCCGCCGCTCGCAGGCGGTTGATGTTCGGCT
>DATBRU010000012.1:0-2667 GCA_036560105.1 Candidatus Limnocylindria bacterium | reverse complement strand
TTGACCCCCGCGGCGCGCAGGCCGCGCCAGTCGGGCGTTTCGCGCTCGCTCGGGTTGGCCTCAACGGTGACCTCGTCGACCGCAGCGCTCTCCCAGCGACCGACGGCCTCCCGGATAAGGGTCCCGACCTCTTCGCCGCTGAGCAGCGACGGCGTCCCACCACCGAGGTAGATCGTGCTCAGCCGACCCGGCGCGGGGCGGAGTGCGAGCTCCGCGCGCAGCGCATCGGTGTAGCGTGCGATGTCTCGTGCGCGACCGCCGACGGTGACGAAGTCGCAGTAGGCGCAGACGAGCCGGCAGAACGGCACGTGCACGTAGAGGTGATGCGAAGCCGGCTCCATCACGCCCGCATCGGCTCAGATCGGTCGCTGGCGCAGGCGCCCTCCGGCGAACGCGAAGAGCGCCATCGACACCGCGAAGTGGCCGACGATGGCCGGGATGATCGATCCGGTCTCGAAGGTCGCCACGCCGGCGGCCCAGCCGAGCAGCACCGATGCGGCGAGGAAGTACCAGTCGCGCTCGTACCACAGCCGGCGCTGGACGAGCCCGTACAGCGCGGCCTGGATGGCGATGGCCCAGCCGGGCGAGAAGAAGCCGGAGAAGAGGAGCATGCCCAGGACGATCGATCGGAACTGGAGCTCCTCGCTGATGGCGTTGGCCGCGGCGCCCACGATGCGCGAGGGCAGCAGCTCGATCGGAAGGGGCAGGAGGCCGCCGTAGCGCAGGAAGGCGAGGGCCAGGCCGTTGAGCAGCGCCACGCCGACGAAGGCCAGCATGATCGGCAGCACGGTCTCGGGATCGCCGCCGGTGAGGAAGAGCTGCTCGCGACCGTCCGGCAGGATCGCGGCGATGCCGACCGCGAAGATGATGACCAGCACGTGGTAGCTCACCGGACCCATCCACGGGGTTCGATAGCGGAAATAGTCCGAGCGCATGATCCGCTCCGCATCGAAGCGGAGCAGCACGAGGAAGATCGTCAGGCCGAGCGCGATCGCCAGGCGCAGCGACTCGAAAAAGGTCATCGGCGCGGCCTCCGGCCGGGAGTATATACGTATATACTCAACGCTAGGGCGCCCCTTCGTTCATGCGCAGCACGGCGAGGAAGGCCTCCTGGGGGATCTCGACGGATCCGATCCGCTTCATCCGCTGCTTCCCTTCCTTCTGCTTCTCGAGCAGCTTGCGCTTGCGCGTCACGTCGCCGCCGTAGCACTTGGCCAGCACGTTCTTGCGCATGGCTCGGATCGTCTCGCGGCTGATGATATTCGAGCCGATGGCCGCCTGGACCGGCACTTCGAACATCTGGCGCGGAATGAGCTCCTTGAGCTTGTCCACCAGCGCCTTGCCGAGCCGGTAGGCGTTCGACCGATGCACGATGAGGCTGAGCGCATCCACCGGCTCGCCGCCGACGAGCACGTCGAGCTTGACGAGGTCCCCGGTGCGATACCCGATGTACGTGTAGTCGAGGCTCGCGTAGCCACTCGATCGGCTCTTGAGCTGGTCGTAGAAGTCGATGATGAGCTCACCGAGCGGCATCTCGAAGTGGAGGTTGACGCGGCGCGGATCGAGGTACTCCATGTTCACGAACTCACCGCGCCGGGTGGTCGCCAGCTCCATCAGCGCGCCGATGTGATCGGTGGGGGTGATCACCTGGGCGGCCACCCACGGCTCGCTGATCGACTCGATCTCGCCCGCTCCGGGCATCTGGGCGGGGTTGTCGACCACGAGCTCGTCCGGGCGATGGTGGAGCTTCACGCGGTACTCGACGCTCGGCGCCGACGCGATCAGGTCCAGGTCGAATTCGCGCTCGAGCCGCTCCTGGACGATCTCCATGTGGAGCAGCCCGAGGAAGCCGCACCGAAACCCGAACCCCAGCGCGGCCGATGACTCGGGCTCGTAGACGAACCCCGCATCGTTGAGGTGGAGCTTGTCGAGGGCCTCGCGCAGCTCGGGGTAGTCGTCGCCTCGCAGCGGATAGATACCGGCGAACACGAGTGGCAGCGGCTCGTGGTACCCCGGCAGCGGCGCGTCGGCGGGATGATCGGCCGAGGTCAGGGTGTCGCCGACCTGCGCCTCGCGGACGCTCTTCAGCCCGGTCGCCACGTAGCCGACCTCGCCCGCGACGAGGGCCTTGGTCGGGACGGCGTGCGGTCGGAAGTAGCCGAGCTCGGCAATCTCCGAGGTCGCATCGGTCGCCATGAACCGGATCCGCTCGTGGTCGTGCAAGGTGCCCGCGGCAAGGCGCACGTAGGCCACCACGCCCTTGTACGGGTCGTAGTGGCTGTCGAAGACGAGGGCCTGGACCGGTGCGTTCCGATCAGTCCTGGGCGGCGGGACGCGTTCCACGATCGCCTCGAGGATCTCGGTCACGCCGGTCCCCTCCTTGGCGCTGGCGAGCAGGACCTCCTCGCGCGGGATGGCGACGGTCTCCTCCAGCTCCCCCAGGACCATCTCGACGTCCGCGCTGGGCAGGTCGATCTTGTTGATCACCGGGATGATGGTGAGCTTCTGCGCCAGGGCGAGGTGTAAGTTGGCGAGCGTCTGCGCCTCGATCCCCTGGGTCGCGTCCACCACCAGGATGGCACCCTCGCAGGCCTGGAGGGATCGGCTCACCTCGTACGTGAAGTCGACGTGGCCGGGCGTGTCGATCAGGTTGAGGGCATACGACTG
>DATBRU010000011.1:0-1529 GCA_036560105.1 Candidatus Limnocylindria bacterium | reverse complement strand
GCCATGGCCGCCCGGGGAGCGGTCTCGCTCCTCGTCCAGGGCACGATGCCGTGGCTCGAGCCGCCGGAATCCATCGCGCACGACGTGGCGACGGTGGAGCAGGAGGTCCGGATGCTCCGGCGCGCGCTCTTCGTTCTCGATGTCCGGCCCGAGGTCGACAACACGCGCCTGGCGATCGTCGGCCATGACTTCGGCGCGATGTACGCGTCGCTCTACTTCGGCGCCGATGGCCACCAGGCCGCGCTGGTGATGATGGCTCCGTCCGCACGCTGGGCGGACTGGTTCTATCGGTACTGGCAGATCAGCGACCCGGAGGATGAGTACCTGGCCGCGATGGCCAGCCTCGACCCGGTGACCTGGCTTCCGCTCGCCGCCCCACGGCCGGTCCTGCTCCAGTTCGCCTCGAGTGACGAGTACGTGCCGGCGTCGGTGGCCGAGGAGATCAGCGTCGCCGCGGGCTCCTCCGCAGAGACTCGCATCTACGAAGGAGCCGGGCACCACCTCAACGAGGAGGCCATGACCGATCGCGACATCTGGCTGGCCGAGCAGCTGGGAGTGAGCGCGCCGTAAGCTGTCAACATCTTGACACGTCAGGTAGGAATACCTACCGTAGTGGTATGAAAGCCATCGTGTCCGAGAAGGGCCAGGTCACGATCCCCAAGCCCCTCCGGGCGCGGTTGGGCCTGAATCCCGGCGTCGTCCTGGAATTCGAGGCCGAGGCCGGGCGCCTCATTGCGCACAAGTCCCAGGTGAAGGACCCGGTCGATGCCGCGTGGGGCGTTCTCGACCTTGACGAGCCGGTGGATGCCTACCTGGATCGGACCCGCGGACGGTGATCACCGCGGTCGACACCAACGTCCTGCTTGACCTCTTCACTGCGGATCCGCGGTTCGGGTCCCGTTCGCGCGACGCGCTGCGCCGATGTCGCGCGGAAGGCAGCCTGGTGGCGTGCGAGATCGTCTGGGCCGAGCTGAGCGGGGCGTTTCCCGACGCCCCCGCCGCCGCGGGCGCGCTCGAGGAGCTCGACGTCACGTTTGACACCATCGATCGAGACATCGCTCTGGCCGCGGGCCGTGCCTGGCGCGCATCGCGCACGGCGGGCCGCGCCCGGCGTCGAATCCTGCCCGACTTTCTGATCGGCGCCCACGCCGCCGCACGAGCCGAACGGCTGCTCACCCGCGATCGCGGCTTCTATCGGTTTGCCTTTACCGAGCTCCCGATTCTCGAGCCGTAGCCGGCCGCGAGCGGACCTGCTACCCTCCGCATCAATCGTGCTTGAGCGCCGTTTCAACCCCACCTGCACCTGTCGCTAGACGGAAGGGCCTGAGCCCTTTCGTCCAACTCCCGCGCTCGCACCCGCCGGCCCGCCCGGCACCCCCCGCGCCTCATCGGCGCCCCATCTGCAGGTGGCAACCATGACAATCCGCACGGCCCATCCGTACCGCGACCTCGACGTCGTCGACGCCCGAGCTCCCCGATTCCTCCAGGCCACGGTCGGCATCGGCGCGGTCGTCGCCGTCCTGACCGGC
>DATBRU010000010.1:0-4921 GCA_036560105.1 Candidatus Limnocylindria bacterium | reverse complement strand
GGCCTGGAGCATGATCACCGCATCGGGATCACTGGCCACGATCGCGTCCATGATCCCGAGGAGCCGGGTGTTCGCGTACTGGAGCTGGCGGATATAGCTTTCGTTGTCGCCCAGCTCCGCTACCTGGGCCCGACCCGTCATTGAGCCATCGACGTTGTGGACGTAGGGCGGATGCGTCGTGACGAGGTGCGCGAACACGTACTTCGGACCGGGCAGCGACGCGATGTCCTCGAGGCGGTCGAGCGCATAGAGGTTGTTCGCGCGCATCTCGCTCCAGTCCCACGGATCGTCGGGGGCGCTGTGCGGGTCGGACATGGCGCGCATCAGGGTCGTCTGGAGCAGGACGCTGCTGAACTCGTCCTGGCCCTGGTAGCGGAACACGCGATCGGCGTCGACGTTGGTCTGCGTCGGGGTCCACCAGTTGCCGAGCTGGAGGTAGCTGTAGCCGAGCTCCTTGAGCGCGGTCGGCACCACGCGGTGCTGGCTCAGCCGTTGCTGGATCGGACCCCGGTCGGATCCGTCATCGGCCTCGGCCTTGAGCTCATCAGGGTCGAGGTACTCCATGTCGAGCGAGCTGACCACCGAGAGGGGCGTCTTGATGTAGTTGGCATGCGCATGCCGCGCGACGGCGAACCCGCGCTCCTCGAGCGCGGTCAGAAACGGCTCGTTGTCGAATCCATACGTCTCCGCCAACGCGGTCGGGCCGGCGTATCGGTCCACGATGATGTAGTACACGTCGGGCAGGTCGCCGTCGTCCGGCGGGGCGAGGTCGATGGGGCTGTGGGCGCCGGCCAGCTGGCCGGCGGCGCCGATCGCGATCATCGACGTGCCGAGCCCCCAGACATTCAGCGTCAGCAGGATGGCGGTCACGACGTTGAGGACGCGGGTGAGCATCGGTGCGCGGGCCCGGGCGCCGGACGCGAGAAACAGCGCGACCGAGGTCAGCGCCATCCAGACGATGATGAGGGGCCACTGGCTGTCGAGCGCGCCGGACAGCGCGTTCCACGCGTGCCCGTACCCGAAGAACGCGACGACGAGCACGGTGGTGACGAGGCCGCTCGCGAGCCAGTTCCGGGTCAGCAGACCAAGCGCGACCAGGACGATGGCCGCACAGCCCACGGAGACGAGCAGCGGCAGCCAGAGCGGACCCAGGGTGAGCTGCTCCGCGGCATTCGTGGCGAACAGGAACACGACCGGGTAGGCCGCTGCGAAGAGTGGGTGAAGCGGGATGGCGCCCAGATCGCGGTGGAACGCACGCCGCCGCGCGGTTAACATCGCCCTAACAGTATCCGAGGGACTCCCGCGATGCCATTTGCATACATCGACGCCGCCTCCGGCAGCATGCTGCTGCAGGTGATCCTGGCCGGTGCGCTCGCCATCCCCTTCTTCTTCCGCCGCACGATCACCGACGGATGGCGGCGCATCCGCGGGCAGCGCGTCGAACCAACGGCCAGCTCCACCGATCCGGAGGAGTAGGAAAACCCCAGGTCAGCCGACCCGGGTCAGCGGACGCCGGCCGCCGCGGCTGATCGGCGCAGAAGGTCCGCTGCCCACTCCTGGTCGACGTCGAGGACGAAGTTCTCTGCCCGGCCCGGCGCGATGAAACTGCCCGCGATGTTCCGCAGGGCGGCGATCGCGGGGACGTGGTGCCGGACAACGTCGTCCGCACCGGTCGCCGCGAGGAGGTCCCGAAGGCCCGCCGCCGCCTGGTCGACGGAGCGCTGACCCAGGGCCGCCACGATGAGGTCTGAGCGCTCCGGCATCCGCTCGGCAACCGCCAGCAGCAGCTCGGGCAGGGTCACGCTGCAGGCGACGCCATGAGGCAGTCCCATCTCGGCCGTCAGCGGATAGGAGATCGAGTGGGCCAGAGCGGTCCGCGTGCTGCTGATCGCCAGCCCGGCCAGCAGTGAGCCGGACAGGAGCGCCTCGCGGGCTCCGATCTCATCCGCCCTGGCGAGGGCGGCGCGTAACGCTGGGGGGATGAGGCCGATCGCGCGAACGGCCATGGCGTCCGAGACCGGGTTGGCCGCGCGATTCCAGATGGCCTCCATCGCGTGCGAGAGCGCATCGAGCGCCGAGGCGACCGTCGTGGCTCTCGGAACGCTGAGCGTGAGTGCCGGGTCGAGGATGGCCGTCTCGGCGTAGAGCGACGGATGGGAGACCGAGTGCTTTCCCGGCTCCCGCTCATCCCAGATCGTGGCCCACATCGTCACCTCGCTCCCGGTGCCCGCGGTCGTGGGCACGGCGACGATCCCTGGCGGGGCGACGTCGGGGTGGAACGGCGCCGCCTCGCGAAGGTGTCCGGCGAGCCACCCCGGTGCCGATGCATGCGCGATCTGAGCGGCGACCGCCTTGGCCGTGTCGATCGCGCTGCCGCCGCCGAGGGCGACCAGCACTTCCGCATCGGCGCCGCGGACCGCCTCGAACGCTGCGGTGCACGATGCGATCGTGGGATTCGGCACGACGCCGGTGAATGTGCCGACGACCGTGGATCCCGGGCCGAGGGCCTCGCTGAGGCGACCCAGGGTTCCGCGAGCGACCATGCCCTCGGTGGTGATCACTGTGCATCGACGTGCGCCGACGGCGTCGCTCGCCGCATCGAGCGCTCCGATGCCGAAGACGATGCGCACCGGGTTGTGGACCGCATGGACACGCCGATCCATCAACGCGCGAACCACGTCATGAACTGCTCCTTGACGTCGACGGGCGCGAGGCCCGGGCGGCCGAGGTCGTCCGAGGAGCCGATGGCGACCTTCACGTGGACGAGGTTCGGGCCCTCACGATCCACGGCCTCCGCCACGGCCGCCTCCAGCGCCTGCGGCGTATCGGCGCGCCAGACGTTGCGGTACCCGCACCCGGCCGCGATGGTTGCGAAGTCGATGCCGCCGGACACCGTGGCCTGCCCGCCGGTCGACTCGTGTGCCTCGTTATCGATGATGACGTGGAGGAATCGGCGCGGTGCCGCCGTGCCGATCGTGGCCAGCGTTCCCATCTTCATGAGGGCGGCGCCGTCGCCGTCGAGCACGGCCACCGGGCGTCGTCCGTCGGCCCCGAGGTGGACGCCGAGGGCCATGCCCGAAGCGCAGCCCATTGATCCGACGACATAGAGCTGATTGGGGCGGTGGCCGAGCGTGTACAGCTCCCTGCCGATCTTGCCGGTGGTGCCCAGCAGGGCGACCTCATCGCCGAGAGCGTCGCGCACGATGCGGATGGCCTCCAGGCGGGGCATCCGCTCGGCCGGCGTGCGGGTGAACGACCCGTGCGGCATCACCGGCTCGGCCGCGATCCGTTGCGGTCGTTCACGAAGCGGGTAGGCCTCGACGGTGCCCTTGGCCATGAGGAAGGCGAACGGGCGGCCACTCTCGGCGATGGCGGCCTCGGCCCGGTCGAGCGCGGACGCCACCGCATCGGCGTCACTCGGGAAGGGCTCCCACGGAATCCGCATCGTCGTCAGCAGGTCGCCGGTGATCTGGCCCATCAGCTCGTGCTGAGGCTCATCGGCGAGGCCGGGCGCCCCGCGGTGGGTCGTGATGAAGATCGTCGGGATCCGGAACGTGTAGTTCATCGACGTGAGCGGGTTGACCGCGTTTCCGAGTCCCGAGTTCTGGCAGATGACCACGGTCTTGCGCCCGGCGAGGTGCGCACCCGCCGCGATCGCGAGGGCCTCACCCTCGCTCGTGGCCCCGACGTACTCGAGCTCGGGGCTCTGAATCACGTAGTTGATGAATGGCGTCAGGAACGAGCACGGCACCCCTGACCAGAAGGAGTAGCCCCGTTCGAGGGCGGGCTGCACGAACTGCTCGGCCAGGATCACGACGCGATGTTCCGTCGTCCCTTCGGGTCGTACCACTGCTTCGTCTCGCCGACGACTCGGCCGAGGTTGTCGGGACCGGTGGCGAGGATCCGCGAGAGCTCCATCTGGCCGTCGCCGGTGATCCGCCCGCCGATGCGCAGCACGAGCAGCTTGCCGCCGGCACCACGGAACGCGTGCGAGAGGCTCGGCTTCACGTAGGCGGAGTCACCCGGCTCGAGCGTTTCGGTGTGCCGCTCGCCATCGATCTCCCAGCCGAACGTCAGCGCCTTGTCCCCGACGTTGTAGAGGTACTGGTGCAGGCCGGCGCGCAGGTCCGGGGCGGGGTCGCCGTCGCGGAGCACGTTGAGCTCGAGGCCCTTCGAGAAGGGCATGCTGCGGACCGGTGTGAGCTCCACGATCTCGTAGCTCGGATCGCCATCCGGGTAGGACCAGCGGCGAGCATCCGCGTATGGCTGGACGAGGACGGCGTCCTCGAGCACCTCCGGCACCGTGAGGTCGCGGCGGCTCACCCGCAGGCCATCCGCCAGGCGATCCAGCTCGTCGGCCGAGGGCCGCTCGGTGCCAGCCTCGAGCACGTCGACCCGCTCGCGCTCGATCCCGGTGCGGGCCGCCAGCTCGGTCGTTGTCAGGCTCGCACCCTCCCGATGGAATCGCAGCAGGGAGCCGAACGCCCGGCCGGCGTCGGTGAAGTCCAGTGCCAGTCCCGACGCGAGCTCGGCGCCCAGCGCGGAGACCTCCTGGCGCGTCTCTCCGCCGAGCTTGTCGCCGTAGGTGAGGGCCATGATCACGCCCAGCTCACCGTCGGGGTTGCGGCGCGAGGCGAACGAGTGCGGTACGAACGGGGAGATGTACATCGAGTCGCCCGTCTCCATGACGGCGACCTGCTTCGCGCCCTCGGCGCCGCGGTAGTAGAAGTTCACCGGTCCGACGAAGTAGGTGAACTGGTGCAGGAAGTGGCCGTTGTTCCACTGCACGGCCTCGTTGTCCGGGTCGTTGTCGTCGACGATGCAGAGCTCCTTGATCCATTCGGGCCGAAACTGCGAGAGCGAGCTCATGGCCGTGTCGCGGTACTCGTAGTAGTCGGAACCGGCCATGAGCTCGCTCTCG
>DATBRU010000009.1:0-1892 GCA_036560105.1 Candidatus Limnocylindria bacterium | reverse complement strand
TTCGGTGACGCGATGGGGGCGATGGCGGCAAGCCCGACGAGGCCCGCGGCCATGATCGCCGCGGAGGCAGAGTCGGCACCCACGACGAGGTGCCGAGACGAGCCGAGCACCGCGAAGACCGCGATCGGGATGAGGATCGTGTACAGGCCGGTGACGACGGGCATGCCCGCGATCGTCGTGTAGCCCATCACCTCCGGGATGCCCAGGGCGGCGAGCGTAATGCCAGCCACGACGTCCGCCGGCACCCGCGAGGGATCGAACGGGAGGATGCCCCCGAGGATGGGGAGCCGCGACATGAGGCCCGCGGCCCCCTTAGGCTCGGTCGCAGTAGCCACGAACTCCGCTCCTTCGCTGAAGCGCACGCGCCGGTGTGCCTGGGCCCCGCCCGTCACCGTGTCGGCCCGCCCGTCACTGGTGTCGACGGGCCCGCGAGGCGATACTAACCGCGCACGACCGCCAGCCGTGCGGCATCGAGGATGCCATCGCGGGTCGGCGGAGCATCTGTCAACCGAGCAACCATCGGGGATTCGATGTCGGAAGGCGCGACGCCAGACAATCGCCAGGCAGTGGGAGAGCAGGCGCGGACGCGCCTGCCCCCGGCCGCCCAAGGGGACTGGTCCCCGGCCTCGACGCGCGCCGATCCAATCGCTCTGCTGGAGCAGCAGTCGGCCTCGAGGGTCCCGGAGCTGGTGGCCATCCGCCACGGGCGGATGATGGTGTCGCTAGGGACCTACTTTCGCGGTGCGGCCCTGGCCATGGCCGCGGACCTTGCCGCGACGCCGGTGACCGGCATCAACGTGCAGCTCGGTGGCGACGCGCATCTGTCCAACTTCGGCCTGTACGCCTCGCCGGAACGCGACCTGCTCTTCGACATGAACGATTTCGACGAGACGCTTCCGGGCCCCTGGGAATGGGATCTCAAGCGGCTGGCCGCGAGCATCGTCATCGCAGGTCGCGTCCGGGGCTTCGCGACCGAGAAGACCAAGCACGCGGCACACGCCGCCGTTCGTTCCTATCGGGAGCGCATGCACGCCTTCGCCGCCATGAGCGCGATGGACGTCTACTACTCGCGCGTCGATGCCGTGGCCGTCACCGAGTTCGTGGACAAGCGGGCACGCGCTCAACTCGAAGCTACGGTGAAGGCGGCGCGGCATCACGACGCCATCCATGACATACCGAAGCTGACGCGGGTCGTGGATGGCCGGCTTCGGCTGGTGGACCAGCCGCCCACCGTCTACCACCCCGCCTGGTCGGACACGTCGATCCCTGTCGATGCGCTGTCCGCCTACAGCAAGACCATGGAGGACGACCGTCGCGCGCTGCTCGATCGCTTCGAGTTCGTGGATGCTGCGGTCAAGGTCGTGGGCGTTGGCAGCGTCGGCCTCTACGCGTTCGTGGCGCTCTTCGTGGAGCGCGGGACCGATCACCCGCTGTTCCTGCAGGTCAAGGAAGCCCAGGCTTCGGTGCTCGAGCGGTTCCTGCGGCGGAGCGCCTACCCGAACCACGGCGAGCGGGTGGTCGTCGGCCAGCGCCGGCTGCAGGCGGCCAGCGACATCTTCCTGGGCTGGGTCAGTGGGCGCGCGGGACGACACTTCTACGTCCGCCAGCTCCAGGACCAGAAGGGCAGCGCGACGCTGGATACGATGACCTTCGAGGACCTCCTCGCCTGGGGTGAGGTGTGCGGCTGGGCGCTCGCCCGGGGACACGCTCGCACCGGGGAACCGGCGTCGATCGCAGCCTACTTGGGAGAGGACGATGCCATGGACCGGGCCATCGGCCGGTTCGCGGTGGCGTACGCGGACCAGACAGAACGGGACTACGAGGCGTTCCTGGCAGCCATCCGAGACGGTCGGCTGCCGGCCCAAGAGGGCGCCTGAGACCTCGCCTCTGCG
>DATBRU010000008.1:0-6370 GCA_036560105.1 Candidatus Limnocylindria bacterium | reverse complement strand
CGCGTCGATGTGGATCGGCAGGTCGCACGTAAACGGCCCGAGATCCTCCTCGGACGGGGCGGCGCTGGCCGGGACGCTTCCGGGAACGCTGGAGGGAGCCTCACCCTGTGACGCGGCTGATTGGCTGGCGGGCGGGCTCGATCCAGGCGTCTGCGACGCTCCGCCTCCGAAGCAGCCGGTCAGAACGATGGCGCCGATGGCGAGAGCGGCGAGCCGTGGCGGACGATGCATGGTGATGGTGAAGCTCCCTCTGGCCGGTGCCGATCGTGCACGCACCGGATGCGATGTTGGTCAGTGGCGTCCTGACGTGCGCGCCGATGCTCGCGTTACGCGGCGCCGGTAGACTCGGATCGTGACGGACGCCGCGCAGCCCCCCCACTCTCCCGGTCTCAAGGGCGTCGTGGCGGGAGAGACGCAGCTTGCCATGATCGATGGCGAGCGTGGCCGCCTCCAGTACCGCGGCTACCCGATCGGTGAGCTCGTCGAGCGTGGTTCGTACGCGCAGGTCGCCGAGCTGTTGTGGACGGGCAACTGGCGGACCGATGCCTTCCTGGCCTGCGGACCGCTCGCGCCCGAGGTCCTCGAGGTCATCCGCCAGCTGCCGACGGGTACCAACGCCATGGACGCGCTGCGCACGGCAACGTCGGCGTGGGGGGCAGTGCATGCCACCACCTGGCCGCCCACGGTCGAGCAGGCGCGCGCGATCACCGCGGCCGCCCCGTCGGCCCTCGCGGCGTTCGCACGGCTGCGACGCGGCCTGGAACCGATCGATCCGGATCCGGATCTCGGGCTGGCCGCCGGCTTCCTGTTCCAGCTCGACGGGGAGCGGCCCGATGACGCCGCCGCCCGCGCGCTGGACGCCTACTTCGTCGTCGGCGCGGAGCACGGATTCAACGCCTCGACCTTCACGGCGCGGGTCATCATCTCGACGCATTCCGACGTCGCGTCCGCGGTCGCCGGCGCAATCGGTGCCCTGAAGGGCCCGTGGCATGGCGGCGCCCCGTCGGAGGTGGTCGATCAGCTCCACGAGATCGGTTCGGTCGACCAGGCCGAGGCATGGATCCGCGCCACGCTGGAACGCGGCGAACGGCTGATGGGCTTTGGGCATCGCGTCTACCGCGCCTACGACCCTCGTGCCGCGGCGCTTCGTTCCGTGGCGGAAGGCCTTGCCGGCGTCGCCGGTTGGCTCGACAAGGCGGTCGCCGTCGAGGAGGTCGCCCTTCGCGTGCTGGCCGAGTTCAAGCCCGACTACCCGATCAGGACGAACGTCGAGTACTACGCCGCCGCCGTCCTGCAGGGCGTCGGCCTCGATCCCGGCCTCTTCCCGTCGGTCTTCGCCCTTGCGCGCCATGCCGGTTGGACGGCCCACTGCCTCGAGCAGGCCGAGGTGAACGTGCTCATTCGACCCGACGTTCGATACGTCGGTCCCCCGGAGCGCCACCTGCCGGCTGCCGGCTGAGGTCAGCCTCCGAGGCGATCGATCAGGAGACGGCGTTCGGCAGGATTCTCGGTCAGGCTCAGCGCACGCTGGTCGGCCGCCCGAGCCTCCGTGTCCCGGCCGAGCCGGCGGAGGAGGTCCGCCCTGGCGGCGTGGTAGAGGTGGTACCGGTCGAGCCGATCCGCGAGCGGGCCCATCTCGGTCAGCCCGGCATCCGGACCGTCCCGCTCGGCAAGGGCCAGGGCGCGGTTGAGGCGGGCCACCGGCGTCGGCTCGACCCGGACGAGGCCGTCATACAGGAGCACGATCGCGGGCCAAGGGGTGGCCTCCCACGTCGCCGATGTCGCATGGGCCGCCAGGATCGCCGCCTGGAGCTGATAGGTCCCCGGGCGTCCCATGCGCTCCGCGCGGCGGAGGAGGGCGACCGCGTCACCGATGGCGGCGTGATCCCACGTCGCGCGGTCCTGGTCGGCGAGACGGACGAGGGAACCGTCGGGCGCGAAGCGAGCATCGGCGCGTGCCAGGTGGAGTCGCATCAGCGCTAGCAGGCCGAGCACCTCCGCTTCGTCGGGCATGAGCCGCGACACGAGTGACGTGAGCCACTCCGCGTCGCGGGCCAGGTCACGCCGCTCGGGCGCGTCGCCCGACGATGCGATGTAGCCCTCATTGAAGACGAGGTACAGGACCGTGAGCACCTCGCCGAGGCGCGCCGGCAGCTCGGCCGCGTCCGGCACGCGGTAGGGGATCGCCGCGTCCCGGATCTTGCGCTTGGCGCGCACCAGTCGCTGGGCGATGGTGGCCTCCGGCACGAGGAAGGCGCGGGCGACGGCCGCCGTCTCGAGTCCACCGACCGTCCGCAGCGTCAGGGCGACCTGCGCCTCGCGGTTCAGTGCCGGGTGGCAGCAGGTGAAGAGCAGGGGCAGGCGCTCATCGGCTTCCATCGGCCCACCGGTCTCTGGCGCTCGATCCATCCGTGCGGCCTCCCGCGTCAGCTGCTCCATCCGCTCGCGGTAGCGGGCCTGGCGGCGGAGACGGTCGACCGCCTTGCGCCGCGCCGCGGTCATGAGCCAGGCGCCCGGGTTGCGCGGGATGCCGTCGATCGGCCAGTGCTCGAGCGCCGTGACAGCGGCGTCCTGGACCAGCTCCTCCGCCACGTCCCAGTCGCCGAGGATGCGGACCAGGGCACCCGTGAGGCGACCGCGCTCGTCGCGCAGCACCTCGGACAGCCGCGCGTCGACGGCGCTCCGGTCAGTCACGAACCACGATGGGGCGGATCTCGAGCGTGCTTGATGCGCCCGGCCAGCTCGAGGCGACCGCCAGGGCCTCGTCGAGGTCGGCCACGTCGAGGACGCCGTAGCCGCCGATCGACTCCTTGGCCTCCATGAACGGGCCGTCCGTCACGGTGGTCGAGCCGTCGCGGCCGATGCGGACCGTCGTCGCGGTCGAGGAAGGCTGGAGCTCGTGCCCGTCGACGATCCGCCCGGCCGAGGAGTGCTCGTCCCACCACGCGAAGATCCGCGCGTAGAGGGCGTCCAGCTCCTCCTTCGGGGCGGACGTCTCGGCTTCCTCGTTCCCCACGATCAGCATCATGTACTTCATCGGTGGCTCCTCATGCGGTGCGAAGTCTGCACCGATGACGACGACCGGGCCTCGTCCGGATCGACATCAGGACTCGATTCTGCGGTACCGGCACAATGGTGCGATGAGCTCCCCCGGACGGCGGCCGCCGTCGACAGCCGCGGTGGTCGTCGCCCTCCTCATCGTGTACGTGGTGTGGGGCTCCACCTACCTTGGCATAGCGGTGATGATCGAGACGATGCCGCCGCTGCTCTCCGCCGGCGTCCGGTACGGCACGGCCGGGCTCATCATGGTGGTCATCCTCGTCGCGCACGCCAGGGTCACCGGCGCTCGCTTCGTGCCGCCGACGGGCGCGCAGTGGCGGGCTGCCCTCGTCGTGGGAACGCTCCTCCTGCTCGGTGGCAACGGCGGCGTCTCACTCGCCGAGCTCCTCATTCCGAGTGGCGTGGCCGCGGTGCTCATCGCGACCGTCCCGATCTGGCTGGCGGTCTTCGATGCGGTCGCCACGCGCCGCCGTCCGGGAGGACTCGTCATCGGCGGGTTGGTGGCCGGGCTCGTCGGCGTCGCCGTTCTGCTCGCCCCCGTCGAGGGGATCGGGCAGCTCGACCCTCTCGGGGTCGCGCTCTGCATCGGCTCCGCCATGTCGTGGGCACTCGGGTCGCTCGTCGGGCGCGGTGACGCCGTGCGCCACGGCGCGTTCGGCAGCGGCATGACCATGATCGGGGGAGGGGCCATGCTCCTCCTCGCCGCCGTGCTGCTCGGCGAGGTCGGACAGGTTGACCTCGGGGCCATCTCGACGCGATCGTGGATCGCGTTCGGCTATCTCGTCATCGTCGGCTCGCTGGTGGCCTTCACGGCGTACACGTGGCTGCTTGCGAACGTCTCGGTCTCGACGGTTGGGACGTACGCCTACGTCAACCCGATCGTGGCGGTGGTGCTCGGGGCGCTCATCCTCGGGGAGGAGATCACGCCTCGCACGCTCGTTGCCGCGGTGATCATCATCGGCGCCGTGGTCGCGATGGTCAGTGGACGGCCGCGCGAGTCCGAGGAGGCGGGTCCATCGCCGGACGCGGCGCCGCTCGAGCATCGGGAGACGGCGTGATCCCGCGGATGGGCGCATGACCTCCCTTCGGCGTCCCAGGCCATCGACCCTCGCGGTCGTCGCCGGCCTCTTGACGATCTACGTGGTGTGGGGCTCGACCTACCTCGGCATCGCGGTGATGATCGAGACGATGCCGCCGCTCCTGGCGGCCGGCGTCCGCTTTGGATCAGCGGGCCTGATCATGCTGGCCGTGCTGGCGGCGCGCGCCCGGCTGACCGGCGCGCGGCTGGAGGCGCCAACGCGGGCCGAATGGGGCGCTGCGCTCATTGTCGGCACGCTGCTCCTGCTCGGCGGCAACGGCGGTGTCGTGCTCGCCGAGGGGCTGATCCCGAGCGGCATCGCCGCGGTCCTCCTCGCGACCACCCCGATCTGGCTTTCGGTGTTCGACTCCATCGGCACCGGACGCCGGCCAAGCGGGCTCGTGATCGGCGGTCTGCTCGCCGGGCTCATCGGGGTTGCGGTGCTGCTCGTGCCGGTCGAAGGTATCGGGCATCTCGATCCGATCGGCGTGGCGCTCTGCCTCGGCGCGGAGATCTCGTGGGCGCTCGGCTCGCTGTACGAGGCGCGGCGCGGCGCCACCATGCGGGGCGGAGCGTTCGGCAGCGGCATGACGATGATCGCCGGTGGCGCGATGCTGCTCATCGCCGGCACGGTGCTCGGCGAGGCCGGGAGGACCGACCTCGCCTCGATCTCGACCCGGTCGTGGATCGCGTTCGCCTACCTGGTCATCTTCGGCTCGCTGGTCGCATTCACGACCTACACGTGGCTGCTCGCGAACGTCCCGATCTCGACGGTCGGGACCTATGCGTACGTCAATCCGATCGTCGCGGTGGCCCTGGGCTCACTGATCCTCGCCGAGCCGATCACCCCGCGAACCCTGTTGGCGACCGTAATCATCATCGGTGCCGTGTTCGCCATGGTCAGCGGGCGTCCGCGCGAGGCGGAAGGAGCAGGCCCTGCCCCGGAGGCGGCGCCGCCCGAGCGACGAGGTGCCACGTGACACCCCGAGTCTCGTGCCTCGCCGCGGGTGATGGCTGGCGCTGCACCGTGACGGTCGGCGACGACGCGGACGCCACGATCCACGACGTCACGGTCGATCGGGCGACGCGGGAGGACCTCGCGCCGGAGGCGACTGTCGACGAGCTCGTCGCGGCCTCCTTCGCGTTTCTCCTCGAGCGGGAGCCGCGCGCAGCGATCATGCGTCACTTCGAGCTTCCGGTGATCGGTCGCTACTTCCGCGACTACCCCGACGAGATTCGCCGCCGTTTTCGCGAATGAGGAACGCGCACCCTCAGGGTGCCGCGAAGGGGAGCCCAGAAGCCTCGTAGATGCGGTTCAGCACGTACAGGCCATCGGTCCCTGGATCGGTGAGGTTGGTCTGCGCCTGCTCGAGCATGATGTAGGGGTGCATCCGGGCCTGGACGAGCTCGGTGCCCCGGAACGAGAGCTCGAGCGTCACGCCCTCCTGGGTCTGCTGGCTCCATTCCTGGCCGAACAGGAAGTTTCCGTGGCTGACCATGGTGACGTGGTAGCGGCCCGACTCGTCGGGTGTGACCTCGATCGGTCCGGACCAGTGGGTGCCATGACCGACGACCTGGTCGCAGCCGGCGGCGAACATCTGTGCCTGGCGATCGCGCATGTCGCCCTTGAAGGTCGCGTGGTACTCGGCGCCGGTGGCGGTCGTGTCACCGCCCCACCACTGCGGGACGCAGATGACCACGTCCGCCGCAGCCCTCGCCCGAGCTGCGGCCTCCGTGATGTTCGCCTCGGTCAGCCATGCCACGCCGGGCACGCCCGGTGCAGCGGCGGTTGAGCCGACGATCTGATTGAACGCGACGAAGCCGAACGTCAGGCCGTTCACCTCGACGAGCGCCGGCTCGAGCGCCGCGTCGAGATCGGCGCCGGCACCGGAGGTCGGGATGCCCGCGTCCGAGAACTGCTGAAGCGTCTCGAAGAAGCCGGCCTGGCCGCGATCGAAGAGGTGGTTGGCAGCGAGTGTCGCGACGTCGACGCCGTAGGTATCGCGCAGCCTCGGCAGCACGGCCGGATCGATGCTGAAGATCGTCCCGTCGTTGACCGTGAAGCTCTCGACGACCGGGCATTCGAAGTCATCGAGCGTGACATCGGCGCCGCTCACGAGCTCCGCGACGGCTCCCTCGTTGCCGGTCCGAACCGCATCAACGATGTTGAACCCGTTCCCGACGTAGCCTGCAGGCACCGGATTCGGGTAGACAGCGGTGTACTCGGCCGTT
>DATBRU010000007.1:0-14702 GCA_036560105.1 Candidatus Limnocylindria bacterium | reverse complement strand
CTACAGGCCGGGCGCTTGCTCGCACAACCGTGACGATCTGGTGGTCACCGATGGCCCGACCGGCGCCGGGATGCCTAGCGGCGGCGTCGGAGGAAGAGCACCTCGGAGCCGATGGGTCGATACCCGGCCGCCAGAAAGGCGCGCAAGGAGGCGACGTTCCCGGGCGTCACCTGGGCGAAGAGCGGCTCACCCTCCGGCACGAGCTTCAGGGCGGCACGGGCCAGGTCGGAGCCGATGCCGCGGCCGCGCAGCTCGGGCCGAACCTCGATGCTCACCTCCAGGCGCCCGGCCAGACCGCGCCCGAGGATCACGATGCCGCGCTCATCGGCATCGGTATAGGCGGCGACATCGGCGCGGTAGTGGCGCGAACGCTTGACCCGGTCGTGGGCGTTCGCCTGTCTGTCCGGAACCGGCTCCAGGGTCAGCGCCTTTGGCGAGACCCAGCCCGGCAGCGCCACGAGGACGGCGTCGATCGTTCCGGGCTCGCTGCCGAGCTGCTTCCCGAGCCAGACCAGGAAGTCGGCGCTCATCGGGGCTGCCGGGTCGTCGGCGGGGAGGCGACGTCGGACCCGGGCCTCGTCGATGCCGGCGACCACCATCGAGTGGCCGCTGAAGGCGACGACCGCATCGGCCTTCGAGCCGGTCGGTGGCGCAAGCACCTCGACCTCGAGGTCGGATGGCGGGAAGGTGTCCGTGGCCGCGGCGAGGAGGACGGCCAGGAGCCGGTGGACCGGCTTCGGCTCGGGTTCCGGCTTTGGCTTCGGCTCGGGCGGCGCGTCCGCCTTCGCACGGGCCTTCGACGATGGCTTCCTCGGGCGGGGGAGCGACCGGACCGTCGTCCGGCGCGCCGCCGGGATCGCGTCGCGCACCGCGGCGAGCGTCGGGAAGGGACCCAGCACGAGCTCCTGACCGAGCTCATCGGCCTGGGTCGAGTCGACCAGGTACCAGCCGAGGCCCGACTGGCGCACCTCGAAGCGCTCGTCGCCGGACCGATACGTCCCTGCCGACCGCCGCACGAGCTTGTTCGGGTCGACCGGCTCAGCGGTCTTCTTGGCGGGGGCCATGGGATCGGTGCCCTACGGGGATTCCGGCGTGGGGGCGGGCAGTGCCGCCGTGGCCTCATCGGCGACGTCGACCAGCGAGATGCTCAGCTGGGTCACCGCCACGGCTCCCATGATCGCGAACGGCACGGTCACGATGGCGTGGGTCAGGAGCGCCATGGCCAGGGCCTCGTGCGCGGGCACGCCGAGTGCCGTCAGCACGATGACCGTCGCCGCCTCGTACGTGCCGATGTTCGCCGGCGCGGACGGGATCGCGGTTCCCAGCGTGGCGACCGCGGCGACCAGCATCGATGCGCTGATGCGGATGTCGATGCCGAGCGCCTGTGCCGAGAGCCAATACGTGCCGGCAACGAAGAACCAGGTGATCGTGCTCAGGACCAGGGCGCCCGCCAACGGACCCCAGCCGCCGCCGTTGGCTCCCTCGCCGAACTTGATCGCCTGGTCCGTCGCCGCCCGCAGCCGAACCGCGCGGGTGCCGAGCAGACGCGCCATGAGCCTGACCGACCGGGAGATCCCCGAGGCGACGAGGACGACGATCAGGGCGAAGCCGATGACGGCCACGATCGTCATGCCGCGCACGAGCCACTCGGGGGCGCCGGACTGGAGCGCGGCCCAGACGCCGACGACGGCCAGGCTGGCGAGGTCGATGACGCGCTCGAGCAGGACCGAGCCGAGGACGACCGCGAAGCCAAGCTGCTCTCGTCGCGCGAGCAGGTATGCGCGAGCGGGCTCGCCCAGCCGTCCGGGCAGGATGAGGTTGCCGAGGTAGCCGACCAGGAGCACCGGCATGACGCGGCCGACCGATGGCCTGTGGCCGTCGGCCTTCGGTGGGAGCAGGAGCCGCCAGCGCAGGGTGCGCAGCAGGACCTGCGCCGGCACGAGCAGCATCGTCGCGGCCACGAACCACAGGTTCGTCTGGCTGAGCGTCTCCGCCGTCTCGCCGATGTCGATGTTCGTCACCAGCACGGCGATGGCGATCCCGCTCACGGTCAGGCCGACGATGCCGGTCCCGACCCGTCGCGCCCTCGTCGGCCGCTGCCCGAGCCGCTGTACTGGGCCGCTCAACAGTCGATCTCCGGGGTCTCGTCAGGGGGTGCCTCCGCATCGAAGGCGTTGGCCACGGCGGCCTGGATGCGAGCGATCTCATCGGCGTTGAGCGTCGGGTTGTGGATGTCGAACAGGACGTGGCTCTCAACGCTCGTCGGATCGATGCGCAGCATGTCCGGCACGTCCTCGAGGGGCAGGTTGGTCCACATCGTGTCGCGCGCCGCCTCCAGGACCGACGGCAGGTTGAAGAACAGGTCGCAGCTGAGCTCGCGCCCCAGTGCGCGGATCACCGTCTGCTGCCGACCCATGCGCGCCACATCGCCGTCCTGGTGCCGCGTCCGCGCGTACGCGAGCGCGTGCCAGCCGTCCATGTCCTGGACGCCGGCCGGGATGTAGAGCTCGTGGACCGTCACGCCATCCGGGTCGGGGTACTCCGCGTCGTAGACCTCGAAGGGAACGTCGACGGTGACGCCGCCGACGGCGTCGACCATGCGCACGAATCCGTTGAGGTCGACCACCGCCATCCCGTCAAGCGTCACGCCAAAGAGGGTTTCAACCGCCCCGCTGACGGCCATCCAGCCCTTCAGCTCTCCCTCGCCGGGAAACAGCGTCGGATTCTGCTGGGCGAAGACGAACAGGGCGTTGATCGGCTCGACCAGGCAGCGGCACTCGAAGGCCGATGCGGCCGGTTCCGGCAGCGGCACGTTGTACGTGTAGCGCGGCAGCGAGAACGCGGCTACGCGCCCGGTCTCGATCTCGACGCTGACGAGGATGATCGCGTCGGCACGCTGGCTGAAGCGGCCGGGCCCGGCGTCGGAGCCGATGAGCAGCACGTTGAGCCGTCCGTCGGCGGCCCACGCCGGTGCCGGGGTGGGCGTCGGGAGCGGCGTCGGCGTCGGGGACGGTTCAGGCGTGTCGGTGGGGGTTGCGCCGACCGACGGGGTCGGGGCGGGCGTCGTCGGCGCCGGAGTCGGGGTTGCGCCGCCCCCGGGTCCGGCCGGGTCGAACACCGCCACCAGCGTCTCGTGCGCGGCGTAGCCGACGTAGGCGGCCCACGAGTGCATGACGAGCGTGGCGCCCAGCAGAGCCAGCAGGACCAGGGCCGATGCGGTCCGGGTGAAGAACGACCTTCGGCGTCCGCCCGACGCCTGCCGTCCGGTCCGATAGGCATCGATGATGGCCCAGAGCCGATAGACCATGAACGCCAGGCTGATCCCGACGATGACGAGGAGCACCGTCGGGTTGAGCAGCGCGCGCACGATGAGGCTGCGGTCGGTGAACCAGATCGCCAGAAGCCCGCCCAGTGCCACGACGAAGGGGAGCGCGATGAGCAGGCCGCGTGTCCGCGCGCCGGCCGCGCACTGTCCCAGGCCGGGCACCAGGAACGAGAGGAAGCCGGCAAACGCACCGGACCGGTAGAACGGCGCCGGCTCCGGCGGATCCCCCTCGCCGGCCCCCTCGGGCTCGACGTCGTACGGCTGCATCGCGGCGAATGGTAGCGGTCACGCGGCCTTGGCGATTCTCGCCGCGCGCAGCATCAGCCAGCCGTGGACGTCGGTGCCCGGCAGGGTCAGCTCCTCGACCACCTCGAACCCTGCCCGCTCGTACAGGAGGACGTTGCGCGCCGTGGCCGTCTCGAGGTACGCCTCGGTGCCCTGGGCGTCGGCGAGCGCCAGCACCGGGGTCATCAGCGCCGTGCCGATGCCCTCACCCTGTCGCTCGGGCTCGACACCGAGGGCCGACAGGTAGTAATGGGGTCGCGGCGCATGGTGACGTCGACGCTCCTCGAGCGCGGCGATCGCGCGCGAGATCCGTCGCAGCCTCCCGTATCCGCCCGCAAGTCGCGCGACCGATGGCATGAGCCGCAGGCTGCCGATGAAGCTGGCGCCGGCGTACCGTGGTGGGTGCCAGATGGCAGCGCCACTGCGGTCATCGGTCGTGTACGTGGTCGAGAGCCGATCCGAGGCGTGACGCAGGATGCCCTCCCAGCCGGCTCGCATCCGCTCGCCGCGCTCAGGGGCGTCTCCGGCGAGGTAGGAATAGAACGGATCGTGGGCGAAGGCGCGAGTGAGCATCGCGGCGAGGGCGCCGACGTCGTCCGCGATGGCCAGCCGGACCTCGGTCATTGCATCGTGATTGTGCGCCACTGCGTCGCGCGTATCCTTGGCGCATGGCGCTGTATCGGCTGGACGACGCACCGGAGCTCGACGCGCCCGTCCTCGTGGCGGCGCTCGAGGGCTGGGTGGACGCCGGCATGGCCGGAACGACGGCGGCACGTGAGCTGGCCGGCGACGGCGGCCTCGTCGCCACGTTCGACTCCGACGCGATCTACGACTACCGCTCGCGGCGACCGACGCTCGACATCGTCGATGGCCGTCCGCGATCGCTCGACTGGCCGGCGCTCGAGCTGCGCGCCGTGCGCATCGGTGAGCGGGATCTGCTGGTGCTGATGGGGCCGGAGCCGGACTACCGCTGGCGCGAGCTGAGCGCGGCCGTGGTCGAGGTGGCGAAGCGCCTCGGCGTGGTGAGCTGGGCCAGCCTCGGTGCCATCCCCGCGGCGGTGCCGCACACGCGACCCGTGCCGATCCTGGCAACGGCATCGGCCGCCGGGCTGCTGCCCGAGGGGATCCGGCAGGGGCCGGATGGTGTGCTGCGGGTGCCCTCTGCCTGCATCTCGGTGCTCGAGCTCGGGGCGGCCGCGGCCGGGCTTCCGGCGGTCGGCTTCTTCGCCCAGGTGCCGCACTACGTCAACGCCACGTACCCGGCCGCGTCGATCGCACTCCTCAACGCGCTCGGCCGTTACCTGGAGATCGATCCGCCCGTCGGCCAGCTCGCCACCCGGGCCCTCGAGCGACGGAACCTGCTCGATGCCGCAACGGCATCGGACGACGACACCCGCTCGCACGTCGAGCGCCTCGAGCTGCTGGCCGATGAGTCACGGCTGCCCGAGGGCGACGAGCTGATCGCCGACATCGAGCGCTTCCTCCGCAGCGGCGGTGACGAGGACGACGAGCCCGAAGGCGGGTCGCGCCTGCACTGAGTCTCGACGGAGTGCCGCTTCCTCGCTATGCTGCGACGATCGTGACCGCTGAACGCCGGTGCCGCGCGCACACTTGCTCCTGTCGATAGGCGGGAGGAGCTCCGCTCCCCGCCCATCGGTTGCGCGCATCGGTCAGCCGTCCGCTCGTCGCTAGAGGCTCCTCCTCCCGCCATCAGGCACCCATCGTCATCTCTTCCTGCCTGAATCGAACTGGAGCCCGCGATCATGTCCATCGATGCTGGTGCGGCGAACCGCACCGGAGTCCGAACCGCCGATCCATACCGTGACGTCGACGTCATTGACGCTCGCGCCCCGCGATTCAACCAGGCGACCGTCGGCGTCATCTCCCTTCTCGCCGTCCTGACCGGATGGTGGCCACTGCTCGGCCTGCTTGCTGCTCAGCTGGGCATCGGGCTTCGATTCGGCCGCCGCTACTGCCTGCCCTGTGTCGCTTACTTCGAGATCGTCCAGCCGAGGTTCGGCGAGGGTCCGATCGAGGATTCGCGTCCTCCGCGCTTCGCCAACCAGGTCGGGTTGGCCGTCCTCGGCACGGCGACCCTCGCCCACCTCGTCGGTCTTCCGACCCTGGGGAACGCGCTCGGGCTGCTCGTGGCCGGGCTGGCCCTGCTCGCGGCGGTCACGGGCGTGTGCGTCGGCTGCGAGATGTATCGCATCGGCGCTCGGGTGCGCGGTATCCGCCGTCAGTCGGTCGACCGGGTGGACCTGGCCGAGCTCGGAGCGCCGGCGGTGGCCGGCGAGCTGGTCGTCGCCTTCAGCCATCCACTCTGCACGGACTGCCGTGACGTCCTCGGCGAGCTCGCCGCGGGACCGACGCCGTTTCTCAGCATCGACGTGCGCGAGCGCCCGGACCTCGCGCGAAAGTATGGGGTTGCGCTTGTGCCTACGGTGCTCCGCGTGGCGGCCGATGGGCGGGTCGTCGGGCAGGACGCGGGCTAGGGCCGCACCGATTCCCCACGGGGTACCGTGGACCCATGAGCACCACCGTGCGGCTGGCCGATGCTCAGCGTGACGCGGCGACATTGGCGGCCATCTACGGCCCCGTGGTCACGTCCGGCCTCGCCACGTTCGAGGAAGTGGCACCGGATGCTGCCGAGATGGCGCGACGGATCGACGCAGTCCTCGAGCGCACGCCATGGCTCGTGTTCGAGGCCGATGGCCGCGTCATCGGCTATGCGTACGCCGCTCCGCACCAGGACCGTCCGGGCTACCGCTGGTCGGTGAACATCTCGGTCTACGTCGCCGACGGCCACCGGGGTCGCGGGATCGGTCGGGCGCTCTACGACGAGCTCATCGAGCGCGTGCGGCGGCAGGGCTATGTGAATGCGTATGCCGGGATCGCGCTGCCGAATCCGGCGAGCGTGGCACTCCACGAGGCAATCGGGATGCGACGCATCGGCGTCTATGAGCGAGTTGGCTTCAAGTTCGGGCAGTGGCATGACGTCGCCTGGTACGGGATGCGCCTCGCTGAGCCGGCGGGGCACCCCGCGGATCCGGGACCAGTGCTGCGCTGACGCTCCGCGGGCACGCGCGATCACCTGATACGGTCCGAGTACCTTGCACTGCAACGAGGAGCCCCGATGCCCACCACCAACATGGCCGACATTGCCGACATCGAGCCGATCCAGGTGTGGGAGTCGATCCGGGCGAGGCGGGTCGAGGGCGAGCGGATCACCCTGGCGATCGTTGAGCTCGATCCGAACGCGATCGCCCCGGAGCATTCCCACCCGGCCGAGCAGCACGGGATCGTGCTCAGCGGCGAGATTCGCTTCCGCGTCGGCGACGAGGAGCGGCTGCTGCACCCGGGCGGGACGTGGCGCATCCTGAGCGGTGTGCCGCATTCGGCCGTGGCGGGACCGGAAGGGGCTGTCGTCATCGACGTCTTCAGCCCGGTCCGAGAAGACTGGCACGCTCTCGAGCCGATGGGAGTCTCGCCTCCGCGCTGGCCGACGGGGGATTGACTCTCCGGTTACCCGAGACTCCATCCTCGGATCATGGATGAGCTGCTGCCGATCGGCCGATTCGCCCGCCTGAGCGGCCTGTCGATCGGCGCATTGCGCCACTACCACGAGGTCGGGGTCCTCGAGCCCGCATGGGTTGACCCGTCGTCCGGGTACCGTTCGTACGCGCGCTCGCAACTTGATGACGCCCGGCTCGTTGCCCGGCTTCGGGAGCTCGATGTCGCGCTTCCGGACATCCGGGCCGTCCTCGCCGCCGATGCCGATGGGCGCCGCCACCTGCTGACGGCCCATCGATCACGACTCTCGGCGCAGCTCACCCGCATCCAGCGCCAGCTCCACTGGCTCAACCAGGCCGTCGATCACGAGGTTCCGATCATGACCACCGCCGCTCCCACCGCCATCGACCCGGGGACGCATCGGGCCCTGGCGGTCGACCTGTTCAACCACGTCTGGACGCTGCTCGAGATGCCTTCGCGCTCACCGATGCAGGACGACGAGATGATTCATGCGGCCCACGCCTCGCGACATCACTGGGGCGTGGTCGGGGAGCCGGTCAACTTCGCTCGCGGCGAGTGGCAATGCTCCCGCGCCTACGCCGTCCTTGGACGCGCCGAGCCCGCGTTGTGGCACGGGCGTCGTTGCCTCGCCCTGTGCGAGGAGCATGGCATCGGCGACTTCGACATCTGTTTCGCGTGGGAGGCGATCGCTCGCGCGTCGGCCGTCGCCGGCGATCGGGCCGGCGCAGAGACGGCCGCCCAGCGAGCACGGGACCTTGCGGCGGGCATCGCCGAGGACGAGGATCGCGAGCTGCTCGAAGCGGATCTGGCGACCATCGGTTAGGGGATCGGCCGCTCGAGCGGCGACGTACCGATGGCGGTACCCAACGGACAGGCAACGGGCAAGGAGTGGCCTATCCGATGCCGCCTGTGTCGGTCGTGTGCTGGGCCGGGTACCGGAGGGCTACCGGCCGCGGGGCCGATCTCCGTTGGGTATCTACCGCGGTCTTGGGAGACGATCGACAGGCCGATGGACGCGCTCCCGGCATCGGCCTAGGCTGGACGGACCGATGAGCACGTTTCGCTACAGCCGATGGGACGGCAGCCAGCAGCTGCCTCCGTTCGACGCGGACGACGTGCTCGACGCGATCAGTGACGACGTCCTGGCCGAGGGCGATGTGCGGCGCGCCCTCCAACGTCTCATGCAGCGCGGCCTTCGCGGCACGCGCGGCGGCGACATCCCAGGACTGCGCAGGATCATTGAGCGCCTCCGCGCGAGCCGCGCCGAAGAGCTCGAGCGATCGAACCTCGGTTCTGCGCTTGATGACGTCAACCGGCAGCTGGGCGAGATCCTCGACAGCGAGCGTGCGGGCATCGAGCGTCGCGTCCGCGAGGCCGAGCAACGCGCACTGGACGCCCCGCCCGGCGATGAGCAGGACCAGGCCCGCATGGCCGAGCAGGTCACGCGGCGCACCGCCCGCCAGCGCGAGTACCGCCTCGACGCGCTGCCCGAGAACCCGGCCGGCCGCATCAACGGGCTGCGCGACTACGAGTTCATGGATGACGACGCCCGGGACGCGTTCGCTGCCCTGACCGACGAGCTGCGCCAGCAGATGCTCCAGACCTACTTCGCCGGACTCAAGGAGGGCGTCGAGGGCATCACGCCGGAGGACCTCGCCGGGGTGCGCGACATGGTGCGGGACCTCAACGTGCTCCTCGAGAAGCACGCCACCGGCGCCGATACCACCGACGACTTCGCGGCCTTCATGGCGAAGCACGGCAGCTACTTTCCGCCCGGCCTGAGCAGCACCGATGAGCTGATCGAGCACCTGCATCGCCAGGCGTCGCAGATGGCGAGCCTGCTCAACAGCCTGAGCCCGCAGATGCGCGACGAGCTGCGCACGATGATGGACGACCTGCTGCGCGACGATCGGCTGCGCATCGACATGGCGCGGTTGGCCGGCAACCTCCAGTCCGCTCGCCCCGACCTGCCGTTCGGCGAGCCGTATCCGTTCGACGGGGACGAGCCGCTCGGACTGGCCGAGGCGCTGGCGGCCATCGACCGCCAGCAGCAGTACGACGCGATGGAGGAGTCGCTCGCCGCTGCCCGCGACCCGGACGCGCTCGACCAGGTCGACACCGATGTGCTTCGCGACCTCGCCGGCGACGACGCTCTCGACGACCTCGAACAGCTGCGCGAGCTCACCCGAGCCTTGACCGAAGCCGGCTACCTCGACCGAGAAGGTGGCCATCTCGAGCTGACGCCGCGGGCCGCGCGCAAGCTCGGCATGCGCGCCCTGACGGACATCTTCAGCCGTCTGCGGCGCGAGGGCTTCGGCGGCCATCCGTTGCCCGTCGCAGGGCGCGGCGGCGAGCCGACCGACGAGACGAAGCCCTACGAGTTCGGCGATCCGTTCGCGGTCGACATCAACCGCACCCTGTTCAACGCGATGGCCCGCGGGGGCCCGGGCACGCCGGTCCGCATCGGCGCGGAGGATTTCGAGGTCAGCCGCACGGAGGAGACCACCACCAGCAGTACGGTCCTGCTGCTCGACATGAGCCGGTCGATGCTCCTGCGCGGCTGCTCATCGGCCGCCAAAAAGGTCGCGATGGCGCTCCACACGCTGATCCACACGAAATATCCGCGCGACCGCCTGTACGTGGTCGGCTTCGCCTACTACGCGCGGCAGCTCAAGCCGGAGTCGATCCCGACGCTGAGCCCGTACGAGTTCGAGTACGGCACGAACCTCCAGCACGCGCTCATCATCGCCCGTCAGCTCCTCGGCCGATCGTCCGGCGGCAATCGGGAGATCGTCGTCATCACCGACGGCGAGCCCACCGCTCACATCGAGGGCGGCCAGGTCGAGTTCGCCTATCCGCCGACGCTGCGCACGGTCCAGTCGACGCTGCGCGAGGTGGGCCGATGCACCCGCGAGGGCATCGTGATCAACACGTTCATGCTCGAGCGGTCCCGGTACCTGTCCGAGTTCGTCGACCTCATGTCGCGCATCAACCGGGGGCGAGCGTTCTACGTCGAGCCGGAGCACCTCGGCGAGTACGTGCTCGTCGACTACGTTTCGAAGAAGACGAAGCGCGTCGCCTGACCTGATCTTCGCGGTTCTTCGGCGAGCGCCTGGCCGTGTAGCGTGTCCGTGGGCGGGTTGCGCCGGGTGCGACTAAATCGGGATGGGGAGCCTGTCACTCGGCCCAGGTTGCACCCGGTGCGGGGTTCCGCGAGTGACGCACCCGTCGTTCCGATTTGGTCGCACCGCGGGCAACTCCAGCGGGAGGGGCATAGCCCGACGTCACTCGCCTCGGTCCGCAGCGCGCTCGTTGCCGCGCTTGAAGTTGCCCGTGGCGCGCGCCATCAGCTGCTGCGCGGCGACGACATCGGCGCCGTCCACGCGCGTCGTGAAGCGCTCGGCCGCCCGCCCTCGCAGGAGGGTCACCGGGGCGCCGTGGTAGCGGATCACGATCGTGCCGTCCGCGCGGGTGACGAAGCTGAACGGCTCGCCGGCGAGGGGATCCACGTTCGCCACGCGCCCAATGTACGTCCGAGGAACAGGTGACACAATCCACCGGTGACGAGGCCGCTCAAGGTGGGAATCCAGCTCCCCGAGGTCGAGCGCGTCGTTCGCTGGCCGGAGATCCGGGCGATGGCCGAGACGGCGGAGCGCATCGGCCTCGACTCTGTCTGGGTCGGTGATCACCTGCTCTACCGCGATCGCGGTGCGCAGCCGGTCGGGCCGTGGGAGGCGTGGAGCCAGCTCGCGGCGCTGGCTGCGATCACCAGCCGCGTGCAGATCGGTCCGCTCGTCGCCGCAACGAGCTTCCACAACCCGGCCATGCTGGCCGCCAAGGCCGCCGCGGTCGACGAGATCAGTGGCGGGCGCCTGATCCTCGGCCTCGGGGCCGGCTGGAACGAGGACGAGTACCGCGCCTTCGGCTTCCCGTACGACCAGCGGGTGAGCCGATTCGAGGAGGCATTCACGATCGTCCGAGGCCTCCTCCGTGAAGGGCGCGCCGACCTCGATGGCCGCTTCTACCAGGTGAAGGACCTGCCGCGCGTCCCCCCGCCAGCCCGCCCCACCGGCCCGCCGCTGCTGGTCGGGTCGACCGGCCCGCGAATGCTGGAGATCACGCTGCCGCACGTCGATGCCTGGAACGCCTGGTTCGCCCACTTCGACAACAGCGTGGAGGGCTACCTGCCGCTGCGCGACCGCGTCGATGCCGCCTGCCTGGCGGTCGGTCGCGATCCGGGCGAGGTCGAGCGCACGCTCGCCCTCCTCGTCGAGCTGCCCGGGGCCATCGGGCGACCCGCCGGCGACGAGCATGACGAGCAGCCGGACCCGATCCCGGTCGCCTCGCTCGCGCCGACCCTCGCCGCCTTTGCCGCTGCCGGGGTCGGTCACGTGCAGCTCGTCCTCGACCCGATCACGGTCGAGTCCGTCGCCGCGCTCGAGTCGACCCTCGCCGAGCTCGACGGCTGATACGATCGCCGCCATGGACCCGAGCAGCGACGCCGGCCCCGCGAGCCTGCCGGTTGGACGATCCGGACGGATCGAGGCCATGTCCCTGTCCCTCGGCGGTGACAACGCCGTCCTCATCCGCGAGACCGGCGCCGACCATCGCGACCGCGCCCTGCTCACGACCGACAAGCTCGCCGACGGCGAGCGGCTGGTGGTGATGCCGCTCGACAGCGATGTCGAGGTGCGTGTCGACGGCGACGCTCTCGCCGTGTGGCTCGGCTCGGGGTCGATGGCGCAGCTGCCTCCCGACCAGCAGCCGGTGGCGAACGCCGACGTCCCGCTGTGGGCGTCGCTCGCCGGCGGGGTGCTCCTCGTCCTGGTGCTGGCCTTCGCGGTCATCGGCTCTGCGGTGGCCTTCACCTGGGTGGTCCGAACCTTCCAATGAGCGACACGCCGATGACGTCACCGCCCACCGGGCTCGCCGCCATGCGGATCGGCCTCGAGTTCGGCGGCGTCGATGGGTTCGCCGAGCTCCTCGAGCACGCGCTGGTGCGGGGCGGCGAACGCGGCGCGACGCTGGTCGCGAAGCTCGACCTTGGCGACCTCGGCCTCCATCTGCCCCGGATTGATGGGCCATGCTGGAACTCGGTCCCGCTCTTCCATCTCCATCGCGGCGAGGAGCCGACTGGCCAGGACTGGGCCGCCACCAGCGGCGTCCTCGAGCGCCTCGAGCGGTACCGCTGAGCCGATGCGCATGTACGTCTCGGTCGATATGGAGGGCCTTGCCGGGGTGGCGCACCCCAACCAGGTCTGGTTCGGACCCGAGGTGGATCGGGTCGACTACGACCGAAGCCGCGGCCTCATGGCGGGAGAGGCCAACGCCGCCGTCGAGGCTGCCCGAAAGGGCGGTGCGACCGAGGTCGTCGTCAACGACAGCCACTGGCAGATGCGCAACCTCCGCGTCGAGGACCTCGTCGACGGCGCGCGGCTCATCATCGGTGACAAGCCCCTCAGCATGACCCAGGGCCTCGGGGAGGAGGGCGACGGCGAGTTCGCCGGAGCCGCGTTCATCGGCTACCACGCCGGTGCCGGAAATCGAACCGGCGTCATCGCGCACACGTACTCGTCGGCGACGGTCCTCGAGCTCCGCGTGAACGGCACGCCTCACAACGAGGCCGGCATCAACGCGATTCGCCTGGGTCACCACGGTGTCCCGGTCATCCTCGTCGCCGGCGACGACGCGCTGGCCGCCGAGGTCGCCACCCTGCTGCCCTGGGCCGAGCGAGTCGTCGTCAAACGAGCGCTCGGGTACAGCGGCGCCGCCTCGCTGTCACCGGCCGAGGCGCGCGATGCCATCCGCGCGGGCATGGCCGCGGCGATCGAGCGCCTTGATGAGATGGAGCCCTACCGGCCCGGCCTGCCATTGCGCGGGGAGCTGGATCTGCGGCTGCCGGTCATGGCCGACTACGCGGGCATCCTGCCCGGGGTCGAGCGCACCGGTGCGCGAACCCTCGCCTTCGAGGCCGCCGACGGCGACACCTTCTTCCGCACGTTCCTGGCGCTTGTCCGGCTGTCCGCCACCTCATCCACCACCTGAGCGCGGGCGGGCATGCAGGACGAGGAGCGCGCGCGGATTCGGGAGCTGTTCGGGCGTTTCGCGACGGGCGTGACGGTCATCGCCGCTCGACACGGGCCGCTGCTGGCCGGGATGACCGCCAACGCCATCGCCAGCATCAGTGTCGACCCGCCGCTGCTCATGGCAAGCGTGTCGCGCCGGGCCGAGACGCATCGGGCCATCATCGGCTCGCACGCCTTCGCGGTCAGCGTCCTTGCCAGCGATCAGCAGGAGCTGGCCGAGTGCTTCGCGCAGCCGCTGACCGCGGCGAAGCTGACGCGCTTCTGTGACGCCGCCTGGCACGAGGCCGAGACTGGCTCGCCGATCCTCGAGGGCGCCCTGGCCTACTACGACTGCCGCCTCAACGTCCACCACGACGGCGGCGACCATGCGATCTTCCTCGGGGACGTCGTTGCGGCAGGCTACCGCGAGGACGCCAGCCCGCTGCTCTGGTATGGCTCGGCCTACCATCGGCTTGGAGAGTGAGGGTCCTCAGCACTCGGCCGAGCCGGAGGCCGCTTCAGCCGGCCGAGGAGTCGGTGCGGTCCTTGAGGATCTGGCCCGCGGCGAGCCGGCCCGGCGCTCCCATCACGCAGCCCCCGGGGTGGGTGCCAGAGCCGCACTGGTAGTAGCCGGAGATTGGCGTGCGGTACTGGGACCAGCCCGGCGCGGGGCGGAGGAAGAACATCTGGGGCGCGGCAAGCTCGCCCGCGAAGATATTGCCCTCGGACAGGCCGATCGTGCGCTCGATGTCCAGCGGCGTGACGACCTCTCGCTGCAGGACCAGGTCCCCGAATCCGGGGAAGTAGCGCTCGAGCGTGGCCTGGACGGTATCGCCGAGCCGTTCCCGCTCGGCGTCCCAGTCGCTCTCCCGAAGGTGGTACGGGGTGTACTGGATGAAGCAGGACATGACGTGCATGCCGGGCGGTGCCATGTCCGGATCGATCGTCGACTGGATGGCCGCATCGATGTACGGCTCGGTGCTGTACCAGCCGTACTTCGCATCGTCATAGGCTCGCTCGAGGTAGTCCATCGACGGGCCGATGTTCAGGAAGCCGCGGAACATGTCGCCCTTGCGATCGGCCAGTGCCGGGTAGACCGGGAGGCCGCTCAGTGCGAAGTTCACCTTCGAAGAGGTGCCCTGGAATTTCAGGCGGCCGATGTCGGTGACGAGGTCGTCGGGGAGCTCCCGCGGGTCGAGCAGCTCCAGGAACGTTCGCCGCGGGTCGAGCGCGCTTACCACGACGTCGGCGCCGATCTCGGTGCCGTCCTCCAGCGCCACGCCCGTCGTCTCGCCGTCGCGCGTCAGGACGCGGACCACCGGTGCCTCGAGACGGATCTCGGCGCCGAACGACTCGGCGGCCCGCGCCAGCACCTGGGTGAAGCCGCCGTTGCCGCCCTTGTGGAAGGCCCACGTGCCGAAGGATCCGTCGTGCTCGCCGAGGGAGTGGAAGAGGAGGACCAACCCCGAGCCCGCGGATCGAGGGCCGACCTT
>DATBRU010000006.1:0-3000 GCA_036560105.1 Candidatus Limnocylindria bacterium | reverse complement strand
CAGGAGCAGCACGGCGTCCACCATGAGGAGGCTGCGCTCGACCTCGCCACCGAAATCGGCGTGGCCGGGCGTGTCGACGATGTTCAGCCGTGTCCCCTGATAATCCACCGTCGTCTGCTTGGCGAGGATGGTGATCCCCTTTTCGCGCTCCAGGTCGCCGGAGTCGAGCACGCGATCGACGACCGCCTCGTTGCTGCGGAATGTGCCGGTCTGGCGCAGCATCCCGTCCACGAGCGTCGTCTTGCCGTGGTCGACATGGGCGATGATCGCGACGTTGCGCAGGTCGCTGCGGACGGCGAGCGTTCCGGTGGGCATGGGGTAATCCTATCGGGGTCTCGTCGTGGCGCATCCTCGCCTTCACAGACGACCCGACAGACGGCCTCCGATTGACCGCCCGACTCATACTCGCTTGGTCGGTATCCGGGCAAGGAGAGCGTCATGATTCTACGGAGGGCCATCCTCACCATCGGGCTGCTCGTCCTGGCGGGCAGCATGATCCGTGCTGGGCTTCTCCCGGAGTCCGAAGACCAGAGCGTCATCCTGTTCAGCACGGCGTTCCTGTCACTCGCTGCCGCCGTGACGCTCTTCGTGTGGCGCCGACTTGGAGCGCTCCTCGCCCTTGCCGCCGGAGCCGCTGTGACGGTCGTGGCCGTCGGCATGGGCTTCATTCGCGGATTCTCAGGTCAACCCGTTGACCTGTCCTTCTACATCGCCACGTATGTGGGCATTGGCGTGACCGTTCTTGCGCTCATCGACCTCGTGGCGGTGCTGCTGCCCCGCCGATCCGCAGAGACCTGAGCATCAGCGGCGGATCGCACCGCAGGGACAGATATACCGTCCGTGCTATATCGCTCCCCGGGCCTCGATCTGCCGTCCGAGGGTGAGGCCGGGTCAGCGGGACACGAGGTCGCGACCGATCAGCACCAGGGTGGAACCGGGATGATCGGCTTCGACGATCTCCGGCACCGATCGCCGGTGTAGGGTGAGTTAGTGAAGCGCGACAAGCCGCCAGACGACGATCCGCTGCCGTCCAAGCCGTCGGCGGGCGAGATCATCGGCGGCATGATGGCCGGCCTGGATCAGGCGCTCACCGGGCGACCCAAGACGCCGACGCAGATCGAGGAGCAATATCTCGAGCCGTGGGCAACGGCCGATGGGCTGACGGTCGAGGGCCTTGACGAGCGGATCGAGCGACCCGAGCTGCCGGATCGCTCCGGAGCGAAGCTCTAGGGGTTCTCCGAGGGCACGGCAACGAGCGGCGAACCACCTCCCGAGGCGGCGCCCCCCACGCCCCCAGCCGCCTGGGCCTCGGCGAGACGATCGAGCAGGGGCTGCGCATCGAGTCGCTGGAAGAGGGCCCGCGCCGCTTCACCGGCAGCGGCCGCCTCGGGATCTGACGCGCCGAGGACGGTGACCAAGTTCAGCTGGGCGAATGCGGCCTCGACCGCGAGGCCGAGCTCCTGCCATCGGCGCACCGCGTCAAGGAAGCCGTGCAGGGCTTCCTGCCGGCGACCCGCGAGGCCCGCCAGCGTTGCCTCGCCCTCGCGGCGGACGGCAGACAGGACCCGTCCGGGGATTTCCTCGATCGCGCGGAGGGCATCGGTGACTGCGTCCGGGTCGCCAAGCGCGGCGGCGGCACGGATGGCGGTCCACGGGCTGGTGCCGTCCGGTGCCAGATTGACCCGATACACGCCCTGGGCCAGGTCCAGCGCCGCGCGATGGTCACCCTGGGCTAACTTCACCATGGCCCACGTTTCGGCCGTGATGGACTGTGCCTGGACCTCGGTCACGTCAGCGAGTTCATCGGTCAGCGCCTGGAGCTCGGTGCTGACGTCGTGACCGCGCAGACCCTGGAACTCGGCCCGCCGCAGGCGTGCCGCTAGGTCAAGGCCGCTCGCGCCCGCTGCCCCTTCCGCCGCTGCGACGGCCCAGTCCCAGTCCCCCATCCGGATGGCCAGCTCGACGGCGTTGCCGATCAGGTAGTACGCGTACCCGCGCATCCCGAGCCGGTCGGCGAGAACGAGCCCTTCCCGCGCGACGCGGTACGCGAGCTCCGGGTCGTCGGCTGCGGCGGCGTAGCTGAGATTCACCCGGCCACGCAGCTCGACATCGGGGAGGCCGGCGGCCGATGCCGCGGAGACGGCACCACGGAGGATGATCGTCCCCTCGCTGGGCCGGCCCAGGCCGGCCAGGGCGGCACCGCGCGTCACGACCAGCTCAATGATCTCTCGGGTCAGCTCGAGGCGCTCGGCGACCGGGAGCGTTTCGTCGACGACGCGTATCGCGTCGGCGCCGCGCGACAGCAGGAGATAGGAGCGCGCGAGCTCGGCGCAGAGCCGCACATAGCCAAGGGTCGCCTCGAGGTCCCGGAATTCGATGCGCGCGGGCTCCAGCAACGCGGCATTGTCGGCGATCTGGCCGGTCGTGCTGATCGCGAGTGCGTGGCTGACGGTCGCGAGCATGATCCGCTCCCGGTCACCGAAGCGGCGGGCCAGCTCGAGCGCCCGCGTCGTGTGAGCAATCGGCTCGTCGCTGAGCCCGGCATACAGGCCGGCATCGCCGGCCGCGGCCTGGAGGGCATACTCCTCCGCGGGATCGGTGGTGACCTCCAGCGCTCGCTCGAGGAACCGCAGGGCCTGGGTGAACGAGCCCAGCGAGCGGGCGCGCTCGGCGGCACCACGGAGTGCGACCCTGGCCTGGGCGGCGACCGCCTCGCCCTCCGGTCCATCGGGTTGAGCTTTGTAGGCGGCCACGTAATGCTCGGCCAGGGCTCCAGCGATTCCCTCGTCGTCGAGCGTCTCGAAGTAGCGCGCGGCGGCCAGGTGCAGGCGGCGGCGATCACGCTTGGCGAGCGTGCCGTACGCGACCTCGCGGACCAGCGCCTGTACGAATCCATACTGTCCGCGCTCCGGCGAACGCGGGTTGGCCTCCACGGTCAGCATCTCGCGCCGCACGAGCCCGTGCAGATGGGTCAGCGCATCTTCGTCGGCAACGCCGCTG
>DATBRU010000005.1:0-5140 GCA_036560105.1 Candidatus Limnocylindria bacterium | reverse complement strand
CGCTCCGAGCGGGCATCAACCTCGGCCCGGAGGCCGGCATCGGCCAGGGCGGCGCGAACCGATTCGGCGTAGTCGAGGTGGCGATCGGCGATCGGCACCACCATGACCTGCACCGGCGCGAGCCAGAGCGGGAAGGCGCCCGCGTACTCCTCGGTGATGATGCCGATGAAGCGCTCGAACGAGCCGTAGATCGCGTAGTGGACGACCACGGGCCGCTCGAAGCCGCCATCGGGGCTGCGGTACTCGAGGTCGAATCGCTGGGGGAGCTGGTAGTCGGCCTGAATCGTCGCCATCTGCCACTCGCGACCCAGCGCATCCTCGATGAAGATGTCGATCTTCGGGCCGTAGAAGGCACCACCGCCCTCATCGAGCTCGTAGGCCATGCCGTCCTCTTCGAGCCGATCACGGAGCTGGTCCTCGGCTCGCTCCCAGAACTCGTCCGAGCCGATGCGCTTCTCCGGGCGCGTGGCGAGCTTGGCCCGCGGCTCGAACCCGAATGGGCCGTATTGCTTGCGCACGAGCGAGAGGGCGAGGCGCAGCTCATCGTCGACCTGGTCGGGCCGGCAGAAGACGTGCGAGTCGTCCTGGGTGAGCTGACGCACGCGGAACATGCCAGCAAGGACCCCGGTGCGCTCTTTGCGGAACAGGACGCTGTAGTCGCTGAATCGCATCGGCAGGTCTCGGTATGACCGCGCCCGGGTGCGATAGATGAGGATCTCCTCGGGACAGTTCATCGGCTTGAGGCCGGACACGTGGTCGTGGTCGTCGAGCACGAACATGTTGTCCTGGTAGTTCGCCCAATGGCCCGAGGTCTCCCACAGCTCCTTGCGGACGACGCTCGGCGTTCGGACCTCGCTGAAGCCACCGCCTCGGCGCACCTCGCGCGACCATTCCTCGAGGGCTCGCCAGATTGCCATGCCGCGCGGGTGGAGGAACGGCGCCGCCGGCGACTCGGGGTGGAAGGTGAAAAGGTCGAGCTCCCGACCCAGCTTGCGATGGTCGCGCTTCTTCGCTTCCTCCAGGCGCCACAGGTGCCGGTCGAGCTCGTCGGACGTGTCCCATGCTGTGCCGTAGATGCGCTGGAGCATCGGTCGCGTCTCGTCGCCGCGCCAGTAGGCGCCGGCGGTGTTGAGCAGCTTGAAGGCGCCGAGCTCCTTCGTGGAGCCGAGATGGCCGCCACGACAGAGGTCCTCGAAGGTGCCGTGCCGGTAGAAGCTCACGGTGGGACCCTCGGACTCGGGAAGGTCCTCGACGATCTCGACCTTGAACGGCTGGCCCTTCGCCTCGAGCTCCGCGATCGCCTCGGCGCGAGGCAGGTCCTTCGAGTGCTCAAAGACCAGGTCAGCGGCCTGCTGCTCCCGCATCTTCGCCTCGATCTGCTCGAGGTCCGCCGGCGTCAGCGGCCGTGACAGCTCGTAGTCGTAGTAGAAGCCATCCTTGATCGCCGGACCGATGCCGAGCTTCGCGTCCGGGAAGATCTCGAGCACCGCCGAAGCCATCATGTGCGCGGCGCTGTGCCGCATCGCGGCGAGGTGGTCTTCTGTCCCGGACGAGAGCGCGGCGGCGGCGTCCTGGGCGATCTCGTCAGCGTCGATCGTCATGCGCCGAAGGGTAGCGCATGCGTCAGACGCGCTTCATCTGCTCGAACGGCTGGCGGCAATCGGCGCAGTGATAGATCGCCCGGCACAGCGTCGGGCCGAACGGGTTCTCGAGCGCCGTGTTGCGCGATCCGCAGTAGGGACACTCGGCGATCGGCAGGATCGCGAGCTCGTCCAGGCCCGCCGCCTCCGACGGCACGGACGGGCCGAGGTGCGGCGGGGCGAATCCGCTGCGGCGCAGCTGCTCCCGGCCGGCGGGAGTGATGCGCTCGCTCGTCCACGGAGGATCGAACGTGATGTCGACCTCGACCCGGGAGGACAGGCCGAGCTGGCCGATGCGCTCCACCACCTCGCTGCGCATGACCTCGATCGCCGGGCAGCCAACGAACGTGGGCAGCAGCTCGACACGGGCCCGTTCCGAATCGACCGACACCGAGCCGATGACGCCGAGGTCGACCAGGCTGATGGCTGGGATCTCCGGATCGCTGATCCGGCCGAGCTCCTCCCAGATCCGCAGCTCGGTGAGCTCACCACGCTCGGCTACCACACCGCACCCTCCTCCGATGCCGAAACCATCGTGAACTCGCCGTGGAGCCAGCGGAAGTCATCGGTGCGTCGCTCACGGCCGGCGGGGTCGAGCGCGATCTCGGGCAAGGACCCCGCGATCGGCTCGAGCATGGGACGCACCTGGCCCTCCCACGCACCGCGCTGGGCGGCCAAGGGCTCGGGAAGGATGCCGGAGCTCAGGAGCGTGTCCTCGCCAGACACCGGCGCGAACACCGCATGCGCCTCGGGCCACAGGGTTCGGATCGAGGTGACGAGGCGCTCACGACCTTCCGGCGCCCCGTCGGCAAGCCGTCGGAGCCAGGCGTTGGCGTGCAGCAGATGGTAGGTCTCCTCGCGCCGCATCTTGCCCGCCAGCAGGGCGAGCGGCTCATGCGTCGATCGGGCGAGCACCTCCAGCCGGACCGCGTCGGCGGTCTCGTAGAGGTAGCGGCGGGCCACGCTGAAGGCCCAATCGCCGCGAGCGTGGTTGAGCAGGGCAGCGTGACGGAACGCATCGGCGTCGCGGCCGAATGCGATTGCGTCGGCATCGGCGCCGGTCAGGTCCGCCAGGAGCTCGTACAGCGCCCGGGCGTGGCCGATCTCGTCCTGGGCGATCGAGCTGGTCGCCACGTCCTCCTCGAGCATCGGCGCGATCCCGGTCCACTCGGAGTCCCAGAAGCCGATCACGAATTCGTCGTCGGCGACGGACAGCAGGAGCCCGGCCAGCGCCGTGCGCGTCGCCGCATCCAGGGTGGGCGGGGCGCCGGTCACTCCCCCGCTTCCTCGGTCGCGGCGCGCTGCTTCGCGGCCTCGAGCTTGTGCTTGATGATGTAGCCGCCCGGCTTCTTGTGGCTCCGGTCGAGCGGTGGCTTGAGGAGATCGGGATCGTCGAGCTCGCTGATCGCGTCGCGCGCCACGATCCAGAGCCGATGCGACTCGCCGCGACGACCGTAGAACTCTCGGGCGTAGTGCATCGCGAGCTCCTCGTCGGGGGCGTTCACGTTCCCGGCGTGGATCATCGGATCGCCCTCGTCCTCCTGGCGGAAGACCTCCCAGACGCGTTCGCTGGCGCTCATCGTCGGCAGAGCGTAGCGCGGCGGGCAACATCGTGGTGAAACGGCCCGTCCTCGCCGTACCATCACTCCGAGAACAGCACCGATGCAACGCACCCTCCGCCATCGACACCGCACTGCCGCCGCGCTCGCGGCGGCGCTCGCCACGGCGGTGCTGCTGATCGGCATCCCCGTGACGCCGGCATCGGCGTATCCGCCGGAGGATGCGCGCTACCTCGACTACGCCGAGCTGGTGGACGCCGTCCAGTCGATCGCCGCCCGTCGGCCGGACATCGCCCGCGCCTTCAGCATCGGCAGGTCGCACGAAGGCCGTGAGCTCTGGGCGGCCACGGTGAGCGACAACGTCACACGCGACGAGGGCGAGCCCGAGGTGCTCTTCGACGGAGGCATCCACGGGCGCGAGCACCTCAGCACCGAGATGGCGATCGTCCTGTTCCGCAGCCTGGTCGATGGCTATGGCCGTGACCCGCGAATCACACGGATCGTGGACACGCGCGAGGTGACGATCATCTTCAACCTCAACCCCGACGGCTCCGAGCACGACCACACGAGCACCGGCTACCGGAGCTGGCGCAAGAACCGGCAGCCCACCCCGGGCAGCGCCGAGATCGGCACCGACATCAACCGCAACTTCGAATACCACTGGGGCACGAATCCGTTGAATGCGTCGCCGGCGGCCAACACCTACCGCGGCCCCGCGGCGTGGTCGACGCCCGAGGCCTCGGCCTTCCGGCGGTACGTCGATGGCCGGGTCGTTGGCGGCCGGCAGCAGATCCGGGTCCATGTCACATTCCACCAGTTCGGGCGCATCGTGCTCTACCCATTCGGCTGGACCACCGAGCCGCTACCGGCCGACATGGACCCCGGCGATCACACCACGCTCGTGTCGATGGCAACCGAGATGGCCCGACGAAGCGGCTACCAGGTTGCCCAGTCCTCGAGCGGCGAGATCCACGTCGGCAACCAGGTCGACTGGATGTACGCGACGCATCGGATCCTCAGCTTCACCGTCGAGATGGGCGACTCGTTCACCATGCCGGACGAGGCTATCGCCACCGAAACGGCGCGCAACCTCGATACGGCGCTGTATGCGATCGAGCAAGCCGGCGGCGCGACGCTCCTGCCGAACACGGCACTCCCGGCCAGCGGAGGCTGACGAGCTAGGCGGCCGAGGCGGTCCCAAGCAGCGCGTCACGCACCCACTGCGTGTCGGCGTAGCTCGCCCGACGGAAGTCGAGCCGCGACTGCGACGCCGGGCCATGCCCGGTGACCACGGACTTCAGCTCGTCCCAGTCGGGCTCGGTGTATGCCCAGCGACCGGTGCCCTCGTCGTAGCGGAGGTCCGGATCCGGGATGACCAGGCCGAGCTCACGGATGCGGGGCACATAGATCGAGAGGAACTCCTGGCGGAGCTGCTCGTTGTTCTTGGCCTTGATGCCCCAGTGGAGGTCCTTGTCCTTCGCCGGGTCGGTCGGCGGGCCGTGCATCTGCATGAGCGGGCCCCACCACCGGTCCAGGGCCTCCTGCACCATGGCGCGCTGAGCGTCCGTCCCGTTCATGAGGGTCAGGACCACATCTCGACCGTGCATGATGTGGACCGACTCCTCCCAGCAGATCTTCTTCATCGTGCGGGCATACGGCGCGTACGAGGAGTCGCGCAGCGCCTGCTGCGAAACGATCGCGGCGGCGTCCACGAGCCACGCGATGATCCCCACGTCGGCCCACGATCGCGTCGGGTAATGGAAGACGTTATGAAACTTCGTCTTGCCGTCGAGGAGGTCCTGGAGCATGGCCGCGCGGGGCTTACCGAGGTCCTCCGCCACGCGGTAGAGCAGCTGCGCGTGGCCGACCTCGTCCTGGATCTTGCTGGTCAGCGCCAGCTTCCGGCGCAGGGTCGGTGCGCGCATGATCCAGTCACGCTCG
>DATBRU010000004.1:0-17911 GCA_036560105.1 Candidatus Limnocylindria bacterium | reverse complement strand
CCGAAGCGATCGATGACGCTCCGGATCCCGAACTCGGGTGCGCAGCTCGTCCAGATCGCACCCAGCGAGGCGCACGCAAGCACACCGATGACGGCTTCCGGGACGTTCGGCAGGTAGGCCGCCACCCGGTCGCCGCGGCCGATGCCGAGGCGTGCGAGTCCCCCCTGCGCCCTGGCGACGGCGTCACGCAGCTGGGCGACCGTGAGGGTCGTGCGCTCGCGTGTCTGGGACCGGCTGATGATGGCGATGTCATCGGCGCCGCGGCCCTCGAGCCGGAGGCACCATTCTGCCCAGTTGAGGCGTGCGTCGGGGAACCAGCGCGCCCCGGGCATGGAGTCGTCTATCAGCACCGTGCCGGGATCGTCGCCGAGCCCGAAATGGGTCCACACCGATCCCCAGAAGGCGTCCGGTGCCTCGATCGACCAGCGCAGCAGATCGTCGTAGCCGGCGAGGGAGAGGCCGTGCGTTCGCTCGATCTCCGTCATGAACCTCCCCATGCGCGAACGCTCGCGAGCGTCCGGCGGAGGCGTCCACAGGACGGGCGGTGAGGCGGCCATGGCCCCGATGATGACAGACGCCGCGTATTCTCAATCGACCGATGATTGCCGCCACGCTGCTCGCCCTGCTGATCGGGACCGCGCCGATCCTCCTGCCGCCCCCGCCTTCGGCGATCGCGGCCGTGCCCGCGGAGCCCGGCGCGGTGATGCTGCCCGAAGCGCCGACGTACCAGGCCGTTGTGGCGGACGTCGACGGCGACGGCGACCGTGAGGTCGTGCGCGCGATCGCCTCATCGTCCGATGCGATCGACGTCGAGGCGTGGAGCGAGGGCGAGAACGGATGGGAGCGCCTCGGCCCGGCCATCACCATCGTCCCGGAACCATCGAGCGGCAGCCAGGGAAGCTTCGTGTACACCGGCGCGCCCGCGCGCCTGATCGTCCGCCGGATCGACGGCATCGAGCGCGCGACCCTGGTTCGTCAGCCCCGATTCGACGAGCCCGGGCTCGAGCAATCGTGCTGCCTCCTCCTCCACGACGTCGTGTTCAGGGACGGCAGCCTCCAGCTCGTCGAGGTCGCGCCACGCGCCCAGGTCGCCGATGCGGTCCTCGCAATCGACATGGACGGCGACGACACCGACGAGCTGTTGGTCACCCGCGGGCTGCAGCCGCTCGGCGACACCACGTATCCGACCGACGCGCGGCTCCTGCGATGGGCGGGCGACCGCTTCGCCGAGCCGGTGCTGACGGAGCTTCTGGTCGGGTCCGGCGCGTCTCCGTTCGTCCTCGGCGACAGCGACGGCGTCCCCGGGGCCGAGGCCGCTTTCATCGGGGCGCAGTCGCGACTGCACCGGGTCTCGCTGCGGGAGGGCGACGCGCTCGTCGCCGAGAGCGCGGAGGCGGGCACGGTTTCCGCGCTGGCCGTGCCGATCGGGTTGAACCGCGGGATCGCGACGACCAGCGAGATCGCCGACCTCCAGGTGCGCCCGTGGCCGCGAGACGCTCCTCCAGGCCCCCCTGTGGCCGCCAGGCACCTCACGGGCGATCTCGTTGGCATCACCGCGGGAGATAACGGGCGCGCTGAGCTCGTGCTCCGATTGGAAGGCGAGGCGGTGGTCTACATGCCCCTGCCCGGACTCGACCCGATCTACGGACCGAACCCGAGGCTGGCCGTCAGGAACGTGACCTCCGGCCCGCTCCAGCCATTCATCGGCCCCGTGCCAGGCGGGGGACAGCGGGAAGAGGCGGTCGTCCTTGCCGAGGGCCGGCTCACCTCGACCGCCGGCGAGGTTGCGTCAACATCGGCGCTTGCGGGCGTCGTGCCGGTCGGCCTCGTCGGGTCCGGCAGAGCGTGGCTGGCGCTCTGGCACGGGCTTCGTGAGCTGCGGGTGCTCGATCCAGCCGGCGGCCGGCTCGATGCTCCGTCGCTGGATCCGGGGTCGGGGGTGAGCCTCGTGCCCTTCGACGAGATCCGCGAGCCAGAGGGGGACGACGGAACCTTCGATCCAGCGGTGGACCGAGCGGTGCGTGACGAGGAGGACGATCTCCTCGTGTCCGGCAACGGGTTCGAGGCCCTCGTCGACGCACCACCAGGCTCGAGGGTGTACGTGCAGATCGGATCGGCGTTCGACGACGAGGTGCCGGTCGTCCCGGACGTCGGCACGATTCGCGTCGACATCGAGCCGCCGGACGATGCGCCTCCCGGCCGGACGCTCATCGCTCGGCTGGCCGTGGTCACCCCCGCCGGGCGAGGCTACACGGCGAGGTGGGCGGTGCGGGTCCTCGACAGCGCGCCGACCCTCACGGCCGGGGCAGAGACCAGCATCGGCGCACCGAGCGTCATCGTGGCCGGGCGGGCGGGTACGAGCGATGTGACCGTCGCAGGTCGGCCCGTTGCCGTCGACGAAGACGGTCGATTCAGTATCGGCGTGGACCTGCCGCCCTGGCCGTCCGATGTCGAGGTGGTTGCCACCGATGTGGTTGGCAACGAGTCACGGATCACGGTTATCGGCATCGGGTGGTTCGACTTCCGCACGCTGCCGTGGATTGCGATGGCTCTCGCTGGCCTCGGCGCCGTCGGAGCATGGCTCTACCTGCGCGCGCCAGGAGTCCGGGAGCGGCCCATCGCCGCCGGTGACGATGGAGTCCTGGAGGAGCTCGACCCCGGGGACCTGTAGGACCGAAACGGTTTGCTCAGCCGCCGCGCCGCCGCCGGGCGAGCCGCTCGGCGAGCGTCTCGCCGCTCGGCTCGGTGGCCACCGGAGCGGCGGACTCCGTCATCGGCGCGGCGGGACTCGACGTGCGCGGCGCCGACCGTGCGCCGGCTGGAGATGACGGCGCCGCGACCGGGGCCACCGGTTCGGCGACCGGTGCCACGGCCCGCCCGACGCGTCGCTCCCCGCGAGCCCGCGCCGCACGGAGCTCGCCCAGGCCGGCGACGGCTTCGGGCTCCGACCCGAAGCCGAACCGGCGCCCGAGCCAGGCGCGGGCCCGCCCGACGTCGCCACCGGAGAGCGCCACGCGGCGCACCCCGACGTCGATCGGCACGAGCACGATGGCGAGCAGGAGCAGGAACGGCCAGATCGGCGTCGGGAACGCGCTTGCCGGGATGTCGTGGAGCCACACGTCGGCACCGGGCTCGTCGGCGTCCAATGCCAGTTGGCGGCCGCCGCCGGCGGCGGCGAACCCCGCAAGGGCATCGGTGTCGACGCCGAGCCGTCGGTACTCCTCCGCCGCCGGCGACACGATGCCGAGCGTCCGGGTGGCCGCGTCAGTCCCGCTCTCGTCGCTGTAGGTCTGCGCCACGCGCACGAGGTACGCGCCGGGTTCGTCGGCGCGGATGGTGCCGGCGTATCGGCCCGGTCCGACCTGCTCGAGGTCGGCCTGGGTCGGCTCGAGGTCCGGCGACACGAGGCGCAGCTGGGTGCGGTAGAAGTTGCGTGGCGCTCCGTCGTCGTCGAAGGAGGTGACCTCCACGTCCAGCTCGCCGCCACCGGCGGGCGTGAAGCGCACCTCGATGCCCTCGGCGTCCTGTGGCGGCAGCGTCCAGGCCACCAGCTGCGCGGTGAGCGTGCCGAACTCGGCCGTCCCGATCCACGGGGCCGCCCACTGTTGCCGTGCGTCGGAGGTCCACGCGACCGCCCGCCCGAGGCCGTACTGCCACTGCGCGAGCAGCGGGTCCTCGCGGCCCGTGAGCAGGGAGACCGTTGCGCTGCCCTTGGCGGTGGTGGCGTTGTAGCCGAGCAGCTGCGGGAGACGCCCCGCGTCCAGGCCGTCAAGGATCTCGGACGATGCCGACGGGATCGGCTGGAACGTCTCCTCGACGATGCGCTCGCCGGCCGTCCGGATCGTCTCGCGGAGGAAGATGTCGGGGATGGTCGTGGCATCGGCGGCGTCGTAGTAGCGCCCGCCGGACTCCTCGGCCAGGCGCCGCAGCACCTGGGCGGAGCCGCCGCCGGTGCCGATGGTCGAGAGCGTGATGCCGGCCTCCCGCATGTCGGCCAGGAGCTCGTCGTACGCGCCGTGCGTCGACCAGCCGTCGGTGATCAGGATGATGTGGCGCAGGGTGGCCGGGTTGTCGCGCAGGTCCTCGTAGGCCGCCTGGAGCCCGGCGAAGATGTTCGTCATGCCATCGGCCCGGAAGCCGAGCCCGTCGCCGAGGGCACCGAAGTCGATCGGCGCCGTGCGCACCGCCCAGTGCGCGTTCTCGTCGAAGGCCACGACGCCCAGCTGATCGGTCGGCGCCAGCGCCTCGGCGGCGCGCATGATGGCCTCCTTGGCGATGTCGACCTTCTCGAACCCGCGCGAGCCCGACGGGTTGGCCGTGTCGCGCGAGTCGCCGGTGCAGTGGCAGTCGGCCATGCTGCCCGACTTGTCGACGACGGCGACCATCGCCACGTCGGGCGAGCGTTCGCGGTCGCGCACGCTCATGTAGACCGGAAGCGTCTCCTCGAGCGGGGTGTCGAGGTAGCCGCCGGCACCGAAGCTCTCTCGGCCGCCGAGCATGACCAGGCCCCGACCGAGGTCGCGCACGTAGACCTGGAGCGAGGCCATGGTCGTGGCGCCAAGCGCATCGGCGGACACGTTGTCGAGCACGATGCTGTCGTACCCGGCCAGCGACGTGAGCGAGGAGGGGACGCCGCCGGAGTTCACCACCGTGACCTCCAGGCTGCCATCGCTCAGCGAGGCAACGAGGTCCGCCGCACGGGCGGCGTCGTCGGTCGCGACCAGGACCTGCGGCGGGCCGGCGACGAGGACGTAGGCGTCGGCGGCGTTGTTCTCGGTGAATCGATCCTCCTCCGGCTCGATGACCGCGCGAAAGACATGGAACCCCGCCTCGTCGGCCGTGACGCTGAACGGGATCGTGGTGATCCCGGGCTCCAGGTCGAGCTCGCGCGTCGCCACCGTCGCGCCATCGGCCAGCAGCCGGAGCGTGGCCGATGTGGTGATCGTCGACCGAAGCCTCACGACGAGGTCGATCGTCTCGCCGACACGCGCGCCCGAGGGAGCGTCGAGCGCGTCGACGAGCACCTCCGCGGACTGGTCGTCGGCCGGCGTCGCGACGTCGAGCCTGATGCCGCGGGCCGATGCGGCGGCGATCGCATCGGCCGCTTCGCCTGACGTGTCGTTGCCATCGGAGAGCAGAACCATCCGCTGCTGCATCCCGGCCGGCATGATCGCGGCGGCGAGCCGAACGGCGGCTCCCACGTCGCTCGCCCCCGCGACCGGCGCCGATGCCGGATCGGCCAACTCGGCGAGATCCGACGGAAGGCGGTCGACGAGGGCGTTGGCGCCGAAGACGACGACGCCTGCCCGGTCGCCCTCCGGCATGTCGCGCACCACGGTCCGTGCCCAATCGATCAGCTCGTCCGACGACGCGTCGAGCATCGAATCCGATGCGTCGACGAGGAAGACGACCGCCAGCCGATCCGACGGCAGGGCGAGGCGCATCCCCGCCAGCGAGAGCACGAGACACGCTGCCAGCGCCAGCCGGATGACCAGCGACGCGATCCGGCGACCGGCCGGGAGCGTGCGCGACGCCGCCAGCCACCCGACGATGACGATGGCGACGGCCGGGACGGCGAGCCACAACCAGATCGGGTCGCTGAAGTTGAACGGCAAGCTCATCGCGGCCGGCCACCGAGCGGCTCCGGCCGGCGGCCGAAGGCGCGGCGCATCGTTCGTCGCGTCGGTCGATGGAAGAGGATCCACTCCACGGCGAGCAGCGCGAGCGCGAGCAGGGCCAGGGGCCACCACCACTCGCCGCGGGCCGACTGCGCCGAGGTGTCGGTCTCGTCGGGCACGCGGCCCATGTCGACAATGCGCGTGGCATCGCCGGGCGCAACGTCCGACTCGTCGGCGCTGAACAGGTTGACCGCCGTCGTCCCGAGCAGCGCCCCGTCGAGGTCGGCATCGTAAGACACGACGCTGACATTGCGCAGCCCCACTTGGTTCGCACCGGGGATCGTCAGCCGGCCGTCGATCACCGCGACCTCGACCGCGTCGCTCGCGGTTCCCGGAAGGTCGGCGACTGGAGTGGTCACGCTCACGCGCAGGATCCCCGGGTCGACGCCCACGGTGATCGACTCCCCGAGCCGCATCGACGACGGCAGGATCCCGTCGCCGGCCGGGAGCGCGAAGTCGACGAGGTTGCTCATGAGCAGCGGGAACGCCACCTGGAGCGGCAGGTCCGACTCGTCGAGGTCGAAGGAGATGAGGCCGATGCGGTGGCCGCCGGCCTCGCCGACGGCGATGAGCGGGGCATCGCGGGTCGAGGCGACGACCGGTCGCATGCCATCGGCGAGCTCGATCTCGCGAGCGCGACCGATGTGAATGCTGCTCAGATCGACGAACCGCAGGATCGGCTCGTCCGGATCGGTGCGATCGATGATCGGGCCGTTGACCCGTCGCTCGACCGTGCCGAACGGGCCGTCGGATCCGGGATCGACATAAAGGGCCGCCGCAGCCGGTGGCTCCTCCGGCACGACCCCGTCGAACACGATGAGCCCATACGGTGTGCCGTTCTCCTCGGCCTCGACGATGGCCCCCTCGTACCCGGCCGCGCTGACCGCGTACAGCTCGAGGCGCGGCAGGAGGGCCATGGCGCTCTCCAGGAACGCGCTGCCATCGCCGACCAGCAGAGCGCGGGTCGCATCGGCGGCCGGCACGATCGCGAAGGCGCGGTCGTCGGTTCGCAGCGCGTCGCTCCCGGCAAGTCGCGCTTCGACGGTCGACGCCGCGGCCGGGACCGTGGTCACCAGTGCCTCGGAGCGCTGGCCGGCCGGGATCGTCAGCTCGCGCGCGTCGACGAGATCGCCATCGGCATAGACCTCCAGGCGTCGCGTGGCGTCGGCGCTCGAGGGGTTGGTGACGGCCACGAACAGGTCGAGCTGCGCTCCACCCGAGCGCCGCAGGGCCGACAGCGCTGCGATGGCCTGGTTGGCATCGGTATCACCCACGCGCTCGACGAGAACCGGCGAGCCGACGCCGAGGTCGGGCAGCTCGTCGCCGGCCGCATCGGTCACGACGACCACGGTCGAATCGCTGTCGCGCGCCGCCAGCGCCGATGCGAGGGCAAAGGCATCGGTCAGGTCACCCTCGAGCTGGCTGGGCTCGAGGCGCTCGATGGCCTGAAGCGCGGCCTCGCGGTCATCAGTCTCGCTCACGAGGACGGTTGCGGTGTCCGACGCGGCGACGACGGTGATGCGTCCCCCCTCGGGCAGCCGATCGACGACGTCGGTGGCGCGGCCACGGGCGAGCGCCATGCGATCCTCGTCCTCGGTTGCGGTGGCCATCGAGGCACTGGTATCGACGATGAGCACGACGTTGGCCGCCAGGTCCGACTCCGTCGTCAGGAACGGTCTGGCGGCGGCGATCACCACGATCGCGGCGATGAGGAGCTGCAGCAGCAGCAGCCAGCTGAACCGCAGCCGCTGCCACGGCGCGTTGGCTTCCACGTCGCGGACCAGCTGCTGCCACAGGAACGTGGAGCCCACCGGCACGTCCCGGCGCCGCAGGCGCAGCATGTAGAACGCCACGATGATCGGGAGGCTGATGAGGCCGATGAGGGCCAGCGGGGCGATCACTCGACCACCCGCCTGCGCCGCAGGACGTCGAAGAGAAGATCCGCGAGGTCGATGTCGGATGGGACGAGCACGTACGTCCCGCCTCGCCTGGTGAGGAAGTCGCTGATCTCCGCCTGCCACTCCGCAAGGCGGGCGCGATAGCGCTCGACCAGGTCGTCGTCTCCGCTCACCTCGACCGCCTGGCCGGTCTCGTTGTCCACGAGGCGAGCGTCCGGCGGCACCTCGGGCTCGAGCTCATCGGGGGCGAGGAGGTGGAGCACCGAGAGCTGCGAGCGCGTCCCGGCGAGGTCGCGCAGCGCGTCGAGGTAGCCGGGGTCCATGAGATCGCTGATGAGCAGCAGCGGGCCGCTGCCTCGCATCCGGGATGCGTACGCCCGCGCCGCGTCAGCGAGCCCGGTCAGCCGCTCCGTGCGTGGCTCGGACAGGAACTTGAACAGCTCCAACGTCCGCCGCTTGCCGCGCATCGGCCGCATGGCGGTTGCCGTCCCGTCTCCCAGGAACGCGACGCTGACCCGATCCATGCTCGCCAGCCCGAGGTAGCCGAGTGCCGCGGCGGCCCGGCGCGCGGCATCGAGCTTGTTCGGCTCCCCGTAGTCCATGCTCCGGCTCGCGTCGACGAGGACGTGAACGGTGACGTCCTCCTCCTCGACGAAGAGCTTCACGAACAGGCGCTCGAGGCGGGCGTAGGCATTCCAGTCGAGCTGGCGCAGATCATCCCCGGCGCTGTAGTTGCGGTAGTCCGCGAACTCGACGCTCTGCCCGCGCCGGACGCTCCGGCGTTCGCCCTTCATGCGCCCCGCGACGAGGCGGCGCGATGCCAGCTCGAGCTGCTCGAGGCGGCGCAGGAACGCCTCGTCGAAGAATGGGGGACGCTCGGTCGAGGTCATGGCGTGGCTGTGCCGCCGCGTATATACGTATATACGCCAGGGACCACGACGGTCACTCGGCCGGTTCGGTGGGCGTCTCGGCGATGATCGAACGAACGACGGAGTCGGTGCTGATGCCCTCGGCCTCGCCCTCGAAGTTGAGGATGATCCGATGTCGCAGCGCCGGCGCCGCGACCGCCTGCACGTCGGCGTAGGCGACGTTGAAGCGCCCGTCGAGCAATGCGGTGATCTTCGCCCCCAGCACGATCGCCTGTGCGCCTCGAGGTGAACCGCCGTACCGGACGTAGGAGCGGACGATCTCGGGTACGCCATCGGTCTCGGGGTGTGTCGCGCGCAGGATGCGGATGGCGTACGCCATCACGTGCGAGGCGATGGGGACATCACGCGCCAGCCGCTGCATGGCAATGACATCGGCCCCACTCGCCGCCTTGCCGACGCTGGGCTGCTCCGTGCCGGTCGTGCGCTGCATGATCTTGACGAGGTCCTCCTCCGATGGGAAGCCGACGTCGATCTTGAAGAAGAAGCGGTCGAGCTGTGCCTCGGGCAGCGGATACGTGCCCTCCATCTCGAGTGGGTTCTGGGTGGCCAGCACGAAGAACGGTTCGGAGAGCGTGTACTGCTGCTTGGCGACGGTGACCCGATGCTCCTGCATTGCCTCCAGCAGTGCCGACTGCGTCTTCGGCGTCGCCCGGTTGATCTCGTCGGCGAGGACGAGGTTGCTGAAGATCGGCCCCTGCTGGAACCGGAACCGGCGCTCGCCACCTTCCTCGACGATGATGTTCGTGCCAATGATGTCGGCCGGCATCAGGTCGGGCGTGAACTGGATGCGGCTGAACCCCAGCTCGAGGGCCTCGGCCATCGTGCGCACGAGCATCGTCTTGCCGAGCCCGGGAACCCCTTCGAGCAAGGCGTGCGATCCGGCGAGGAGGCTGATCAGGGTCTGCCGGACGAGCTGCTGCTGCCCAACGATGAACTGTCCAACTTCACGCTCGATGGTCATCGCCCGCTCGGCGAACTGCTCGGGCTCGAGGGTGTCGACGCTCGCGGCCGGCGCGGTGGGTTGATCGGTCATTGCAGTGGCTCCAGGCGGGAGAAGTAATCGCGCACGAAGTCCTTGAGCGTGATCGGCACCTGCTGGCGATCAAGGGTGGTCTGCGCGTAGTCGTAGAAGAGGTCGTACACGGAGCGGTAGGGAACGATGCTGTCGTTGTCGAATCCCGTGCCGGATCCGGAGCCGGTCTGATCGGTTCCCCCGTTGCCGCCGGCGCCGGCGATGAAGTCGGGGTCGCCAGGGCGACCGAACCGATCGAAGTCGGTGAGGACGTCGCCGTGGCTGTCGACGTCGAAGCCCTGGTTGCCCTGTGTGGGACCGTCGAAGCCACCGGTGCGCAGACCTCCGCCCGGGATGCGGCGCACGTTCGCGCCCCCGCCACTTCCCGGTTGCGACCCCGGATTCGAGCCCGGGTTGCTGCCGGGGTTGCTGCCTGGATTCGAGCCCGGGTTGCTGCCGGGGTTGCTGCCCGGGCTCGCACCGGGCTGCCCTGACGCCCCCGGCTGCCCTGACGCCCCCGGCTGCCCTGATGCCCCCGGCTGACCCGACGCCCCTGGCTGCCCGGAAGCGCCGGGCTGTCCTGACGCGCCCGGCTGACCGGATGCCCCCGGCTGCCCTGACGCACCCGGCTGACCGGCCGTCGGCTGCCCGGCTCGCGCGACCTGTCGCGCGCCATCCTGGAGGGCCGACTGGGCCTGGGCGACATCGCGCTGTACCTGCCGGTCACGGTCAGCCTGGCGGAGGGCATCGGCCGCCCGATCAAGCGCCTCTGAAGCGGCCCGCCGATCCTCCTCGGTCCCGGTGCGTGCGGCGCGCTCGAGTGCATCGGCGGCCTCGGCCAGCGCCCGCGCGGCCTCGGGCTGCGACGCGGCACCTGACTGCGCTGCCTGCCTCAGGGCGGCGGCGCGGGCCGCCGCCTCCTCCTGGCTCATGGCGTCGGCCTGGTCGGCCAGCTCCTCGAGGTCTCTCGCCGCTTCCTCGGGGTCGCCCTCCTGGTTCGCATCCTCATCATCGGTTGCCGCCTGGGAGGTGGCGCGCGCCAGCTGGGTCAGCGCGGCGTCGCGTTGTGCCGCGTCAGGGTCGGTCAGGCGCGAGAGCTCTTCCTGGACGGAGCCGATGCGGGCCAGGGTCGCCTCGCGGTCGGCGCCCTGCTCCCGAAGCGCACGCGCGAGCTCCCGGAGCTGCCGTTCGAGCTCCTCTCGACGCGGGTCGGGATTCTCGACGTTCTCCTCGGCCAGCTCGTCCGCCACCTCCTCCACCCGCTCGGCAACGTCCTCAGCCGCGTCGCGAGCGGCGTCGCGCTGTCGAAGGATCTCGTCCTGTGGATTCGGCCACGCGACCAGGACCAGCGTCATCGCGAGGCCGATGCCGGCAATCGCCAGCGGGCGGGACGCAAGCCTCGGCCGGAATGCGCGGCGGACGTCGACGGTGCCGAGCCGCGCGCGGGCGTCCGCCAGCTGCCGGGCCTCGAGGGGATCGTCGGTCTCGCGGGACGCGATCTCGAGCGCGGTCCCAAGTCGCTGTCGAAGGGATAGCTCCTCGTCCGCGCGGCGGGCCGCCTCGACGAGCGATGGCCGGCGTCGCGCGACGTCGATTCCCCATCCCAAGAGGCCCGCGACCAGAATCGAGAGCTGGACCCAGAGCACGTGCTCGAAGGGGAAGGCTCGGGCCACCAGCTGCACGGCCGCCAACGCGACCAGGCTCGCCGCCACGACGATCAGAGCGGAGCGCACGGCCCGTCGCCACCACAGGCGCCGGCGGAGCCCGGTGAGGCGTCGCAGCGAGTCGCTGCCGAGGCGCTCGACCACCGCTCGCGAGACCGCTCGATCGTTCACAGCTCCGTCCCCTCCGGGGCAGCCTCGGCCTGTACATCGTCGATGCCCGGGTCATTGGTCACGGCGAGATGGCGTCGACGCCTCGGCCATGGCGATCGCCGGAGGCCGGTCGGCACGACGAGGCGCATCGAGGCCAATGTGAACAGACCCGCGGCAATGAGGAACGTGGCCACGAAGCGGGGCCACCAGTACGCGTCAGCCTTCCCCCCGAAGGCCGCTCCGTCCGCGGGTGGCGGCTCCTCGCGGCCATCGCCCCCGCGCGGCTCCCCGGGGGGGACGTCGACAAACGTGAAGCCGGCTGCCAGGTCGGGCCCGAAGATCTCGTACAGGGGTCGGGTGATCCGCGTTCCCCCAGCCGGCTCCACCGTCGATACGACGTCGAGCATCGCCACCATGGGGTTGACGTAGCGGATGAGCTCGGGAGCGGTGTCATTGGATCCGATGCCCAGCGGGTTCTCGCGTTCGGCAATCGCAGTCCAGAAGCTGTACAGCATCGCGGAGCCGAGGATGCAGGCGATCACCGCGCAGTACGTGACGACGGTGGCGCTCTGCGTTCGCTTCGTCAGTGCCGACGCGAAGATCCCCACCGCGCCGAAGCCAATGGCGGTGGCCAGCAGGATGAGCTGCTGGTTGACGATGTCGCCGATCGACGCGCCGCCGTACATGAGCACGATGGCCGTGATCGGGATCGCGGCCACGATCATGAGGACAACGAAGGCGAGCGCCGTCAGGAGCTTGCCCACGACAATCGCGCCGGGCCGGAGCGGTGTGCTGATCAGGAGGTCAAGCGTCTGCTTCTCTCGCTCGAGGCTGATCTGGCCCGCGGTGAACGCCGGCGCCAGCACGCTGACGAGCACGACCTGGAGGATCGAAAGGACGGTGAAGATCGACTGCCCGATGAGGGCGGAGGCGTTTGCGCCCGGTACCGCCTCCGCGCCGCCTCGGCCGGCCGCGGCCTGGGCCTCGGGCGTGGCGACGACCTGCACCCCGTACGCGATGAGGGCGAGGAGCCCGAGATAGAGGGTCAGGATGACGAAGGCCCGCCGGCCACGCATCCGTGATCGGAGCTCCTTGGTCATGATCGTGGCGACCGCGGAACCAAACTCCCGAACCGGGCCCCGATGTTCGGGAGCGGCCGGGATCGTCGTGGCCGTCATGCCGCCACCACCGCCGGGTCGTCCTGTCCGGTCACCTTCAGGAAGATCTCCTCGAGATCGCTGGTTGCCTGCGAGAACCCGACCACGTGGTACCCGGCCTCGATCATCCGACGCAGGAGCTCGGCCTGTGCCTCGGGTGGCCCGTCGAAGTGCACCTCGATGCGGCAGACCGAGTCCGTGCCGTCAAGCGGCAGGACGCTCGTGACACGTGGATCGGTTCCGATCCAGGCCATTGCTGCGTCGCGGGCCCCTGCGTCCCCGAGCAGGTCGATCTGGAGCTGCGCGACGGCATGCAACGATCGCTCGATCTCCTCGATCGTCCCGGCGCGCAATACCCGACCGTGGTCGATGATCGCGATGCGTGTGCACATCTCGCCGAGCTCCGGAAGGATGTGGCTGCTGACGAGGATCGTCTTTCCCATGCCCCGCAGCTCGCGGAGGATCTCTCGCATCTCGACGCGAGCGCGGGGATCGAGGCCGGATGCCGGCTCGTCGAGGATGAGAAGTGCCGGGTCGTGAACCAGGGTGTGGGCGAGGCACAGCCGCTGACGCATGCCGCGCGACAGCGATTCGACGTAGGCGTCGCGCTTGTCGACCAGGCCGACGATCTCGAGCAGCTCGCCGATCATCGGTCCACGACGCCGCGCGGGGACGTCGTAGCAGCGGGCAAAGAAGTCGAGGTACTCCCAGACCCGCAGGTCGTCGTAGACGCCGTAGAAGTCCGGCATGTAGCCGATGCGCCGCCGGACCTCGGTCGGGTCGGCGACGACGGGGATCCCGGTCACGAAGGCCTCGCCCGCGGTCGGCGCGAGCAGGGTTGCGAGGATCTTCATGGTCGTGGTCTTGCCGGCGCCGTTCGGGCCGACGAGACCGTAGATCTCGCCCGGTCCGATGACGAGGTCGATGCCGGCCACGGCGACCTGGTCGTCGTAGCGCTTGACCAGGCCGCGGGTCTCGACGATCGGCACAGACATCACTCGCCAATCACCCCGCTGACCTGCGCGCTGACGAAGACCCCCGACTGCCCGAAGTTCGCATCGCTGACGCCGGACACGCGGATCTCGATCAGGCCGGTCTCGTCAATCGCAGTCGATGGATCGTCGATGGTGAATGCGCTCCCCTCATTCAGGTTTCCGACGAGTGTCCACTCGCCGCTCGTGGGGTCACGGACCTCGAGCGTGAAGCTATCCGGCCAGAACCCGACGAAGTCCCCGGCGTTGCCGAGCACGACCGAGGAGTCCGGCCCGACGACGAGCTCGACAGATGTCGGGTCGAGGCCCGACGCCTCCAACGGCAGGGCGATGCTGAACGTGGCCGATCCATCGTTGATGATGACGGTTCCTGGCTCGAAGCCGGCCACGACGTCGCCGTCCGTGCCCGTCATGGCCACCGACATCAGATGCGGCCGGATCGTGACCTCGCCGACCCCGATCGCCTGGCGAACGCTCACGACCTCGACCGCCTCGACGTGGCGCTGCGCCTCGACGTCATCGACCGAGACCGGCATCGGCCCTTCCTCTGCCCGCCAACCGATGATGTACGGGCCGCGCCCGAGCGACGCGCTCACCTCGACGCCGGCCCACCCGCCGAAGCCGACCAGGGCATCGATCACCTGGCGCCGCAACGCGACGAGCCGCTGCTCCTCGGTTGCGCGGTCCAGGCCACCGAATCCATACACCTGGTCCGAGGCGCTCGAGCCGTTGAAGTTGTCCGTCGGCGGGCTGAACTCGACGCTCGCCCCCGGAGCAAGGTCGCCGATGCGCTCGCCCCCGGCGGTGCTGACGTACGCGACGTCGGCCACCGCGGCCGACGAGGTGTTGGTCACAACGCCGACGACCTCGCTATCGCGCGTCGTCCACGTCACCACGAGGGCGGGCTCGACGTCGACCAGGGCGCTGGCCTGGACCCCGGCGAATCCGAAGGCCCCGATCGAAAGGTCGCGCAGATGCGCTGGCCGCCCCTGTTCGACGGCGACGTCGCCGGTGGCCCGTGGGACGCCGTCGAACGACGAGGTGTCCAGCGCGCCGATGAGGGCGTCGGCGTCGACCGTGAGGTGGTAGGCGGAGCGGTCGGGCGAGAACACGCCCGCGTAGGTCTCTGCCAGCGCGGCGCCCGTCGGCGAGGTCCGAACGATGGCGATCTGGTTGACGACCACGTCGCTGCCCTTCATCGAGCGGCCGATGCCGTACGAGCAGGCGCTGAACGTCACGATCAGGAGGGGCGCTGTGACCCAAGCCAGCTCACGACGATCGATGCGGCGCAGCACGAGGTAGCTGATCGGACCGATCAGGAGGATGTACGCGACGATCACGAGGAGCAGCAGCTCGGACGAGGGGACCTCGAGCGTCGGCAGGGTACCGAGCGCACCGTTCATCGCGGAGTGCATCTCGTCGCGCCGGCCCGCGCCGCCGAAGAACTGGTCGATGATGGCGCTCGACGGCACGATGCGATCCCACACGCGCGGGGCGCCCTCCCAGGCGCGGAACGCCTCGACGGCCAGGTCGGCTCCGACCAGGACCACCGAGCCCGCACCGAACGGTCGCATCGAGACGAGCACGGTTCCGTCATCGGCGGTGACGATCGTCCGCGCGTCATCCTTGACGGAGCCGGTCGACACGGTGGCGGATTCGAGGCTGGCTTCGTCCTGGCCGGCCCACGCGGCCAGCGCCCCGAGCGAGGTGCCGTCGACCGATGCAAGGCCGGTGAGCGGGAGCTGATCGGCGAACCCGGCGGTCCGTGTCTGCCAATCTGCGCCCCCGACCACCACGAGCTGGCCACCGTCCGCCATCCACCGCTCGAGGCTGCCGAGCTGTCCGCTCGTGAGCGCCGTGCTGTCAGCGGCCCAGATGATGGCCGAGAGTCCGGCGAGCGGCTCAGGCCGCTCCGGGATGTCGCCCACGGCCAGGGAGATCGGTTCCGTGCGGTTGCCGTCGTGCGAGGCCAGGACCTGGGGTCGGAGCGTGCCCGTCGTGTCGCCGACGATGGCGACCTGTCCGCTTGCCTGCTCGAGGACCCGTACCTCGGCGGACGTGCTGACGATTCCATTCGGCTCGACATACGTGATCGGCACGTCGCGCTGGAACGCCTCGGGCTCCACGTACAGCGGCACGACCTTACGGGCCCCAGCCGGGAGCTCCACGTAGCGTCGAACGGTCCCGGCCTCCGTCACAGCGGTGAGGTAGCCATCGGTCGGAGACCCGGAGTTCACGAGCGTCACCGACACGGCGAGCCATCCGCCGATCTCGTAGCGACCACCCACGAGCGCGTGCGCCTCGATCTCGACCGCGCTCGCGGCCCGTGCCGGCACCGCGCCGACCACGAGCCAGGCCACGACCGCCGCGGTCGCGGCGAGACGGGCACGGCGGAGACGGGGCTGGTTCGTCATCGTCCCTCTGGTCGAGTGTCAGGCCTGATCGCTCACCGCTAGACGCTTCGCGTCGGAGGCGAGTTGCACGGCCCCCGCGCCGCGGCCGAGTGTAGAGTGCATCGCTGGGATGGAACTGTCGATCGACGGTCCGAACGAGCTCGAACGCCACCTCGAGCGCCAGATGCGCACGCAGGAGCGTCAGCTCGCGTGGGCACGCCTCGGCATGGCGCTCCTGGCCGGAGCGCTGCTGCTCGCCCTCATCTCCCGTGGCGCCTCCGACCTCGTGGCCCTGCTGGGTGTCGTCATCGCGCTGGCTGCCTGGAGCCTGCTCGTTCCCTGGCTGCTCGGGCGCTTCCCGGCGCGCGAGGTCGGGATCGTCAGCACGGTGGTGGACATGGCCGCCGTCACGGTCGCGGTCTACGCGGCTCCCGGGGCCGTCGACCTCTACCTGTTCTATGGGCTGGTGATCCTCGGGACCGCTCTGCGGTTCGGCCTCGGCGCATCGGTCTGGTCGTCGGTCGTCATGAGCACGATGTATCTGGCGGTGGTGCTGGTGGGCGGCACGGTCGAGACGCCGCCGCCGGAAGTGCTGGCCGTGCGAGTCGGCTACCTGATCGGCTTCGGGGTCATCGCCGGGCTGTTCAGCCGGATCGTCATCGGCCGTGCGACCGAGAATGCGCGCCTCCAGCTGCGCCTCACGGAGGAGGAGCGACAGCGCGCCGCGACCCGGGAGCGTGAGCTCCTGAGCCGCCTCGGACGTGACTTCGGCGCCTCGCTCGATCGGGGCGCGACGCTCGAGGCAGTGGCGGTTGGCGCCGCGCCGGTCCTGGGCGGCGCCACGGTCGTCTTCACGATTCTCGAGGCCGAGCGACGACTCGTGCCCGCCGCCGCAGCAGGCCCGGACTCCGACCTGGTCCAGGCCTGGCGCACCGTTGCCGCCGAACGGCCGCTGCGCCTCGGCGAGGGCCTCATCGGCGCGGTGGGAGCCACGGCGTCGACCCGGGAGGCGCGCTACGACGAGATTGCCACTGGAGACCCGGACTCGATGCGGGCCCTCGGGCTGGACTGGCTTGTGGCCGTGCCGATCCTGGCCGGTGGGCGGCTGCAGGGCGTCCTCGCCACCGGGGGCAGGTCCGACCGGCCCTACGACGAGGCCCTGTGCCGCATGGCCGAAGCCGTCGCCGAGCGCGCCGGCCCGGCACTCCAGAACGCGCAGCTCTGGTCCGACCTCCAGGATCGGATGCTGCGGGAGCAGGCCGCGCAGCGCATCAAGGACGACTTCCTGTCGATCGTGAGCCACGAACTCCGCACGCCGCTGACGAGCATCCAGGGCTACTCCCAGCTGCTCGAGGCTCGGCTGACGCACGAGCTCGACGCCGAGAGCAAGGAGATGGCCCACCTGCGGGTCATCCGATCCCAGGTCGGCCGCATGCGCCGGCTGGTCGACGACCTACTCGACGTCAGCCGCATCGATCGGCGCGGCGCCGTGAGCATCGAGCCGGTCGACTTCGACCTTGCCGAGCAGGTCCGCGAGGCCGCGGCCCGCATCGCTCGCGAGCACAGCGACCGCCCGATCGAGGTGAGCACCTCCGGCGACCTGCCCGTCCACGCCGACCGCGACCGGATCGACCAGGTGCTATCCAACCTGCTCGAGAACGCCGTGAAGTACTCGCCCGACGGGGGGCCCATCAGGATCACGGCCGACAAGCGTGGCGGCGAGGTCGAAGTCACCGTGTCGGACACCGGTGTCGGCATCTCGCCGGAGCACAGAGAGAACGTCTTCGAACGCTTCTACCAGGCCGATGGCGACGCCGGGCGGCGTCGCTTCGGTGGCCTCGGGCTGGGGCTCTATATCAGCCGCGCCATCATCGATGCGCACGGCGGGCGGATCTGGTCGGCCGCCAACGCCGACGCCGCGTCCGGATCGGTCTTCGGGTTCCGCATCCCGCGAGTGGCCATGCCGCTGGCGGCTCCGAGCTTCGCTCCGACCGGCGAGCCGCCGGCCTTCGTGGTGCGGCGCCGGGATTCGTAGCGT
>DATBRU010000003.1:0-1784 GCA_036560105.1 Candidatus Limnocylindria bacterium | reverse complement strand
CGAGCAGCAGCTCACCCTGGTCGCCCGGTATCTCGGCCTGGTCGCGCGGGAGGCGATCCGGGAGTTCACCGCGCTCTTGGCCGATGAGCGCGACCGCCAGGTCCGGGCCCGGATGTGCCAGGTGCTCGCCAAGGTCGGCCCGTCCATCGTGCCCACGCTCGTGGAGTGGCTCGGCGACCCGCGGTGGTTCCTGGTGCGCAATCTTGTCCACGTCCTGGGCAAGATCGGAGACGAGGCCGCATTCGCCCCGGTGGTGACGCTCCTCGGCCATTCCCACCTCCGTGTTCGGATCGAGGCGGTGCGGGCGCTTGCCCTGATCGCTCCGGCCCGCGCCGCGGCGCCGATCCTCCCGCTCTCGCGGGACGTCGACCCGGAGGTGCGGCTGGAAGCCGTGCGCGCCCTCGGCGCCCTCCGGCGCGACGAGGCCGTGCCGGTCCTGCGGGACGTCGCGGCCGGGGCCGCGGGCATGGCCGACGTGACCCTGCGCCAGGAGGCCGTCGACGCTCTGGCGGCGATCGGGAGCGCCGGTTCCTGCGAGGCGCTGGCGAGCCTGGCCCGGCGCCACGTCTGGCCCTGGAAGCGGACCGAGCGCCGGCTCCGCGAGATCGCCGCGGCCGCGCTGGCGGCGCGAACGGACGACGAGGGTGCTCCCGGTGAGTGACGCGCCGCGACCGGATCCTCAGCTCATCTTCACCTATCTGCACGGCATGTTGCGGGCGGCCGGACTCTACCTGCCGACCCATCCCCAGACGCGCCGGGCCAAGCTGACGCTCTTCGATGCGCTGACCGCGTACCTGGCCGGGCAGGGGCGGCTGACCTATCGCTTCATGGGCGATCTCCTCGTGGCCAACGACCGTATCCTGCCGCGCGAGAGCCTCCTGTACCGGCGGTTCCTGGAAACCTGCCAGAACGAGCGCGGCCTCGGCGCCATCGCGTTCACACAGGGGCTCCAGGACCGCGAGATCGACGTCCTCCTCGAGGCCCTGACCGCGGGGGTTGGCTCATCGATCGGCGAGTGGACCGCCAGCCGTCGGCTCACCCACCTCCACCTGTCGCCGCCGAGCCAGCCTGACCGGCAGAGCGGCGAGGGTGTCGCCCGGCGCGCCTACTACGGGTCGATCGAGGTGCTGCGTGACGTCGAATCGACGATCCGGGACCGCCGGCCCCTCAGCCTCGAGCACGTCGGAACGCTCCGCGTGTACACCTCCACGATGTTGGAACAGATGCTGCAGGCTCCTGGGCTCGTGCTAAGACTAGCCAGCATCAAGTCGTACGACGAGTACACGCTGTATCATTCCGTCAACGTCGCGGTGATCTCGATGGGCATCGGCCTGGCGCTCGGTCTTCCGCACGAGCTCCTGCGAGAGCTGGGGATGGCCGGGATGCTCCACGATCTGGGGAAGATCGCGATCCCGCTCGAGGTGCTACGGAAACCGGGCCTGCTCGATGCGGAGGAGTGGCGGATCATGTGCCGTCATCCGGTCCTCGGGGCCGATCTCCTGGCGCGGCTCCCCGGGTCGAACCGGCTCCCCTTGATCGTGGCCTTCGAGCATCACATGCGCTACGACGGCAAGGGCTACCCGTTCGTCCGGGAGGGCTGGCGCCAGCACCCGGTGAGCCGCCTGGCGTGTCTCGCCGACGTGTTCGACGCCATGACGTCGCGCCGCGCCTACAAGAAGGCGATCCCGGTGGAGCAGGTGCGCACGTTCGTGCGCGACGAGGCGGGCCGCACCTTCGACCCGCGGCTGGTCAAGGTGCTGGACCGGACGCTGCGGTTGATGCGG
>DATBRU010000002.1:0-16342 GCA_036560105.1 Candidatus Limnocylindria bacterium | reverse complement strand
GCCCGATCGGCGAGGGACAGCTTCGAGAGGCCCGGGCCGTGGAACTCGACGAACTTGCCCACGACGCCATGCCCGCGGAGCATCTCGGTCACATACAGCACGAGATCGGTGGCAGTGGCCCCCGAGGGCATCTCGCCGTCGAGGCGGAACCCGACCACGATCGGCATCGGCTGGTACAGCGGCTGCCCCAGCAGGGCGGCCTCGGCCTCGATGCCGCCGACGCCCCAGCCGACGACGCCGAGGCCATTGATCATGGTCGTGTGCGAGTCGGTCCCGACCAGGGTGTCGGGAAGGAGGACGCCGTCGCGCTCGGTGACGACATCGGCCAGGAACTCGAGGTTGACCTGGTGCACGATGCCGGTCCCGGGCGGCACGACCCGGAAGTCGGCGAATGCCTGCTGGGCCCAGCGCAGCAGCGCGTATCGCTCGCCATTGCGTTCGTACTCGCGCTCGACGTTGATGAGGAACGCCGCGTCGCTCCCGAACTGGTCGACCTGGACCGAGTGATCGATCACCAGGTCGGCGGGCACGAGCGGGTTGATCCTCGATGGATCGCCACCGACCTCGGCCATCGCGTCACGCATGGCTGCGAGGTCGACCACGCACGGCACGCCGGTGAAGTCCTGGAGGATGACGCGCGCCGGCATGAACGGCAGCTCCGCCTCGCCGGGCGCGTCCGGATCCCACGAGGCAAGCGCGCGGACGTCGGCCGCGGTGACGAGATCCGGCTGTGTCGCGGCGCCGCGCAGCATGTTCTCGAGCAGGATCTTGACGGTGTAGGGCAGGCGCTCGAGGTCGCTCGCACCGGACCGGGCCAGGCTGTAATACGTGAACGAGCGCCCGCCGATGTCGAGCGATGCCCGCACGCCGGCAGGGTCGGTGGATGGTTGGGACGTCACGGTCGCCTCCTTTCGTCGCCGCGGCCCCCATCGCTGGATTCGGACGCGGCCTCGGTCGAAGATCGGCGCCGGACGGGTGCGCCCGTCCCGGGTCGAGTGGAGCCCTCAGTATATCGGCTCCGTGCGGCAGCCTTGACGAGTGGCGAGGCGAGGGAAGTAAGGTGACAACGACAGGGCGCGCCGCAGGCGCCATTCGCTCGGAGGAACCGCCCAATGCAGGACGACCAGGACACACGGCCCGGCGACGCGCCGCCGCCAGACGCGGCCCCTGTGGCCGAGCCACCACCGCCGCCGCCAGCACCTGCGGCGACCTCCACGCCGCCTCCAGCGGCACCGCCCCCTCCGGCACCCGCCGCGCAGACCGGTCGGCGACCGACCGGCGTGACGATCCTCGCCATCCTCGCCGCGATCGGCGGCGTCAGCGCCATCTTCGGCGGCCTCGCACTGCTGGTCGGCGGGAGCTTCATCGGCGCCTACTACGACAGCGCGGCGCTCGGGAGCCTCGCCAGCGTCGTCGGGGCCGTCACGCTGCTGGCCGGGATCCTGTATCTCGTGTTCGCCTGGGGCGCCTGGGGCCTGCAGTCGTGGGCATGGACACTGGGCGTCGTGCTCCAGGCCGTCGCCCTCGTGCTCGGCGTCTACAACCTGATCAACGGCAGCAGTGGCGCGTTCCTCTCGATCGCCGTCGCCGCGTTGATCACCTACTACCTGTTCCGCCCCGAGATCCGCGCCGCCTTCGGTCGGGCCTAGTCAGGACCACGGACCGGCGGGTCCGCCCGCCGGTCCCTCGCTTCGCGCAGCGGGAGGCGCGCAGATGACGCTCGAGGAAGCCCTTCCACTCCTCATCCCGCTCGCCATCCTTCAGATCGTGCTGATCATCGCCGCGCTGTACGACCTCAGCCGGCCCGAGCGTCGGGTGAAGGGCGACAACAAGCTCGTGTGGGTGGTGGTGATCGTCCTCTTCCAGATGCTCGGGCCGCTTGCCTACTTCCTCCTCGGGCGCGAGGAGGACTGACCGACGGACGCCGCGATCGAGGTCAAGGGCCTGACCCGGCGATACGGCCCGGTCGCCGCCCTTGACGGTCTTGACCTCTCCGTCCCGGCCGGGAGCGTCTTCGGCTTCCTCGGTCCGAACGGCGCCGGCAAGACCACCACGATCAAGATCCTCGCCTCGCTTGCAACCGCGGACAGCGGCACCGCTCGCGTTGCCGGCGTCCTGGCGGGCGATGGCGAGCCGAACCGGCGAGGCCTGATCGGGTACCTGGACCAGGCGCCACGTTTCAACGGCTGGATGCGCGGGCGCGAGCTCCTCGAGCTTGCCGGAAGGCTCTCGGGCATCCGGGGTCCGGCACTTCGCTCCCGGATCGACGAGATGCTCGAACTGGTCGGAATCGCCGATGCGGCGGGGCGCTCGATCTCGGGGTATTCGGGTGGCATGCGACAGCGCCTCGGGATTGCGCTGGCGGTTCTCGCACGGCCGCCCGTGCTGCTCCTCGACGAGCCGGTGAGCTCGCTCGATCCGGCAGGTCGGCGAGACATGCTCGAGGTGATCGGTCGCCTGCGGGAGCACTCGACCGTGCTCCTGTCGAGCCACGTCCTCAACGACGTGGAGCGCGTCTGCGACCGGGTGGCGATCATCGACTCGGGTCGCCTCGTGACCGAGGCCCCGGTCGACGAGCTCCTCGAACAGTACGCTCAACCGGTCTTCCGGCTCGAGGCCGAGGCGTCCAGCGCCGAAGCGCTGCCCTCGCTCGCTGAGGCGCTCAGGCTCGAGCCGTGGGTGGTTTCGGTGGACGCCGCGCCCGGCTCGCTGCGCGTCGGTGTGTCCGATGACTCGGAGGCCGGCCGACGCTTGCTGGCGATCCTGGTGGATCGGCAGATCGAGGTCCTCGCCCTCGAGCGAATGCGCCCGACGCTGGAGGATGTCTTCCTGCGACTGACCGGCCGACGAACGGACGAGGGCAGCGCGGCGTGATCGGTCTCGGCACCATGCTCGTCAAGGAGCTTCGAGAGCAATGGCGGACTCGCCGGCTCCTGGTCGTGACGATCGTCTTCGTCGCCTTTGGGATCGCCTCCCCGCTGCTGGCCCGCTACACCCCCGAGCTCATCGGCGCCCTCGCGGGCGAGGAAGGCATCGACATCGCGTTCCCGCCACCGACTACGGCGGACGCGATCGGGCAGTTCGTCCGCAACCTCGGTCAGACCGGGGTGCTCGCGGCGATCCTCCTCGCGATGGGATCGGTCGCCACCGAGAAAGAGCGCGGCACGGCGGCGATGTGGCTGACCAAGCCGCTCACGCGCGCCGCGTTCCTCTCCGCAAAGGCGTTCGCAATAGGTGCGGTTCTGGCGGTGGGGGTGGTGGGGGCCGGGATCGCCGGATTCGGGTATACGGCATACCTGTTCGAAGCGCCGTCGGCTGGCGGCTGGACCCTCATGTGCGCCCTCGTGCTGCTCCAGATGTCGGCGTACGCGGCGGTCACATTTCTCGGCTCGACGTTGACCCGTTCTCCCCTCGCCGCGGCTGGTATCGGGATCGCGATGCTGACGTTGATCGCCATTGTTGGCGTCTTGCCGGGGATCGGCACCTGGACCCCCGCCGGCCTGGCGACTGCGGGAGTGGCGCTCGCCGCCGGTGCCGACCCGGAGCGGCTGGCCGAGCCAGTACTCGCAACCATCGCGGTGATCGCCGTCGCCCTCATCGGCTCGTGGCTGTCGTTTCGCCGCCAGGAGCTGTAACCGGCGGTACCAACACGGACAGGGCGAGCAGCGCCACATCGACAGGGTCGCGACCCGGCGCGACCGGGATGCGAACCTGGTTCGAGGCCGTCTCGGGGCGCAGCCCGGCCACCTGGAGCGCGACGCTCATCTCGCGCCGATCCGGCATGCGCCCAGACCATTTGAGCGTCACCTGCCGCTCCTCGGCGCGAACCTCGGGCACGCGCGCCGCCTCGGCCGCAATACGCACGCGCACGGCAGTGAAGAGGCCCTCGACGGGGGCAGGGACCGGGCCATACCGGTCCCGCAGGTCGACGCGCAGTGCCTCGGCATCCGCCTCGGTGCTGAGGCGGGCGAATCGCCGATAGGCCTCGAGCTTGGCTCCCGAATCGGCGACGTAGTCGTCCGGGAGATAGGCCGATCCGGGCAGGTCGAGCCGCACGGGCGCAGGTTCCGGCAGCGGGAGGCGACCGCGAAGCAGGTCGACCGCCTCGGCCAGCAGGCGGGTGTACATCTCGAAGCCGACGGCCGCCATGAAGCCGTGCTGCTCGGCGCCGAGGATGTTCCCCGCGCCTCGGATCTCAAGGTCGGATAACGCGATCTGGTAGCCGGCGCCAAGGTCGGAGGCGGAGAAGATCGCATGCAGCCGCTTGCGTGCGACCGGGGTCAGCGGCATCCCCCGCCGGTGGAGAAGGTAGGCGTGGGCCCGGCGATCGGATCGGCCGACCCGCCCGCGCAGCTGGTAGAGCTGGGCCAGCCCAAACGTGTCGGCCCGCACGATGATGATGGTGTTCGTGTTCGGGATGTCGAGGCCCGACTCGATGATCGTCGTGCAGACCAGGACGTCGAAGCGCCCATCGGAGAAGTCGAGCATCACGCGCTCCAGCATTCCCTCCGCCATCTGGCCGTGACCGATGGCGACCCGCGCGCCCGGCACCAGGCGACGCACCCGCTCGGCCGCGGCCTCGATCGTCTCGACCCGGTTGTGGACGTAGAAGACCTGCCCGCCCCGGTCGATCTCGCGCGCGATGGCGTCGCGGACGAGGCCGTCGTCGTCCTCGGCGATCCGGGTCTGAATCGGCAGCCGCGCCTCCGGCGGGGTCTCGATGACCGAGAGGTCCCGGATGCCTACCAGTGACAGGTGGAGCGTGCGCGGAATCGGCGTGGCGCTGAGGGTCAGGACGTCCACCTCGCGGCGCATGGCCTTGATGCGCTCCTTGTGCGACACCCCGAACCGCTGCTCCTCGTCGACGACGAGGAGCCCGAGGTCGGCGAAGGCGATGTCCTTCGACAGGATCCGATGCGTCCCGATGAGGATGTCGACCTCGCCTCCGGCGACCGCGTCGACGATCTGCGATTGCGCCTTTTTCGATACGAAGCGGCTCAGCATCCCGACGCGCACCGGGAATGCGGCCAGGCGTCGCTCGAACGTGCCGAGGTGCTGCTGCGCGAGGACGGTGGTTGGGACCAGGACCGCGACCTGCTTGCCGTCCTGGACGGCCTTGAAGGCCGCCCGCAGCGCCACCTCGGTCTTGCCGTAGCCGACATCGCCGACCACCAGCCGGTCCATCGGCCGGCGGCGCAGCATGTCGGCCTTGACCTCCTCGATGCTGCGGGCCTGGTCGGGCGTCTCGGTGTACGGGAAGCTCTCCTCGAGCTCGCGCTGCCAGGTCGTATCGGCGCTGAAGGCGTAACCGGGCGCCGATTCGCGCGCCGCATAGATCTCGATCAGCTCGCGCGCGAGGTCGCCCACCGCCTGTCGGACGCGTCGCTTCGTGCGCTCCCACTCGGTCCCGCCGAGCTTGCTCAGCCCCGGGGCCGGCCCGCCCGCGTAGCGGGTGATCCGGCCGATCTGGTCGGCTGGCAGAAAGATCTTGTCGGTGCCCGCGAAGTCGAGCTGGAGATACTCCTTCACGTCGTCGCCGAAGGTGCGCTGGGTCATCCCCGCGTAGCGCGCGATCCCATGATCGACGTGGACGACGTGATCGCCGGGGCCGAGCTTGCCGATGAGGTCGCGCGTGACGATCCGCTTGCCGGCAACCAGGCGCCGCACGCGCGTCGCGCCGAACAGCTCGCGATCGGTGACGAGGGTCAGGCCGCTGGCGGCATGGCTGAACCCCCCGGACAGCGAGCCATGCACCAGGCCGATGCTGCCCCCGGGCGGCGCCTCCTTCAGCTCCGCGACCGGGGTGACGGGGCGGCCCGCCTCATCGAGCAGCTCCCCGACGCGGCTGGCCTGGTCGGTCGAAACGACGACGCGCCGATCGCCGGCCGCCAGCTCGACCAGCCAGTCCCCGGCGCGTTCGGCGCGGCCGGGCAGGGTCGGCGCCGTGCCGAACCCGCCATCGGCTTCGGCCTGCTCGTCGAGCGTCTCGCTCGATCGGTCGATCAGCGCGGCGAGGGTCACGGCCGCATCGTATGGCAGGGGCCAACCGGGCGGCAGCTCTCCGGTCTCGACGAGCCCGGTGAGCCGGTCCGCGGCCTGGGCGTCGAGGTCCGTCGCCAGCGCGCGGAGCTCGTCGGTGTCGGTCAGCACGAGGTGCGCACGGACCGAGACATGGTCCGCGGCCGGACCCGCGGTGAGCAGGGCGGCCCATGTCTCGGCGGCCTCGGCCAGGTCGCCCTGGCCCAGCCGGGCGGCATCTTCGAGCAGCGTGTCCGAGAGGCTGTCGGGTGCCCTCCGGACCGCCGCCTCCCAGCCGTCGGACGGCAGAAACTCCGAGGCGGGCAGCAGCACGATCTCGCTGAGCCTGCGGCGCGAGGCCTGGGTCATCGGATCGAATGCACGGATCGACTCCACCTCGTCGCCGAACAGCTCGATCCGCACCGGATCGGCCATTCCCGAGGGCCACACGTCGACCAATCCTCCACGATGCGCGAACTCCCCGATCCCGGTGACCTCGACGACCGGGTCATAGCCGCCGGCCACGAGCCGCTCGAGCAGGGCGCGTTGGGGGCTTCGCTCGCCGGTTCGCACGGCGGACGTGCCGTCGTTCAGCCGATCCGGACCGATCGTCCGCTGGACGAGCGCCAGGAGGCTGGCAACCACGACACCGCGACTCCCGTCTGCCATCGCGGCAAGGACGGCGAGCCGCTCGGCCGACTCGTCGTGCTCGGGCAGCGCCCGCTCGAGCGGCAACGCGGCCCGCTCGGGAAGCGTCCGCACGTGCGCCGCGCCGACCCATGCGGCAAGGTCGTCGGCGAGACGGTGCGCCTCGTCGTCGGTCCGTGTGACGACCACGAGCGAGGAGGTTCGCGACAGGTCCGCGAGTCGGGCCGCGAGATGCGCGGCTCGCGCGGCTGCGGGCACACGAAGGACGCCCGATTGCGGCAGATGGGGCCGAAGGGCGTCGACAAGCGCGGCTACGCGGCGATCACCGCCGCGTGACGGGGACATGGACCGCTGATACTAGCCGCCACGTCAGGGAGCGGCGGCCAGGTCCACCCCATTGAAGGCGTTCATCGCCTCGTCGATCCCCTCGCGCAGCCAGCGCTCGGCGGCATCGGCCCCGACGGCCACCATCTCGGTGGCGAGGTCGCGCTCGTCCGGGCGGAACGTCGCCAGCACGTGGCTCGCAGCGGTGCCGGCCCGCCCGACACCGACCCGCAGGCGGCTGAACTCGTCGGTGCCGAGCGTGGCGATCACGTCGCGCAGCCCGTTGTGGCCACCCGCCGACCCGCCGCGCCGCAGCCGGACGCGCCCCAGCGGCAGGTCGATGTCATCGGTGACCAGCAGGAGCTCGGAGGAGACGTCGACATCGGTCTGGTGCAAGGCAGTGCGCAGTGGCGCCCCGGAGCGGTTCATGTAGCGCATCGGCTTGATGAGCAGGACTCGCCCGATCGGCTCGGGCTGCCGTGCCTCCAGGAGCGCGGCGCCATCGCGCAGGCGACCGCCGCCGGTCAGGTTCCACCGATCCGCGAGCAGATCGACCACGCGGAAGCCGACGTTGTGGCGCGTCTGCCTGTAGCGGTCCCCGGGGTTGCCGAGACCACAGATGACCCTCACCCGCCGATGCTACCCGCGCGTGGGGACGTCAGGCGCGGTCGTACGCCTCTCGCAGCCAGCCGAGCAGCTCGGCGTCCAGGCCGGATGCATCGGCGATGCGCACCCGGTGGGTGGCCATGCCGGTGATCGGCCGAAGGCGCTCGGTGGGCGGGTTGCCCGGCAGGTTGACGCAGACCTCGAGCTGGCCGGAGGCGGGGCCGACCGAGCCGAACTGCTTTCGCCGCCGAAGGCTGACGTAGGCCTTCTTCGGGGCCATCTCGATGTCGGTCCCGAACTCGGCCACCGCCGCGATGACCGCGTCATACGCCGTGCGCAGCGACGCGTTCTTGCCCGCGTACTGGCTCGCCACGAGGTCGTCGTCGGTGAGAGGCCCACCGGCATCGGCCTCGCGCGCCTTGATCACCACCAGGTTGGCGTTGCCGTGGCCCATTCCGTAGTCGGACTTGAGCATCGCCACGACCTGTCCGTGCTTCTCGAGGCCCGAGGCCCGAACGATCTCGATCCACTCGGCCAGGCTCTTCCCACTGGTCTTCTCGATGTTGGCGATCTGGTTGGCGATCTGCTCGTCGACGGTGCTCATCAATGGCTCCTGTGATGTGGCTCCTACGACCCAGACGACGCCTGCCCATGGTCGCAGATCGACAATCCGATATCCTCCGGCGCGTGGAACCCCTCAACGAGACTGCCTCCGCACGCCTGACCGCGGACGTCGTGGTCATCGGCGGTGGGATCATCGGCTGCGCAGCGGCCGCGATCATGGCTGACCGGGGCGCGAAGGTTGTGCTCGTCGAGGGTGCGGCGATCGGGGCCGGCGCCTCAGGACGCAACCTCGGCGCCATCCAGCACCCGTTCGACCCGGTTCTCGTCCCGCTCTACCGGGAAAGCCTGACGCGATACCGCGCCCTGGCCGATGCGGGCTTCGGCGACTTCGAGCTCGGAGGCGCGCCGGCCGGCCTGCTCCTCCTCAACCGTGACCCCGATGCGGCCGCGAGCCAGGTCGAACGCATCTCGGCAGCATTCCCCGAGCTCGACCCCGCATTTCTGGGCCCCGATGACCTCGCCGTGCTCGAACCGTCGCTGGCCGGCGAGCTCTGGGCGGCCTCGCTGGCGACCGGTCACCCGGTGCCCCCGGCTGCCGTGACCGATGCGTGGGCCGAGCTGGCAGAGGTCCGTGGCGCGTGGGTCCTGCTCGGATCACCGGCGCACGTTGACGTGACGCACGACCGTGCGGTCGGTGCCGTGCTGGACGACGGGACGACGATCGCGGCGGGTGCCGTCCTCGTCGCCGCAGGCCCCTGGTCGCCGCGGCTCGTTGATCCGACCGGGGCGTGGCAGCCGATCGCACCGACGTACGGGGTGACCCTGCAGCTGCGCCTGGACGGCGACGCTCCGCGCAGCATCGTCGAGGAGGATGAGGTGGACACGGTGAACCGCGCGGCAGCAGCCACGGAGCGCGCGACCGACGCCGATCCGGACGCGGATCCTCCGTCGCTCTTCAGCCTCGCGAGCGCGGGCGGCATCAGCACCCTCGGGTCGACGTTCCTGCCGGTCGAGCCCGATGCGTCACGCATCGAGCCGCTCCTCCTTCGCCGCGCGGCTGCGTTCCTGCCCGCCATCGCGGGGGCCGAGGTCATCGGACGCAGGATGTGCGCTCGGCCCCAATCGGTCGACGGTCACCCGTTCATCGGCGCCGTCGGTGGGCCCGATCGGCTCTTCGTTTGCGCCGGCCATGGGCCGTGGGGCATCAGCACCGGCCCCGCGTCGGCGGCGATCGCGGCGCGGGCCATTCTCGACGGAACGCCCCCTCCACCCGAGCTCGCCGCAGGCCGACCGATCCCGGGGTGACTCCGGCATAGGTCGGTACAGCGTCTGCTTGTGCATAGTGCACAACTGCGCAACCGTCCCGCAACGCTACGGAGACTGGTTCCGCCACCCATGCCCCCATAGGCTTTCTGCACAAGTCGTCCCCACGCCCGCAGGAGCCGCAGATGCCCGAGATCAACTCCGGAGACACCGCCTGGATTCTGGCGAGCGCCGCGCTCGTCATGCTCATGACCCCCGGCCTGGCCCTCTTCTACGGCGGCCTCGTGCGGCGCAAGAACGTGCTCTCGACGATCATGCACAGCTTCTTCATCCTCGGGCTGGTGAGCGTCACGTGGGTCCTGTGGGGCTACACCCTGGCGTTCGGTCCCGACACCGGCCTGGGCCTCATCGGCGGCCTCGAATGGCTCGGGCTCGAGAGCGTCACGGGCGCCCCGTCCGACGTGTACGCCACGACAGTCCCCCATCTCGCCTTCATGGCATTCCAGATGATGTTCGCCATCATCACGCCGGCGCTCATCACCGGCGCGTTCGCCGAGCGCAAGCGGTTCAAGGCCTTCGTCCTGTTCGCGGTCGCGTGGTCCACGTTCGTCTACGCGCCGATCGCTCACTGGGTCTGGTCGCCTGATGGCTGGCTGTTCGACCTGGGCGTGCTCGACTTCGCCGGAGGTACCGTCGTCCACCTGTCGAGCGGCATCGCGGCCCTCGTCGCCGCGCTCTTCATCGGCCGACGCACCGGGCTTGTCGAGCCTGCGACGGAGCCGCACGACATCCCGATGACGGTCCTTGGCGCGGGCCTGCTGTGGTTCGGCTGGTTCGGCTTCAACGCCGGCTCTGCCCTGAGCGCCAACGGCGTCGCGGCGACCGCCTTCGTCACCACGAACACCGCGGCCGGCATGGCCGCGATCACGTGGGTCACGATCAGCTGGCTCCACAAGGGCACGCCGTCGGTCATCGGCGCCGCCATCGGCGCGGTGGCGGGCCTTGTCGCGATCACGCCCGCCGCCGGGTTCGTGACGCCGGCCGCGTCGATCCTCATCGGCCTTGGCGTCGGCGTCATCTGCTACGGAGCTGCGCAGCTGCGACTGCGGTCCCACATCGACGACGCGCTCGATGTCTTCGCGGTCCACGGCGTGGGCGGCGCGTTCGGCGCCATCGCCACTGGCGTCTTCGCCACCACCGCGGTCAACGCAGCGGGCTTCGATGGGCTGCTCAATGGGAATCCCGGCCAGGTCGTCACCCAGCTCATCGGCGTCGGCAGCGTCGCGCTCTACTCGGCGACCGCGACCGCGGCGATCCTCTTCGTCATCAACCTCCTCGTCCCGATCCGGGTCCCCGGCACGGAGGAGGAGACCGGGCTCGACCTCGCCCAACATGGCGAGGCGGCCTACCAGAGCTAGCTCATCCCACGCAGATCACAAGGAGATACCGATGGTCGCCTTTGCACTCGCCAGCTTCGCGGTCCTGCTGATCGCCTGGATCGTGGCACCCGACCAGCCCCGCAGCACGGCTCACATGGATCCGGCACCGCCCGAGGTCGAGCCCGCGGCCGCCTGACCGATCACGAGCGGCTCCGCCCGTCGATCCGCCGATCGGCGGGCTTGCCGCGTCCGGCGTCAGCTGCCGGTCGTCACCGCGTGGCCCGCCCGATCGAACAGCGATCCCGGCTGCCAGGCCACGTCCGGGTGGCGCCGGTGGAGCAGCGTCAGCACCCGGCGCTCGAGGTCCCGCATGCGCTCCTCCTCGTCGATCTCGGTGTGATCGTGGCCGAGCAGGTGCAGGGTCCCGTGAATGGCCAGCAGGACCAGCTCCTCGGTGACGCCCCAGTCACCCTCGGCCGCCTGTCGCAGCGCCTGGTCCAGGTCGATGACCACGTCGCCCAGCAGGAGCGGTCCGGGCGGGGATACCCCGTCGTCGTCGCTCAGGTGCGAGGCCCCTCCGTCGAGTGACCAGTCGTGGAGCGGGAACGAGAGGACGTCGGTCGGACCTCGTTCTCCCATGTGGTCGAAGTTCAACCGCTCCATCTCGCCATCGCCGGTGAGCGTGACCTCGACATCGGCCGGCACTTTGCCGAACGCCGCGTGGACGGTCTCGCACACCGCCGCCTCGATCAGGCCGAGGGCGGCGTCGGCACCCATCGGTTCGACCGCCTGTCCGATGCGATCGTGTCCGACCCGGTCGTGGAAGGTGACCGTGCAACCCATGACACGGCCATCGTAGTCGGGAACCGCGGGGCCACTCAAGAGGGATCTGGGGCTCGTCGTCGGAAACCAGGCCGCGGACTCAGGCCTCCCGCCGCGCCTCGATCGGCACGACGTTGTCCGGGTACTTGATCCGCGAGTGGTACATGCCGAGCAGCTGCTCGACGAAAGCGTCCTTGATCTGCGCGATGCTCTTCAACGTCAGGTCGGCGTCGTCGAGCTGGCCATCGTCCACGCGGGCGTCAACGATGCGGTCGACCATGGCTCGGATCGTCTCGGGGTCCTTCTGGTCGAGCGACCGGACCGAGGCCTCCACGCCGTCGGCGAGCATGATGATCGCCGCCTCCCGGCTCTGCGGCTTGGGACCCGGATAGCGGAAGACGCTCTCGTTGACGAGGTCCTCGCGCCCATCCACCTCGCGCAGCGCCTTGTCGTGGAAGAAGCTCATCACGCTCGTGCCGTGGTGCTGCGGAATGAAGCCGATGATCTGGACCGGCAACCCGTGCTCGTAGCCGAGGTCGATCCCGTCACGGATGTGGCCCGCGATGATCCGCGCGCTCGTCTCAGCCGAGAGGTCGTCGTGGATGTTATGAGCCCCGCCCTGGTTTTCGATGAACGCCAGCGGATTCTTCATCTTGCCGACGTCGTGGTAGTAGGCCGCAACGCGGGCCAGCAGCGGATCGGCCCCGATCGTCTCCGCCGCCCGCTCGGCGAGGTTGCCGACCATGACACTGTGGTGGTAGGTGCCCGGCGTCTCGAGCAGGAGCCGCCGGAGGAGGCGGTTCGAGGGATTCGCCAGCTCGAGCATCTGGAACACGGTCATGATCCCGAACACGTTGCCGAGGACGGCGAAGCTGCCGACGGCGCCGACCACGGACAGCACGGCATTGAGGACTCCGACGCCGGACAGCTGAGCAATCGCCGCGAGGTCGCGCTGGTCGAGCAGGCTGAAGGCGATGACCACGGCGACGTTCGTTGCCGCCAGGACCAGGAAGACGCGGAAGAACGCGTTCATGCGCTCCGCCCGCGCGAGGGTCAGGAGCGCCGCCGCGCCACCGGCAAGGACGTAGACCGCCAGGTCCAGCGCGTCCCGGTTCATCACGCCGGCAAGGACGGCGAGGCACACGGCCATCACCGCGCCGGCGGCGGGCTGAAGAAGGATCCCGATGAGCAGGACCGCGGCCGACGTCGGAACGGCGAACGCCCACAGGGTGCGGTCCGCGGCGATCCGCAGCACCAGCGCCGAGACGATCAGGGTCAGGACGAAGAGCAGCACCGAGCGGTTGCGATGCCAGATATCCGGCTCGAAGCGCCACAGGTACCCCACCAGCAGGCTCGCCACGATCAGCGCGACGAGCGCCGTGCCGATCACGGTGCCCAGCTCGACCTCGGGGCGCGTGAGGCCGAGGGCGTCGAGCATCTCCCACTGCTCGAGCGTGATGGGGTCGCCCTCGCTGACGATGCGCTGCCCGACCTGGACGCTGATCGTGACCGGGGGCACCTCGGCCCGCGCCTGGGCGACCTGCTCGGCGGTCGCCTCATCGTCGATCTCCTCTGTCGGTGCGACGAACCACGCCGCGAGGTCGCCGGCCAGTGCCCGCTCCTCGGCCTCGAGGTCGGTGGTGACCAAATCGCGCACCTCGGCGCGGGTGGCTGCGAGGTCATCCTCGCGAATCGGGTCTGCCAGGACCGTCTCCGCGGCCACTCGTCCGGAGCCTGCGAGCATCTCCCAGCTGGCGACGGACATCGCGGCGACCGCGGCCCGCTGCGCGAACGGGATCGCCGGCGCGTCATCCGCCAACCGGGCGAGGAGCTCGTCTCCCTCGAGCGTGCCGGCGTCGCGCCTGCCAAGGGCACGCTCGACCCGCAGCGCCATGCTGTCGAACGCGCGAAGCTGGTCCTCGAGGTTGTCCGCCGGTGACTTGATCGTTTCGGTCACCGGGATCACCTCGTCCTCGGCCGCGTCGCGGGCGGCATCGGTGAGGCTCTCCGAGTCGAACGTCACCGCACTCGGAGCACGGACGTCGCGAGGCGCGAGCGCACCGACCTCGAGATCCTCCTGGCCGACGGTGATGTTGGCGGAGAGGATGAAGAACAGGGACGTGGCAATGATCGCGACGACGATCAGCGCTCGGCCGAGGCCGGCGCTGCTGGCGCGGCTCCCCTGCTCGGCCAGGGTGCGCGGAATGAACACCGGCTAGGTGCCGCCGAGGAGGCGGCGCACCACCTCGCTCACCAGGCGTCCGTCCGCTCGGCCCTTCGTCTGCGGCGCCAGGCGACCCATGACGCGGCCGAGGTCCGCGGGCGAGGAGGCACCGGTCTCGACGATGGCAGCCCGCGCGAGCGACTCGATCTCCGCCTCGGACAGCTGCTCGGGCAGGAACTCGGCCAGGATGACGACCTCGGCTTCCTCGGCCTCGGCGCGCTCGGGGCGTCCACCTTCGCGGTAGAGCTCGATGCTCTCGCGGCGTTGCTTGACCTGGCGGGTCAAGACCTCGACCACCTCGTCGTCGGTCAGGTCGCGGCCCTTCGCGATGCGCTGGTTGTGGGCGTCGGCCATCACCATCCGCAATGTCAGGGTGCGCCGCTCGTCGCGAGCGCGCATGGCGTCACGCATGGCCGATTCGATCCGTTCGGACAGGGTCATGGTGGCATCGGCTCCGGCGGCATCGGTCACACCGTGGTCCTCCGTTGCGCCGGTCGGGTGATCAGGTTGAGGCTGGCGTCTGGCGGTCAGATGCGCGAGGTTGCCTTTCGCTTCTTGGCTTCCTTGCGCTTGCGCTTCACGCTGGGCTTCTCGTAGTGCTCGCGGCGTCGTGCCTCGGCCAGGATGCCGGACTGCTGGATCTTCTTGTTGAATCGACGCAGCGCACTCTCGAACGTCTCGTTCTCGCCCACGCGGACTTCTGCCAAACGTCTCGCCTCCTTCCCGCTTCTGAGTCGCGCCTCCCGAATGTCTCAGAGGGGCACGCAAGCCGACGAAGGGTACCAGCGGCCCGTGGGAGGGTCAATCGGAGCCGGTACCGGCCCCGTCACGCGCGAAGGTAAGCACCCAGGCGCTCTGTGTGCCCAGGAGAACCAGCACGACGAGCAGGATCGCCTCGACCTGGATCGGTGTCAGGCCGATGCCACCGACGAGCTGCGGGAACGCCGCAACGACGGCGACGCCCGCGTACAGCGGAATGGCGACCCACTGGATCACGCGCAACAGCCCGAGGTCGAGGGCGGCATGGCGCCGCATCGTGGCGACCACGAACAGCGTCCCGATCAGACCCAGGGCTCCGGCGACGGTAAAGGTGATGCGCCACATGGCCGGGACGTCCGGTGCGATCAGCGACAGGAGGGCCATCGCCCCCGGCAGCGCGAAGTGCAGCGATACGACGTAGGCCATCCCGCGTCCCACGCCGTCCTGGATCCACGCCATCCGCGACTGGCATGCCACCCACCACAGGCCGAGCAGCGTGAAGCTCAGACCGGCCAGGATCGCGTAGAAGCCGGCAACGTCCACGCGTCAGCCGGGCGGCCAGCCCATCGGGCGGCCGCCAAGGACGTGGAGATGCAGGTGGAACACCGTCTGGCCGGACTCCGGCCCGATGTTGGTCACCACCCGGTAGCCCTTGTCCAGGCCGGCGTCGTCGGCCACCCTGCGCACGACCGCGAAGAGTCGGGCCAGCAGGTCACCGTCGGCATCGGTCAGGGCGTGCGCATCAGGGATGTGGCGGCGCGGAATGACGAGCACATGGGTCGGTGCGCGCGGCGCAATGTCGCGGAACGCGATCACCTCGTCGTCGGCGTGCACCTGCTCGGATGGGATCTCGCCGGCCACGATGCGGCAGAAGAGGCAGTCGGGATCGCGTTCGGTCATCGGGTCGCAGCCTAGGCGAAGTCGCCGGTGCGCGACAAGAGGACCGCGGAGGCCGCGACCGCCACGGTCGAGGATCGCAGGATCCGCGGCCCCAGTCCGGCGAGCGTCGCACCGGCCGCCTCCGCGGCAGCCACCTCGGCCGGGCTGAAGCCGCCTTCCGGACCGATGACGACCATGGATGGAGGCTCGAGCTCGCCGAGACGCCGGCCATCGTGGCGCTCGTAGAGCAGCACCGATCCGGCCGTCACCTCCGCCATGCGCGCCGGCGCACCGACCTCGGGCACGATCCCTCGTTCTGACTGCTCGGCGGCCTCGCGGGCAATCGCTCGCAGCCTGTCCAGCCGGCCCGGTGAAATCGTGCGAGCCACGCACCGCTCGCTGACGAAGAGCTGGAAGCGCGCCACGCCGACCTCCGTTCCCTGGCGGACGACCTCCTCGAGCGCGTCCCCGCGCAGCAGGGCCTGGGCCACCGTCAACCGATGCCTCGGCTCGCCTCCGGCGGGGCGCCGCACCTCGACGACACAGTCGCCGGCCTCGAGGCGGCAGAGACGCTCGTGGCCATCGCCGGTGAGAAGCACGATCCGGTCCCCGTCGCCGAGCCGCAGGACGCTGCGGACCTGCCGCTCGATCGCCGTCGGGAGCGCAAAACGCTCGCCGGCGGCCGCATCGGGCGGGACGAAGAAGCGGTGGACGGTCACGCCGCGTGCCCCAGCATCAGGCTGACCCACTCCCCGTCGTCCAGCCGGGCCGAGACAGCGAGGCCCGCGGCCGCCATGGCCGTCTCCACTTCCTCGGCGCGCGGTTCGATGATCCCGCTCGCCACGAGCGTCCCGCC
>DATBRU010000001.1:0-14779 GCA_036560105.1 Candidatus Limnocylindria bacterium | reverse complement strand
GCCCGCGCCCTGCTGTCGTCGTCGCTCGTGGCGGCGCGCGAGGAGGGCTTCACCTCGGCCAGCCTCGGGGTGGACAGCACCAGCCCGACCGGGGCGACCGACCTGTACCGGTCACTCGGCTTCGTGCCCGAGAAGACGTTCATCACCTGGCGCAAGCCGTTCTGAGGGCGCGCGCCACGACGGTGGCGCGCGATTCGGCCCCGAGGCGCCGCTCCTCGCGCCGTAGGTCCGGGCGTGCCTCAAGAGATCGAGGGAAGTTCACCGGAGTCTGGGTTCCGGTGCGATTCCCGCAATCAATTGGAGAGCACCACGCACGAGGCGCGCCCCGAGGCGCCGCTCACGCTCGGGAGCCTTCAATCGATTGCGGGAATGACGCCGATACCGGCCCTCCGGTGAAGGCGGCTCAACGCATTGAGGTCAGAGCCTGATCGAGGGCCGATTGGGCGCACCACGATCACCTGGGAGACACGCACCGGATGTGGCTGACGCGCGACGAGCCTACCGCCGGGCGGCGAGGACTCGATCCCGAGTCTCGTGGTAGAAGTCGACGATCTGCTCCGTCACCCGGTCCCAGCTGAACTCCGGTGCCCGCGCCCGGCCCGCGTCGCCCATCTGATGCCGCAGATCGCCGTCGCGCGCCAGGGAGTAGAGGGCCGCCGCCAGCGCGCGCGGGTTGCGCGGCTCCACGAGCAGGCCCTGCACGTTGCGCTCGACGACACGCTTGAAGCCGTGGATGTCCGAGGCGACGATCGGGACGCCCGCGGCCATCGCCTCGAGCAGGACGATCCCGAACGACTCCTGGCCGGTGTTGGGCGCGCAGAAGATGTCGGCTGAGGCGAAGTAGCGCACCTTGTCGGCGTCGCTCACGCGGCCGAGCCACTCGACGTCCCGGATCCCGCGCAGCCCGACGAAGCGCTTGTACTCGCGCTGCTTCGGGCCGGCGCCGATGACCAGCAGGCGGGCGTCGACCTTGCGCTTGCGCAGGCGGTGGTAGGCCTTGAGCAGGTCGCCGAGGCCCTTGCGCTCTTCGAAGCGCCCGACGAACAGGATGTTCAGCGTCCCGTCGCGCAGCTCCTCGAAGGGCTCGGCACGTGAGAAGCGGTCGAGGTCCACCCCGTTGGGGATGATCTGGTAGTCGCCGGGGAAGTATCGGCTGATGAAGTGGCGCGCCGCCCCGCTGACGGCGATCCGCCCATCGAGCTTGTTCGCCAGGCGTCCGGCGAAGCGACTGCCGATCCAGTAGCTGGGACTGAAGCCGCCGAACGCGTGGAAGGTCGCGACGTTCACCGTGTCGCTGGCGTCGAGCATCGTCGGTGACAGGAACGGCACCAGCGGCTCGTGGAAGTGAAGGATGTCGAACTGCTGCGTCGACAGCAGCTCCCGGGCCTGGTTCTTGAAGCGCAGCCCCAGGGTCACGCGCCCCACGCTCCCGTTGGACGGCGCCGCCCACCCCGTGCCGAGGCGGATGATGTGGCCCTCGCTCTCGCGCTCGCGGCCGTACTTGCTCGTGATGATCCAGGCGTCATGCCCCATCCGGCGGAGCGCCTCGTAGGTGAATCGCACGTGCTCGTTCACGCCGCCCGGATGGGGGTAGCCATACGGACTGACGATGCCGATCTTCAGCGGCTGGTGCCCCGCGGGAGTGGCAGTGCCGGCGGCATCGGCGGTCGGTGCGAGGGTGGTCGACACGCGTCCGAGTATGCCGGATGGTGTCTCGGCGAGCGATCTCAGCGCCAGTCGGCCTCCCCGGGGCGCAGGGTGTGCCACAGGTGCCGGGCCTTGGCCGCGAGCTGCCGCCGATAGACGTCGAGGTTCTGCAGCGACGACCAATGGGCATCGCCGTCGGGGAGCACAGTGCCGGCCTCAATTGCGCTCCGATAGTCATCGGCCGTGTGGCCGGGGAAGGTCGACCGCCCCGTGCCGATGCCCTCGAGGGCGTGCGCGTCGGAGTTTCCGACGCCGGGCAGCCCGAGCTCACGCGCGTTGAGCGCCAGGCGGGCGTCGTGACGGGTCCGCCCCGCGTGGCTCGGGTTGAACAGCTCGATCGCATCGAAGTGCACGCCGCCGGTCACGTCATCCCGCACGCGGCGCAGGCTGCGGCTGCCGACGCTCAACGGGATCGGCGCGAGCGGGTGCGCGGCGATGGCGATGCCGCCCAGGGCGTGAATCGCCCCGAGCGTCTCCTCCAGTGGGCGCAGCGCGGGCAGGCGCTCGGTGATGAACAGGGCCAGGACGTGGCCGCGGCGCGTGGTGATCTCCTCCCCGACCACCAGGTCGAACGAGTAGTCACCCGCGGCGTGGAGCTCGAGCGCCCGCCGAGCGCCGTCGATCCGTTCGTGGTCGGTGATGGCCACGACGTCGAGCTCGGTCCGATGCTCGACGTGGTCGAGGATCTCGGCCACCCGGGCCGTTCCGTCGGAGTAGAGGGAATGGACGTGCATGTCGGCCGTCCCGAGCTCCCGGCCCGACCTCGGCCCGTCACGGCGCGCCCGCGCGGCGCTGACCGAAGTGGCGGACATCACCGGGTGAGATCCGTCCAGAAGGGCTGAAATGCGCCCCACCACTGCTCCGGAGCTCTGCCGATGTCCTGCTCGAATCGCTCGGCCAGGCGCCTGGTGAGCAGCTCGATGTCGGCGCGCCGATCACCGCTGTCGGGAACCTCCACGACGTCGCCGGAGGCCTCGAACCGATCCGGCCCGGTGCGCAGGCAGCTCCCCACGAGAACCGAGGCGCCGCTCGTCAACGCCAGCGTGGCGGGTCCGTTCGGGATGGTCGCAACGTGGCCGAAGAGCGTGATGGGCACCCCTGTCCCTCCGCCGATGAGGCGATCACCGAGCACGCCGACCAACCCGCCCTCGCGCAGGCGCCGGCTCAGGGCGCTCCGCGCGTTGCGCAGCGGGACGAACTCCGCCGCGCCGCCACCCCGCCTCGAGGTGATGAACTCGAACAGCGCGGGCGGCTCGATCTCCTCGACCGGGGCCATGGGAGGCAGGCCCCTCGCGGCAAGGTACGCGGCGAAGGGCTCGAAGTTCCCCAGGTGCAGGCTCACGATGATGGTCGGACCGGCGCGGAGCACCGCCTCGTAGGTGTCCCAGGCCGGCACCGCGACGATTCGGTCCAGCTCCGCGGTGTCGTAGTGGGGGGTGCGCAGCAGCTCGGCGTAGTAGCGCGCGTGGTTACGGAAGGCGTCGCGCACCAGGGCCGTGAAGGCCGGTCCCCGCGTCGGACGACCGGTGGCGGCGCACACCCGCGCCAGGTTGGCCGCGACGAATCGGCGCCGGTCGGGGGCGAAGCGTCGCCATGCGTCGCCGGCGAGATCGGCGGCGGCGTATGCCACCCGCGCCGGCAGCGCGTTGACGATGCGATCGGCGATCTCGAGCGCGACCCGCAGCAGCATCAGGCGTCGATCCGGGTCCAGTCCTCGCCGCGGCGAGCCGCATCGAGCGCCGCGCGCGCGTGGGCGCGATCGGCGTCGGTCTGTGGCCAGACCGGCCGGAACATGTACCACTGCCCGGGATCCTCGGCCAGGATGGTCGAGAGCTCGTCGGCCACGGCCTGCGTGGCCCGGAAGATCTCGGCCGGATCGGTGCTGGCGCAGTGGATCACGGGCAGGCCCGCAGCGGTGAACCGGTCGTCACGGGTGCGACGGCTGACGACGGCCATCATCGGTGCGCCCGACTTGGCGGCCAGCGTCGCCGGTCCGACGGGGAGCGTGGTCGGCTCGCCGCACAGCACGACCGGCACGTCGCCGCGCCGGTAGCCGCCGTCACAGAACAGCACGAGGTTCTCGCCATCGCGCAGGGCGCGGAAGATGCCGCGCAGGTTGCGCCAGCCGATGAGGAACATGTTCTGCCGGGCGCGGGCCGCCTCGAGGTGGTCGTACAGCCTCCCGTACGTCGTGTCGTCGGCCACGACGTGGAGGCTCTCGCCCTCGGCGGTGAGCGCGGCGCCGATGAGGTCCATCCCACCGACATGGAGGGTGCACAGCAGGACGCCCTTGCCCTCGGCGCGTGCGATGCGCAGGACCCCGATGTCCTCGATTCGGACCAGCTCGGTGGCCTCGCGTTCGCTCATCTGGCCGAGCCGCATCATGTCGACGAGGTACTTGGCGTAGTTGCGGAATGCTCGCCTAGCCGCCGCACCGACGCGCCGATCGTCGGCCGGCAGGCCCATCGGGCGCGCCAGGTTGTCGCGGATCAGGTCACGCTTCCCGCCGGCCAGGTCGTAGGCGACGTTGCCCACCGAGGCGGCCATCGGCAGCACGATGCCCCGCGGCAGCGCGTTGATGACGTGCTCGCCAAAGCGATAGGCCCAGTAGGTCGCCAGCTCGCGCCGGCGCTCGGGCACGGCCGGCGCGGCTCGGTCGGGGGTGCCGACCGCCGCCCTAGCCGATCTCAACCGCGGCGACCTTCGCCTTCTCGAGCTTCGGGGCCCCCTTCTTGGTGCGGCGCGACGCCGCCTTCTCCGTCCCGACCAGCGTCTCGTTGTCCTCGCCCCGGATGAACGCCTCGACCCGGTTGTAGGCGATGTCGTCGTGGATCTGATGCGGCGGGCTCTTCATGAAGTACGAGCTCGGGGCGACCAGCGTGCCCGCCAGGCCGCGATCGAGGCCGAGCTTGGCGCAGCGAATCGCATCGGTGATGACGCCGGCGCTGTTGGGCGAGTCCCAGACCTCGAGCTTGAGCTCCAGGTTGAGCGGCACATCCCCGAAGGTGGTGCCCTCCATGCGGATGTGGCACCACTTGCGGTCCTTGAGCCACGGCACGTAGTCCGATGGTCCGACGTGGATGTCCTCATCGCCGATGTCGTAGTCGATCATGCTCGTCACAGCGTTCGTCTTGCTGATCTTCTTCGACTCCAGCCGCTCCCGCTCGAGCATGTTGAGGAAGTCGGTGTTGCCGCCGAAGTTCAACTGGTACGTCCGATCGATCCGGACGCCGCGATCCATGAACAGGCGCGTCAGCACCCGGTGCGTGATCGTTGCGCCGACCTGGCTCTTGATGTCATCGCCGATGACCGGGAGCCCCGCCTGGGCGAACCGGCGCTGCCAGTACGGCTCGCGGCCGATGAAGACCGGGATCGCGTTGACGAAGGCGACGCCGGCCTGGATGGCCTGCTCGGCGTACCACTTCGTGGCGAGCTCGGATCCGACGGGGAGGTAGCTGACCAGGACGTCGACCTTGCGCTCCTTGAGGATGCCGATGACGTCGGCGGTCGGACCGGGTGCCGGCTCGATGATCTCGCTCAGGTACTTGCCGAGGCCGTCGTGGGTCATTCCGCGCTCGACCGTCACGCCGAGGTGCGGCACATCGGCGAAGCGGTACGTGTTGTTCGGCTCGACGAAGACCGCCTCCGACAGGTCCTTGCCGACCTTGTTGCGATCGACGTCGAACGCGGCAACGAACTCGATGTCGCGGACGTGATAGCCGCCGAGGTTGACGTGCATCAGGCCCGGCACGAAGTCGCCGTCGCGCGCATCGGCGTAGTGGTAGCGGCCCTGGACCAGGCTGCTGGCGCAGTTGCCGACGCCGACGATGGCGACGCGGACGGTCCCGTCTGCGGGCCGATGCCCGTTGGAGGCGGCCTTGCCGTTCGAGGAAGCCACGATGATCAGTTCTCCTTTGAGTCGGTGACCGCCTGGCTCAGGCGCCAGACGTGCCAGATGCGTTGGATCACGGTGATCACGGTGAGTGCGGCGATGAGGACGAGGGCCACGATGAGCCCGATGTCGAAGCCGAATCCGGCGAGGGCGACGCCCGCGATGACGAAGACGAGCCGCTCGGTCCGGGGAGCGAGCCCGACCTCGGCTTCGAGGCCGATGCCCTGGGCGCGCGCATGAGCGTAGCTGACGAGGAACGAGCCGGCCAGTGCGATCATGAGCGCCAGCAGCGGCAGCATCGGCTCCGGCTGGCTGGACAGGATCCACACGCCGATGCCGATGTAGACGATTCCCTCGCCACTGCGGTCGAGCGTTGAGTCGAAGAAGGCTCCGAACGCGGTGCCGCTTCCCTGCGCGCGGGCAAGTCCGCCGTCGACCGCGTCCAGGAGCGACCCGAAGGTCAGCAGCGCCGCCCCGATGATCAGCAGATCGTTCGCGATGAGCACCGAGGCGACGATGGTGATGCCGAGGCCGATGACCGTGATCGTGTTCGGCGTCAGGTGCAGCGCCATCGCCAGCCGGATGAGGGGCGAGAGGAAGGCGCGCCCCGTCTGCTTGAACCTGGCCGAGAAGACCGACGCGCTGCGCGTCGGTCCCTGGGCGCTCTGAGGGCTAGCTGACATCGGCCACCGTCCCCGGCGCCGTGGGCTCGCTCGCGACGCCGGCCGTGCCGCCCACGAGGCGCGCCTCCGCGTCGTGCAGCTCCTCGAACGCCGCGAGCCGCAGCCGGCAGATCGTGGTGCGTCCCTGGCGCTGCGTGTCGACCAGCCCGGCCAGGCGCAGGATGCGCAGGTGCCAGCTGATGAGTGGCTGGGAGAGCCCGACCCGCGACGAGAGCTCGTTCACGGGCATTGGGCCAATCTCCGCGAGAAGGCCGATCATGCGAAGCCGGGTCTCGTCGCCGAGGGCCCGGTACAGGGTGCGGAGCCGGCGCAGGTCGTGCTCGAGGTGGGTGTCGTGAGGCGTTACAGCCGAGTGCATCTTTATCAAATAGCGGCTTATATGTAGAGTTGCTTATGGTACGCACGCGCTCGCCGCTGTCAAGATGCTAGGATCGGCCCCGCCGAGATCGGAGGACCACAGCAGGAGGTGCGTCGCTGACCAGCTCGACTCCCGACGTGCTGTGGAACGATCCCGCCAACCAGATCCTCCGTCCGTCGGCGATCACGATCACCGCGCTGTCCCGCGGCTCGCTGCTCCGCCGTTGCACCCTGTCGGTTCCCGTGGGGACGCGCCTGCTGGTCGTTTCCGACCCCGAAGCCAGCGCCTCGACGCTGGTGCGGGTCCTGGCGGGCCTCTCACGCCGCGACGGCGGCAAGATCGAGATCGCCGGCATGGCCGACGGATCGGGCCGTGGCTGGAGCCGACGCGTGGCGCACCTCGGTCCAGAGCCGGGCATCCCGCGCTGGATGTCCCCGCGCGAGGCCGTGGCGCTCGCGGCGGACCTGCTCGACGTGCCTCACGACGAGGCGTCCACGCGGACCGACCGCGCGCTGGCGTGGGCCGGCGTGACGTCGGCGGCGGCCGACCGACCGATCCACCGCGGCGGGCCGCCGCTGCTCCAGCGCACCGGGCTCGCCGCCGCGCTCATCGCCGATCCGGAGGTGCTGCTGCTCGACGAGCCGCTGCGAGCCCTCGACACGCACGAGCGGACCCGGCTGCTGCGGCTGCCGGGTCAGCGCCATACGATCGTCATCGCCAGCCGCTATCCCGCCTCCGAGGCCGGTCTGGTCAGCCATGTCGCTCTGCTTCGGGCCGGTCAGGTGGCATTGATGGTCCCGGTCAGCGAGCTCGACGAGGCGGGCCTCCCCTTGAGCATGCTCGGTGTGAAGGCCCTCGCCGACAGGCTCGTCGCCGCCGGCCGGGCCGATGGCCCGCGGATCGCGGCCGCCGCCCAATGAGCCAGTCATTGCTGGTCGCCCGGGTCGCCCTGCGCGAGCTGTGGATGACGTTCCGCCTCCTGATCCTCCTGGTCGCCTTCGCCGGTGGGAGCGCCGTGGTCGTCCTCCTTCCCACGTCGCCCGCCGTCACCCTCGATCGCGTGGCGCTCGGCCTCGGCGTGGCCACCGTCGTGGCATCGGCCGTTGCCGCGTGGACACTGGCGCATGAGCGCGCCGCCGGCAGAGCCGGCTGGCTGATCACGCGGTCCGTCTCGCGGGTCACCTATCTCGGCGGGTGGCTCCTCGGCATCACGATCATCGCCACGGGCGGCATCGCGGCATCCGCCGCGCTCGCCTGGCTCATCACGCAGGGGATGGCGATCGACCTCGATCCCGCGGCGTACTGGGTGGCCGTCATCGCCGTGGCCACGACCGCCGCGGCGGCCATCACGCTGGGGCTGGCGGTTGGAGCGCTCCTCGCACCGGTTCCCGCGGCGGTGGTGGCCGCGGCCCTGTGTGCGTTGTCGGGAGCGGCGATCCTGCTCGCCTCGGGGGGATCCACCTCGGTGCCGGGTGCGGGGTACCTGCTCCTCTCGAGGCTAGCGTCGCCTGGCCAGGTCCTCCCCGACGCGTTGCGCGCGGCCGGGGTGGGGCTCATCCAGACCGCCGTGCTGTTCGTCATCGCCCGGGCGGCGATGGAGCGCGCCGAGCTTTGAGGGTCCATCCCGCGGCGGCGTGGGCGGCTCTCGTGTGCGCCAGCCTCGGCGTGCTGCTGGGTGGGGCGGAGCTCATGGTCGTCGCGATTGCGCTGCCGTCGATCGTGGCCGATATCGGCGGCTGGAACGACCTGGCCCGTGTCAGCTGGATCGTGAACGCCTACCTCATCGCCTACGTCGTGGCGATGCCGGTCGCCGGCCGCGCGGCCGACCTGTGGGGCGCGCGGCGCCTCTTCACCGTGGCGCTGGTGCTGTTCATCATCGGCTCGGCCGGCGCCGGGCTCTCACGGCTGGCCGGCCCCGAGGACACGCTCGGCTGGCTCATCGCGTTCCGCGTCGTCCAGGGATTCGGCGGCGGGGCGCTGGTGCCGCTGTCGATGGCCCTGGCCAGCCACCTGTTCACCGGTCGGGCACGGGCCGCCGCGCTGGGCGTCGAGGGGGCCGCGACCTACATCGGCATGGCCATCGGGCCTGCATACGGCGCCTGGGTGCTCCTGAACTTCGGGCTGCCCATCCCGCGGCTCGACGTCGTGGCGTGGCAGTGGATCTTCCTGCTCAACGTGCCCATCGGGATCGTCACGCTGCTGATCATCTACGTGGTGGTCGGCGGGATCGAGACGCCACGCGTGCGGGGCCGGATCGACCTCGTTGGCGCCGTCCTCCTGAGCTTCGTCCTGGCGGCCGGCGTCGGGGCCCTCACCATCTCCGGCACCGAGGGCTGGGGCTCGCCCCTGGTGATCGGCGGTCTGGCCGCCGCGGGCATCGGCATGGCGGCGCTGGTCGCCTGGCTGCTCCGCGCCCGTTCGCCGCTGATCGACCTGCGGTTGTTCGCGGATCGCGCCTTCAGCGCGGCCAACCTCGTCAGCCTGCTCACCGGGTACACGCTGGCGACGGCGATCATCGGCGGCCCGGTCTTCGTGAACCGCGTGCTGTTCGGGACCGACGTCGACTCGGCCACCGCCCTCACCGCCCTCACCGTGGCGATCGCGGCCGGCGCGCTGGTTGGCGGCGTCCTGTCCGGCTGGCTGGGGGAGCGGCTGGTGACCGTCGCCGGCGTGGCCCTCAGCGCTTTCGGCCTGTGGCTGGCCACCGGCTGGGGCGCCTCCGCCGAGGTGGACCGGCTGGTGCGTGACCTCGCCGTGTTCGGTGCCGGGTTCGGCCTGACGGTCTCGCCACGCGCCACCGCCGCAGTCGAGGCAGCGGGTGCCGGTGCCTACGGAGTGGCGAGCGCCATGCTCCAGCTGACGCGCACGGTCGGGATGAGCATCGGACTGGCGTTGCTGACCTCGATCGGCCAGGAGCGGATCGACGAGCTCTCGGCGCTCATCGCCGACCCTGTGCTGCGGGACCGGCTGGTGCGCGAGCTCGGTCACCCCGAGTTCGTTGGCGTCGACCCCCACACGTCGCTCGCGCTCGTGGCCGTGCTCGAGGCGTGGTCACAGAGCGAGGCGGCCGACGTGCTGGGCATGGTGTTCGTGATCGCGCTGGCCGTCGCGGTCGTCACGCTCGTGCCCGCCTGGTTCGTCCGCGGGCGATCGGCGTCCCGGCCCGATCCGGCCGCGTGACCGATAGGTCGGTCAATCTTCACGCCAGGGCCGTTTCGGGCGCGGTTTGAGTGCCACATCGGTCAGGCGCGAGCACGAATCGCGCGCCGGCGCGCACATCGTGCTCAATGGCGTCCGATACAACCGTCAAACCACGCGCGGAATGCCGTTCCGGTGCCGATCGGCCGATGTATCGATCGCCTCACCAGGTCGGGCGCGCGATGACCACGAGCTCGCCCCAGTTGCGATTGAAGCCCTGCGAGGTTTGGAGCGTGAGCCGCTCGTAGGGGGTGTCCCACGTCCACGAGGCGCCCGCCTCGCAGTCGTCGTGGATCTGGAGGGCGAGGGGCGGGTTCGGCGGGTCGAGCGCCGGGTCCGCGTTCGGGTCAGGACACGGGACGTTCGGGCGCACCTCGGTCACCGTGTAGCGCAGGACGCTGTCGTCCGACATCCGGACCAGCACCTCCGCTCCGACCTGGACGTTCCAGAGCGGCTTGAAGAGGGAGTTGAGCGCGTGGGCGAAGATGTACGAGTTCTGGTTGCGCCCCGGCTGGTGCCCGGAGCGGAGGATGTAGGCCGCGTCGTCCGGTGGGAAGCTGTCGGTCTCGGCGCTCGTCGACTGCTTCACCAGGACGTTGAGCCCGACCGACGGCACCTCGAGCTGTTCCGCGGTCACGTCATCGGGGAGCGGTGTCGCGGTCGGCGCGGGTGACGCGCTTCCCGGCGGAGGGTCGCTCGCGGTCGGCTCCGACGTCGCGCTCGCCTGCGCAATCGGGGTCGGCGTCAGGATCGGCGGCAGGCTCGGAGACGCGTCGGATCCGAGGTCCATGGACCCGATAATGATGAGGGCCAGCCCCGCGACCCCCAGCAGGACCGGGAGCGCCCAGGAGGAGAGACGCTTCACGTGCCGGAGTCTAGCCGCCACATCTCGCCGACGCTGGTGCGTGCCCTGGCGCTGGCGCGCGACGCGCTTGCCGATGCGCCCGGCGGCCTCCTGACCGATATCGACGGCACGCTGTCAGCGATGGTCGACGATCCCGGCCAGGCGCGCCTGGCCGACGGCGCCGCGTCCGCACTGACGGCGCTCGCGGCGCGGCTCGCGGTCGTCGCGGTCATCACCGGTCGCGCGGCCACCGATGCGCGGCGTCTGGTCGGCGTTCCCGAGCTGCTCGTCGTCGGCAACCACGGCACCGAGTGGCTCGAGCCTGGCGCAATGGTGCCCGTGCTGCCCACGATCGCGAGCGATGTGGAGCATGCCCTGGCGACCGTCCTCGCGCGCGTCCCCTTGCTCTCCGGCGTGATGGTCGAGGAGAAGGGCCTCTCGGCCACCGTCCACCTTCGTGCCGCGGCCGATCCGGAGCACGCCCGCGCCGCCGTGCTCGCCGCCATCGCTGATCCCGGCCCGGCGATCGAGGTCAGGCGGGGACGCATGAGCGTCGAGCTGCGGCCGGTCGGGCTGGGCGACAAGGGTGCCGCCGTTCGCGCGATCGTCGAGAGCTACCGCCTGCGCGGCGTTGTCGTGATGGGGGACGACGTCACCGACCTCGACATGTTCTCCGCGGTGCGCGAGCTGCGCGATGCCGGTCGTCTGCGGGCCGCGATCATCGCGGTCGGTGCCGGGGAGGATGAGGTGCCTCCCGAGGTCCACGCCGCCGCTGACCTGACCATCGCCGACCCGGGCGAGGCTGCGGCGCTCCTGACCGCCCTCGCAGGCTGAGGCCAGACGCCCCTCAGCCGGTCAGCTCGGCCAGGTCGGTGAGCTGGCGCCGAAGCCACCAGCCGATATCCTCGCGCTCGACGCCGCGTCGCAGACGCGCGAGGCGCCGGCGCCGTTCGTCCGGCTCCATGGTGAGTGCCCGCGCCAGCGCTTCGGCCGTGCCGGCCACGTCGGCGGGCGCCACGGCCAGGACGCCATCGGCCATCTGGTCGAACGCGCCCGCGGTCTCCGACAGGATCAGCACCGCGTCCCGCTCGGAGACGATGACCGCCTCCTTGGCGACCAGGTTCATCCCGTCCACCAGGGGGTTGACGAGGACGACGTCGGCGATCGAGAGCCCGGCCAGGGCCTGGGCATAGTCGTTCTCGTAGAAGATCTGCACGGGACGCCACTCGGCGCGGCCGAACCGCGCATTGATCCGGTCGACCGCATCCTGCACCTGCCGCCCGTAGTGCCCGTACTCCCGCAGGCCGGTGCGCGATGGGACGAGGAAGGCGAGGAAGCTGATCCGTCCGCGCAGGCGCGGATGACGCTGGAGGAGCGCCTCGTAGGCGAGGAAGCCGCGCACGATGTTCTTGGAGGGCTCGAGGCGATCGACCCGGACGATGATTCGCTCCTGTGTCGTCGCGGAGAGCTGCGCGGCACGACGCCGGGCTCCGCGCGAGCCGGCAACGCGACGGGTGGCCTCCACGTCGATCGAGATCGGGTATGTCCGCACGTGCGTCACGCGCCGGCGATGCCGGACCGTGGAGGCGTCGTAGTCGACCCTGGCGTCGGGCACGAACGACTCGACCATGCGCAGGAAGTTGTGGGCGTAGCGCTCCGTCTGGAAACCGACAATGTCGTTGGCGAGCAGGCCGACGGCGATCGACTCGCGGATGGATGGCGCGATCGTCAGCCAGATCGACGATGGCGGCCACGGGATATGCGTGAAGTGGCTGAGCAGCGCCTCCGGGCGTGCCTTCCGGATCGGCTCCGCCGCGAGGTACAGGTGATAGTCGTGGAGCATGACGCGCGGCCGGCGGTCGCCGCGAGCCTGCTCCAGGATGGCGCGCGCGAAGGCGTGGTTCAGCTCGACGTAGCCGCGCTCCCAGGCGCGCATGACCCCGGCGTCGATGTTCGGGCGTTCCGGCAGGTTCCACATCTGGTGCTGGAGAAACCACAGGAACGGGTTGGCGATCACGTTGTACGCCTGCTCGTAAACGGCGCGGTCGACCGATGCGAAGCGCAGCCGGACGTTGTCACCGCCCGTGACGTCCCGCAGCAGCTTCGGGTCCGCGGCCGCCCGCCGGTCTCCCTCGCTCATCGCCGCCGCGATCCAGGTCAGCGGCACGTGACGACCGACCTGGCCGAGGGCGGTGACGAGCCCGCCCGAGCCACGACGCGGCCGCAGGCGACCATCGGCTCCCGAGGCGAAGCTCACGGGACCACGGTTGGTGGCGATGATCAGGCGCCGGTCGCCGAGCAGCGCCGTCGCCGCCTCGACAAGGTCTCCGTTGGAATCGGTGGTCATTGCGGCCTCAGAAGAGGCTCGCCGTCGACACCTCGAGCAGCTCCAGGATCGCGCCGGGCAGGATCCCGAGGATCAGCACGCCCGCGACCGAGAGCACCAGGGCCAGGGTGCCGAACGGCGAGGAGTCGATGGCGGCGGGCTGAGGCTCGGGGTCGCGCATGTACATGTACACGACCACCCGCAGGTAGTAGAAGGCCGCGAGGGCCGCGTTGAGGCCGATGATCACCGCCAGCCAGGCGAGCCCGGCATCGATCGAGGCGAGCATGACGAAGAGCTTCGCGAAGAAGCCGACCGTCGGCGGGATCCCGGTCAGGCTGAGCAGCAGGACGGTCATGGCGGCCGCAAGCCACGGTGCGCGCGAGGCGAGTCCGGCGAACGAGTTGAGGCCACCGTAGCGGTTCGGGTCGCGCTGGAGCATGGCGACGACGGCGAACGCGGCGATGTTCATCACGGCGTAGCCCAGGACGTAGAAGAGGACGGCCTGGATGCCCTGCGCCGCGACCTCGGGATCGTCCGCCGCGGCGAACGCCGCCAGCCCGGCCATGATGTAGCCGGTATGGGCGATGCTCGAGTACGCGAGCATGCGCTTCACGTTGACCTGGGTGAGCGCCACGATGTTGCCGGCCGTCATGGTCAGCACCGTCAGGACCAGGAACACTCCCAGCCAGTCCGCTCGCAGCGGGGCCAGCGCCTCGGCGAAGACGCGGATGAGGAGCGCGAAGGCGCCCAGCTTGGGGCCCGCGGAGAGGAACCCGGTGATCGGCGTCGGCGCGCCCTGGTAGGCATCGGGTGTCCAGTAGTGGAACGGAACGGCCGCGATCTTGAACGTGCCGCCGACGGTGAGGAAGCCGATGGCGACGAGGATCGCGCCGCTCATCTGCCCCTCGAGCGCCGTGGCGATTCCCGCGATGCTGGTGGTTCCGGTCAGGCCGTAGATCCAGGCGACCCCGAACAGCAGGATCGCGCTGGCGAAGCTGCCGAGCAGGAAGTACTTCAGACCTCCCTCATTGCTGTAGCGGTCGGTCTTGTGCAGGCCGGCCAGCAGGTACGAGGGCATCGTCATCAGCTCGAGGCCGAGGAACAGGGTGACGAGGTCGCTGCTCGAGGCAAGGATGAACATGCCCAGCAGCGCCGAGACAAGGATCGTCGAGAACTCGCCGAGCGGGATGCGGCGCGAGACCAGGTAGGCCGGCGCAAAGAGCGCGCTCAGGATGCCGATGACGATCGTCGACGCCTTCAGGAAGGTCGACATGTCGTCCACGACGTAGAACCCCTCGTAGACGGTGCGGTTCGTGCCCCACACAGCGATGCACGCCGCACCCGCCAGGAGCAGCCCGGCGACGGTGAGCGGCGTCAGGAGCCACTTGTCGCGACGCGGCAGGAACAGGTCCACGGTCAGGACGAGCAGGACCAGCCCCACGAGGACGAGCTCCGGAAGCAGCGTGACGAGGTCGTCGACCATCGGCATCGATCAGCGCCTCACCACGGCGGCCCGAAGCTGGTCAGCCCGGCACCGTTGACCGCCTCGATGATCCGATCGACCGGCACGGCGATCATGTCGAGCACCGGGATCGGGTACACGCCGAGTGCCACGACGAGGATGACGAGCGGCGTGAGCGCGAGCCACTCCCCGCGGCTCATGTCGCGCAGGGACGGCCACCATCGGCGCATCCAGTCGGACGGCACGGTGAAGAAGACGCGCTGGAACATCCAGAGCATGTAGACCGCGCTGAGGATGACGACGATCATC